>DASSMT010000249.1:0-5238 GCA_035688655.1 Polyangiaceae bacterium | reverse complement strand
GGCCAAGGGTGCGAAGGAACGCAAGAAAGGCTGCACCAAGCCACTCACCCCGGGCGCAGCCGCCGGCGGCTGCGCCTTCGACGGCGCCAAAATCGCGCTCCAGCCGATCACGGATGTGGTGCACCTGGTGCACGGTCCGCTGGCGTGTGAAGGCAACGGCTGGGACAACCGCCACGCGGCGACGTCGGGGCCCAGCACTTACCGGCGCGGCTTCACGACCGACGTGACTGAAGTCGACATCGTGATGGGCACCGGGGAAAAGCGGCTGTATCGCGCGATCAAAGAAGCGATCGCGCGGCACGCGCCGCCGGCGGTGTTCGTGTACTCCACGTGCGTGACCGCCTTGATCGGCGACGACATCGACGCCGTGTGCAAGCACGCGACGGAGAAGTTTGGCACCCCGGTGATTCCGGTCAACGCGCCCGGCTTCGTGGGCGCCAAGAACCTCGGCAACAAGCTGGCGGGAGAGGCGCTGCTCGATCACGTGATCGGCACGCTGGAACCCGAGCTCGTGACGCCGTTGGACATCAACATTCTGGGCGAATACAACCTCTCGGGCGAGCTGTGGCAAGTGCGGCCGCTGTTCGAGCAGCTCGGCATCCGCCTGCACGCCTGCATCACCGGGGACGCGCGCTATCGCGAAGTGGCGTCGTCACATCGCGCTTCGGTCAACCTGATGGTCTGTTCCACGGCGCTGATCAATCTGGCGCGCAAAATGGAGGAGCGCTATCAAATCCCCTATTTCGAGTGCTCGTTCTACGGCATCGAGGATACGTCGAATACCCTGCGCACGACGGCCAAAATGCTCGTCGAGCGCGGGGCGCCTGCAGATTTGATCGAGCGTACCGAGGCGCTGATCGCTTCCGAAGAGGCGCGCGCCTGGGCGCGGATCAAGCCGTATCAGGCTCGGCTGGAGGGCAAGCGCGTGCTGCTCTATACCGGCGGGGTGAAGTCGTGGTCAGTGGTCTCCGCGCTGCAGGAGATCGGCATGGTCGTGGTGGGGACTTCGACCCGCAAGTCGACCAAGGAAGACAAGGAGCGCATCAAGGAATTGATGGGCGGCGACGCGCACATGGTCGATTCGATCCCGCCACGCCAGATGTACGATCAGCTGGTGCGCGGTGAGGCGGACATTCTGCTCTCCGGCGGTCGCACACAGTTCGTCGCGCTCAAAGCCAAGGTGCCATGGCTCGACATCAATCAGGAGCGGCACTACGCCTATGGCGGATACGACGGGATGGTCGAGCTCGTGCGGCAACTCGATCTCGAAATCAACAGTCCGGTTTGGACAGAGGTACGAAGGCCTGCGCCGTGGGAACCCGGCTACGGGGAAGCGGCTCTGCCTGAGCTCCCCCTGGCTGCATCGGCCTGAGTCGAAGGAGCCATGGCCCGCGTCATCCTCCCCAGCAAGTCTTGCGCGGAAAACCCGCTCAAATCCTCGACCCCCCTGGGGGCGGCCCTGGCGTTTCTCGGGGTCGAGGGCGCAGTGCCGCTGTTTCACGGCTCCCAGGGCTGTACCTCGTTCGCGCTCGTACTAGCGGTGCGCCACTTCAAAGAGGCGATTCCCCTCCAGACGACCGCGATGAACGAACCGGCGACGGTCCTCGGCGGCGCGGACAATCTGGAAGAGGCGCTGGTCAATATCGCGACACGCATGAAGCCGAAATTCATCGGCGTCGCCTCCACCGCGTTGGTCGAGACGCGCGGCGAGGACTTCGCCGGCGAGCTGAAAAATATCGTCGCCAAGCGTCGTGAGCTCGACGATTCCAAGATCGTGTTCGCGTCGACCCCGGACTTCGAGGGCGCGCTCGAGGACGGTTGGGCCAGGGCCACCAAGGCGATCATCGAAGCGCTGGTGACGCCACGGGCGTTCGAAGGCGCGCCACCGCGGGTGCTCAACGTGCTGCCGGGCGTACACGAGACACCTGGTGCAATCGCCGAGTTGAGTGAGATCATCGAGGCCTTCGGGCTCACGGCGCGATTTCTACCGGATGTTTCGAGCTCGCTCGATGGCCATGTGCCCGACGCCTACGTGGGCACGAGCCTGGGCGGCACACCGCTCGGTGAGGTGAAGGATATGGCACGTGCCGTGCACGTACTCGCGCTCGGAGAGCACATGCGCGGTCCCGCCGAAACCCTGAGCCAGAAGATCGACGTGCCATTCACGGTGCTGCCGACCCTGATCGGGCTCGAAGCGAGCGACAAGCTCATTGCGCTTTTGTCGCAATTGTCGGGAAAGTCCGTGCCCGCTCGTTTCAAGCAACAGCGCAGCCAGCTGATCGACGCGATGCTGGACGCGCACTTTCACCTGAGCGGAAAGCGGATTGCGGTCGCCGCCGATCCCGATCTGCTGTGTGCGCTCGTGGAGCTCCTGAGCAAGCTGGGGGCAGAGGTGGTGGTCGCGGTGAGCTCCACCAAGAACTCGCCGAACTTGGCTTCGTTGCCTTGTGAAAGTGTACATGTTGGCGACCTGGGAGATCTGGAAGAGCTGGCGCGCGCACAGCGCGCCGAGCTCTTGGTTACGCACAGTCATGGTCGCCAAGCGGCCGAAGCCCTGGGACTTCCGCTGTTTCGCATCGGCTTTCCGATCTTCGACCGGCTCGGGCACCAACACCGGCTACTGGCGGGCTACCGCGGCACGCGTGAGCTCATCTACGAGATAGCCAATCTGTTCATGGGCCAGCTGCACGAACACAAGCCGGAAGATTTCCCGGATGCCATCCCGCCGGCCCCGATTCTGGAGGATAGCCGACATGTCGATGCGTAAGCTGTCAGTGGTGGAGGGGGGTGAGCCTGCGGGCGCGGCGGAGGCGTTGACATTGCGAGTCGCGGTCGCCACCCAAGACGTCAAGGCGGTGAACGCGCATTTCGGCTCAGCGAAGAAGTTCGCCGTGTATGAGGTCACGCCGACGGCGAGCCGCTTCATCGAGGCGGTCGGCTTCGACGAGACCTCGGACGAGAGCGGCACGCACAACGCGGAAATCGACAAGATTGGGCCCAAGGTGGCGGCGATTGCGGGCTGCAATCTGCTGTTCTGTCTGGCGATCGGTGGCCCGGCCGCAGCCAAGGTCGTCAGCGCCAAGATTCACCCGGTGAAGCTGAGCCAGCCCGAGACGATCGAGACGGTGATCGCCAAAGTGCAAGGCATGATGACCGGTGACCCGCCACCTTGGCTGCGTAAGGCCATGTCGGCCAAGCGAGAGCGCTCCATGCAGTTTCTGGACGACGAGGATTGAACGATGCAAACCACTGAAGCGAAGCAAAGCGAACAAGCAACTGACCCGAACGTGCTCGTGCACGAGTTGCCATTTTTGAAGGTACTCGTGGGGTTGATCCGGGCCGAGGATAGCTACGGAGCCTGGGAAAAGCGGAGCGATTCGCAGTTGCTCGATGAGTTCGTGGTGACCAAAGAAGCGCGGCGAGCCCTGCCCATCGTGGGCGATCCGGATCCGGACGTAATGCACCGCGTGGAGCAGTTTTATCGCGCGGTGGGCTTGCGGGTCGAACAACAGACTGGGCTGATGGCGTCCCCGTTCTTGAAGCTTCACCACGAAGGCTTCGGTCGGCTGTTCATCACCGTGGGCAAGCTGGTGGCCCTGGCCAAGACTCTGCGTGACGTGCATCGCTTCGGCTTCGATGACCTGGAAGCGCTGTCCACGGAGGGAGAGAAAGCCGTCGACAAGACGCTGGCCAGCATCAACGAATTTCCAGAGGTCGCTCGCGCCTAATCGGGCAGCGCAGATCCGCCATGAGTGACGTCGACACACTGAAAGCCGAGCTGAAGAAGCTGTCGCAGCGGGCCACGCAGGCCAAGATGGATCTGCACGATCTGTCCGAAGAATTGCCGCAAAATTGGCAGACCATCTTGAGCGTTGCCCAGCGCGCCCAAGAAGCCTTCGCCGCGCTCGAGGCCAAGCGCGGCGAGCTCGAGAAGCTCGGCGCGTGACCTTTGGGACGGGAGCAAAGCGATGGAGACTCGTGACGGAAGAAGCTGGCAACCCGAGTACTTGCTGAAGATCTCAGCCGAGACGTGCATCGGTTGCGGCCGCTGTTTCAAAGTCTGCGGCCGCGACGTGATGACGCTCAAGGGCTTGAACGAAGAGGGCGAGCTCGTCGCGCTCGACGACGAGGACGACGACGAAATCGAGAAGAAGGTCATGGCGCTCAACGACGCGGGCGCCTGCATCGGCTGTGGCGCGTGCGCCCGCGTGTGCCCCACCAATTGTCAGACCCACGGCACGGAACGCCTGACCGCGTAGCCCTCCGAGCTCGCGGACACCGGGACCAGATGGACGCGAAGGAATTATACAGTTGGCTGGTCGGTCAGGCCGGCGGCGGCGCGTGTGACGGCTTCGATGCGCACGTCCTGGCGTCCGCGGTGTCGCTCGTGGCCTTCGCGGGGGGTGGCGACGGGCCGGCGCTGGTGAACGGACTGGGGCTCGAGGCCACGGAGCTCGTCGCGCTGGTCGGCGACGTGTTCCCCGGCGCGAAAGAGGCGTTTGCGCGCACTCTGGCGAGCGCGCCGCCGGTCACGCGTGCCGCGGACGAAGCCTGCCTGCGTGAGCTTTTGGGGCGCCACGCGAGCGGCGGCAAGCTGTCTTTGGCGCTGGCGTCGATCGTCGCGCGTCGGGCGCTCGAGCCGCATCACCTGTGGCAAGACCTCGGGCTCCGAAACCGACGCGAGCTGTCTTGGTTGATGGAACGCCATTTCGAGCGACTCGCGCTGAAGAACCAGCGCGACATGAAATGGAAGAAGTTTTTGTATCGCGTGATCTGTCGCGACGAAGGCTTTGCCTTGTGCGTCGCGCCGAGCTGCGCCGAGTGCTCGGACTTCGAGGGCTGCTTCGGTGACGAGTCGGGCCAGGGCCTGCTCGCTCACGAAGCGAGTTCCCCCTCGAACCCGTAGCCTCTACGTCCCCGACGTAGCCCCTCGGGCGGGCTTCCTTTCGACAATTGTCGACAACCCGACAAACCGTTCGGGCCTGAGCTGTCGCACTCGCGCCTTCGGGCCGCTTCTGGGCTCTCCGGTGCTTGGCACAACGGTTGCTCTATCACCGCTCGTCATGTCGGAAACGCCCAAAAAGCCAGCCCCAGCGGGTCGCGCCGCAGCCAAGAAAGAGCTCCCCGAACACCTGAAGGCCTACCGGCACGTGTGGGTCTTCATCGAGTACGAGCATGGCCAGATCCATCCGGTCTCGCTCGAGCTGCTGGGGGAGGGGCGGAAGCTTGCAGACAAAT
>DASSMT010000233.1:0-9017 GCA_035688655.1 Polyangiaceae bacterium | reverse complement strand
GGCGATCACGCGCCGCCCGGGGTGAGCTGGGTGGCCGGCGGTCTGTACCGTTTGGTGCGCCGCGACTTCGTGTGGGGCGACGCGCCGACGATCAAGATCGAAGACGCGCAGCAGCTCAACTTGCCGCAGGACATGCGCATCTACTCCCTGCTCCGGCCGCACACGCGCCAGGAAAAGTTGGAAGAGATGGCCGCCGCGCCCAACGACCTGATCGGCCGCGACGCGGAGCTCGCCGATCTGCACGCCGCCTACTACGGCGTGGTCGGCGCCGCACCCAACGCCGGCCAAGTCTCGGCGCGGGTCGTGTACGGTGAAATGGGCATCGGCAAGACCGCGCTCTTGGCCGCGTTCTTGAGCGAGCTTCCGCCGGATGCCCGCGTGCTGCGCGTGGAGTCGTCGCCGGCCTTGAGCGAAGTGCCGTTCGCCACCATCAGCGAGTGGATCCGCGAGCTCACCGGCACCCGCGTCGATCAGCCGTTCGAGCAAGCGCGCGATCAAATCATCGACGCGTTCGGCGAGTTCGCGAACGAGCCCGAAGGGCCGGAGATCGCCTTGCGCATGGCGGAGCTCGCGACCGGTCGCATTCGGCAGACCGTCGACGACGCGGACGTGGCCGAAACCCGGCAACTGATCGCGCTCGGCATGCGACGCTTCTTCGCGCGCGCAGCCATGGACGCACCGCTGGTGGTCGCGCTCGACGGCTTGCAATGGAGCGATCGTCCGAGCTTGGACTTGATCGTCGAGTTCTTGCGCCGTTCGGAGCCGCTGAGCGTGCTGGTGATTCTGCTCTCGCGACCCGAAGATCGCGTCTCGAGCTACATCGAGGGCCTGGTGCGGATCGAGCTGAAAGGGCTCAGCTCCGAACATCAGCTGCGCCTGTTGCAGACGCGCTTGGGCGTGAGTCAAGGCGTGCGCCAAGTATGCGCGGATCTGCTGCCGCGGGCGGGCGGCAATCCGTTCTTCTTGCTGGAGATGGTGGATGCGCTGCTCGAGCGCGGCATGCTCGAGATCCGCGAGCGCAACGGCCAGCAAGAGCTGGTGCAGGTCGAGCGCCTGGGCGACGCCAGCTTGCCGCTGCCCTCCACGCTCGAGCAATTGATCGCCGATCGCCTGAATGAATTGCCGCCCGAAGAGCAATCGGTGATCGAGTGGTTGGCCGTCGCTGGCGGTCCGCTCGGGCTTTCGGATTTGCAGGCGATCAGCGGCGAGGATCCGTCCGAGGCCGTCACTCGCCTGGCGGCGCGCGGCCTGTGCGAGCTGCGCTCCGACGCCATCGACGTGCGCCACCCGCTGACGCGCGATGTGGCGTACCGCGCGCTCGATCGCAGGCGGCGCGTGCGCATGCACCGCGCGCTCGGTGAGCACCTGGCCGGCACACCGCTGGGCAAGGGCCTGACCGCGCAGATCGTCGCCCGGCACTTGGCGCGCGGCAATTCGCGCAAAGAAGCGGCGCGCTTCTATCTGGAGGCAGCCGACGCAGCGCGCGCCAGCTATCAGACGCAGCTGGCCAAACGCTGCTATCGGCGCGTGATCGCCCTCGTTCCGGAAGGCGATCTGCGGCTGCTGGAAGCGCACGAAGCGCTCGAGTCCATTTGCCGTAACCAGGGCCGCTGGCGCGAGCGCCGCACCCACCTGACTCGCTTGCGCGCGCTCGCACGCAAGACAAAAAGCGCGGTTTGGGCGGCAATTACCTTGCTGCGCACGGCGCAATTCGAGCTCGATGCGGGTCAATTGTCCAAGGCGCTGAGCTCGGTCAGGCGTGGCGAGACCGTGGCCACGCAGGCCAATTCGCCCGTGCTCGAGGTGCAAGCGCGCACGTTGATGGCCGAGATCCTGCACGACATCGGCGACATGCAGGGCGCGCTGTCGGCGGTCGATCGCGCGCTCAGCACTGCGGAAATCAGCAACGTGCCCGTTCGCCTGCGCGCGGAAGCGTTGCGCCTACGCGGGACATTGCTGCGGCGCGTGGGTCGCGTGCACGAAGCCGTGGAAGCGCAAGCCGAAGCGATCGCCGTGTTCCGCCAAGCCGGCGTCCGACGCATGGAAGCGCGTGCCAAGAACTCACTCGCCTACGCGCTCTTGGTGCTCGGCCGCTTCGAAGACGGCATCGCGCTCGCCCTGGACGCGATTCGCATCGATCTCGCCATCGGTGGTCGTTTTCAAATTGCCAAAACCCTGAGCACGATCGGCGAGTGTTACGCGAGCCTCGGCGACGTGGAGCGAGGGCTCGCCTATCTGCGCCGCGCGCGTGACGCGCACGAGCGCTACGGGGATCGCGATTCGCGCGCCGATACCTTGCTATCCATGGCCGAAATCCTGCTCGAATCCGGAGACGTGGATGGTGCGGAGGTGCTGGTCGGCGATGCCGGCGCGCTCACCGCCGTGACCGGCAGCGCGTTCGACTCCGTGCACGAGAAGATCTTGCGCGCGCTCTTGGCACGTGTCCGCTCCGATCACGCGCGCGCCGTGATGCACGCCTTCGACGCGCGGCAAGCCGCCGAAGCGCAGGCCTACGTCGCGTTCCATTTCTACGCCATGGCGATCGAGGCGCGCGCGCGTGTGGACATGGGTGAAGAGCACACGGGCATCTTGCTCGCCACGACCGCGCTCGGCGCCATCGATACCCTGCAGGGTTCCGAGTACGGCTTGGCCACGCGCGCCCTGGGCTGCGAGACCTTGCGCGTCGCCCGCTCTCCGCAAGCCGAAGAAATGCGTGAGCGCGCCGCGCGCTACGCGCGC
The DNA here is from genome assembly GCA_035688655.1 of Polyangiaceae bacterium. Lineage (GTDB taxonomy): Bacteria > Myxococcota_A > Polyangia > Polyangiales > Polyangiaceae > PMG-095. The sequence continues at coordinate 6,278 of DASSMT010000233.1, read as the reverse complement.
TCACTCTTGGATCACATTCGCGATCCGCAGTTCCGCCGCACGTTCGTCGAACGGCGCGTGGTGCAAGCCGTGCTCAACGTGCCCGAAGCTCCGTCGGAAGCGGCCAAGGGCGTCGACAACCCGTTGAACCCGCCGCGCTGAGGCGCGGCGGCGCTCGCTCGCCGCCTTTCAGCGAAACTGACTCGACCCGAGCACGACCAGCTCGGCCTTCACTTCGGGCAGAGTGTCGAGCAGCGTCGCACCGTTGGAGGCCGTGATCCGCACTTGCGTCGTGCCCTGGCCGAAACCCGAGCCGTTCAGGAAGTAGTTGTAGTCCTGGCGCTGTGCTTCCACGAAGTTCACGCCGTCTTTGGAGGACTCGAGCTTGGCGATCGGAAAGCGACTGTTCCGGACCTGCACCGCCGTCCACCACGGGTTGCTGCCGTCTTTGAATTTGTAGGACACGGGCCCCTGTGCGTCACAAGCGACGAAGCTCCAAGTGATTGGGATTCGCCCTTGCTCCTTGGGAGCGAGCAGCGCGAACGCGTCCGGGTGAAAGTCGAGCTGACCCTTGGCGCAATCCGGGCATTCGTCCACGATGCGTACGCGCACTCGATTGCCATTCGGGCCGGTGACGTCCGCGCAGGCGCCGCACCAGGCGCTGCCGGCCCAGTCGAAGCCGTTCAACGCCGCGATGTGAATGTCGCTGGTCTTGTCGTACATGCACGCGCCAGTTCCGTCGGCGAACGTGTAGTAGGTGCCATCACCGCTGTGCAGCTCGCCGAACGTCTCGGTCGTCTCGACGCTCGTCGGTGCCGGGGGCGTCGGATCTGCCGGCGCGCCGGCGGTCGGGCTGGAACCAGCTGAGCCGTTGGCCGAGCCGGCCGCGGCCGGCGTGGCGCCGCTGCCCGGCGCGGGCACATCACTGCCCGAGCACGCGAGCAGGCCATTTACCACTAGCGCCGTGACACCCATCACCCACGTCTTGGTCATCGCTCAGTCACTACGAGCGCGATCTCGCGGCGGATAAGATGGACGCTAGCCGGCTCGCACGCTGGAAAGCTCGGACTCGAGCTCGCCTAAAGCCTTGGAATCGTTCTTTTGCCGGGCCAATTCGATGCCCTGTTCCAGCCAGCTGGCGGCCTCCGCGAGGCGGCTCGATTCGCGGAGCATTTGTCCAGCCATCAGGTACATGGGTAGGTAACCCGCGTCACGGGTGCGCAAGGTGTTGAACGTCGAAACGGCGTCTTCCACGCGGCCTTCTTTTCGATATTCCATGCCCAGGCAATAGAACGCAAAAGAGTCCGCCGCGGCCGAAGACGTGAGCTTTTCCAGCATTGCCAAGCGCTTATTCATGGCAGAAGGCATTTCCCGGCGGCGCTCGCGAGTCAACCGGCGCCGGCGCGTGGCCGACAGGCTGCGGGACACGGTGACGGCTCGCCGCGAAACTGCTAGGAACCCGCCCCTGCTCGGGGACGATCCCGCCCGCTGAGCGGAAAGGTCAATCCCATGTTTCTATCCAAGAACCCCTCGGCTCGCGCCCTCGTCGGTGTCGGGCTATTCGCCGTTGCCCTCGCTGCCGGCTGCAACAAGCCCACCCACAAGAGCAAGAAGTCGGCCGCGCCCGCCGCGTCCGGCTCGGCTGCCGTGGCCGCCGCTGCTGCGGGTCCGTGCCAGAAGTACGCCGCTGCGCTGTGCGAGAAAGCCGGCAAGGAATCGGACAGCTGTCAGAACCTGACCGCCGCGGCCGACATCCTCTCGCCCGCCGCCTGCACCGCCGGCATGAAGGACATCGCCTACTCGCTGAAGAAGCTGAGTGAGGCCAACAAGTCCTGCGAAGACTTGGTGAGCACGCTGTGCGCCGCGATCGGTCCCACCACCGAGACTTGCAACATGGTCAAGACGCAGACCAAGTCCTTTCCGCAATCGCGTTGCAAGCAGATGCTCCAGCACATCCCGGAGATCACTGCCGACCTGAAGAAGATGGAAGCCGCGAACCAGCCGCTGTCGGCGGATGTCGCGGCCAACATCGCCAAGGGCAAAGCGCCCGCATTCGGCCCAGAAGACGCCAAGGTGACGGTCGTCGAATTCTCCGACTTCCAGTGCCCGTATTGCTCGCGCGCCGCGACGGCCGTGGATCAGATCAAAGCGAAGTACGGCACCCGCGTGCGCTTCGTGTTCCGTCAATTCCCGCTGCCCATGCACCAAAATGCGCGCGGCGCCGCAGAGGCTTCATTGGCCGCGAACGCCCAGGGCAAGTTCTGGGAGTTCCACGACAAGATGTTCCAGAATCAGAGCAAGCTCGACCGTGCGGACTTGGAAGGCTTCGCCAAAGAAGCCGGCCTCGACGTGGCTGCGTTCAAGAAGGCGCTCGACAGCAAGACCTACGCGGCCGATGTCGACGCCGACATGAAGCTCGGTGAGAGCGTGGCCGTGAATGGCACGCCCACCATGTTCATCAACGGCGCGCGCGTGCAAAACCCGACCAGCTTCGAAGCGATTTCCGAGCAGATCGAAGGCGCGCTGAGCGGTAAGCCCGCTACCTCCGCTCACCCGGGCTGAGTTCGAGAACGCGTCCGATCAGCGGCTGAGCAAAGGCCGGGCCGTGAGCAACCTCGCTCGCGACTCGGCCTTTTTGCTGCGCTTTCGCGCCGCTGCAGCGCGCGCATGCGGGTCAGTGACATTCCCCCTCGAGGGTGCGCACGAGCTTCGGTTCGTCGATCACGACCATGCCGTTCAACGACAGGTGGTAATCCGTGCTCTCGACCCGCAACTCGTCGCACGAGCCAAAGTCGCCTCGGGCCGTGCTCACGGTGCACAGCTGAAGGATATCGAACGTATCCCCGACGATGTCCGAGTGTCCGATGATGGCGGCGTTCGAGAGGTTTTGGTTCTTGCTCCACCACAAGAGCCCGGCCAAAAATCGCAGTCGAGCGTTGGTTGGCGGCTTTGCCAGCGTGCTGCCGTCGAAGTAGTCGCAGCGCAGGTTCCGCTCGAGCCGGCGCACGCCATTGAAGCAATACGCGGCTTCGTAGAACCAGTCGTTCGAGTAGGAAGCGAGGAACGTGCCCATGCCGTCGGTTGGGCCGCGGCTGACGGTTTCGTCGACTGACTTGGAACACGGTTCGTTCCAAAATGCGATGCTGTCGCTCGGCTCGTAGTAATAGCCCTGAGGGGCGCGCGCCCAGCGATCCCTGGAGCGCGAGAGGATGATGCTCTCGGCGATGTTCGCGCAGTCTGCGTCGGGCGGACCATCGCTGCGCGGGCTGCTCACTGGGCCTGAGTAGGGCGTGCTGCAGGCGAGCGGATTCTCACCGCCGCTGCCCGCCATGGGGTCCGGCGCTCTGCCGGCAGTCCCGCCGTTGCCCGCCACGGGATCCGGCACTTTGCCGCCAGTCCCGCCGTTTCCGCCGCTCGGAGCGCTCAGCGCGCCGGCCGCGCCGCCGCTTCCGCCGCTCGTTGCCGAGCCGGCCGCGCCGCCGTTGGCAGCGACGGACGAACCCGCGTCGCCATTGTCGCTGCCCGCGTTGGGCGCGCCACCGCCCGACCCCGGTTGCACGGACTGCGCGCTGCCCGCCTTGCCGCCGCAAGCAGTGAGCAAGCACAATCCGACGCCGAAGGCTGTGACGTTCGCGAAGTGACGCGTGACCATAAAAAATCCTCTTCCCTCAGGGAGCGAGATTGGCGCTGGCGTCGCCTCGAATAGCGAGTCAGCGCCGGCAACGTCAGTGCTGGACCATGCGCGCGGCGATCGGGATGGAGAACGAGAGTGCTTCCGGTTGCGCCCCGAAGTTGGTGCTGCGAGCCACGCCGAGCACGCAAGCACCGAGCGGTTGCGTGGCGACGGCCGGGGGCGAGAGCGATGCGGAAACGACGTGGCCGCTCGTGTCGACGTCGAAGCGCACCGAGAGATGCTGAGAGTCGACCAGCGACGAGGGGTTCTGCTTGAAGCAGCTTTGGATCGCGCCCTGACGTTGCTGGAAGGCGCCGGCCAGCGTTCGCTTGCTGGCGCTGCCGGCGGGCTTTGCGGCGGCCTTGCTGGCGGCGGCAGCGCTCGGCGAGGCACTGACGGCGGTGCTCGTGGCGGCGACCACGCGAGCGTCGCTGCTCGCAGGCTCCGTTGCCGCTGGCGGGGAGTCGTCGACGACCGACTGCTTCTCGACGATGATTGGCGGGGGCACGGCGTCTGCGCGCGGTCTGAGAAAGACGACGAGCAGCACCGCCGACAGCACGATCGCCGAGGCCAACACCAAAAATACCCAAGCGCGCGACTGAGGCCGCGGGCCGGAGAGCGCGGGCGCGGGTGCGGGCGCAGGCATGGGCGCGGTCTCGGGCGCCTTTTCGCGCGGTCCGGTCTGCGTCACCGCGTCGGAGATGCGCTTCAGGGGCACGCGAGCGGCGTCCGAAGTTTCTTGCCCCTCGCGCCAGGCGGCGTCGCGCGCCGCGAGCGGCTCGAGGCCCAGCACTTCTGGTAAGTCTCCGCTGAAGTCTTGCGCAATTTGCGCCGCGAACTCGCGCGCCGCGTCGCGCTCGGACCAAGTCATGCCGCGTCGCAGTGCCTCGGCGAACTCGGCCACGGTCGCGAAGCGCTCGTCCGGGTCGCGCGACATGGCTTTGGCGATCGCCGCTTCGATGGCCGGTGGCACGTCGTCGCGCATGCTCGAGAGCGGCGCGGGCACGTGCTGCAGGATGCGCGCCACGGTGTGGCCAGTCTCGCTGCCCTTGAACGGATTTTCGCCGGCGAGCAGTTGATACAGCACCACCGCGCACGAATACTCGTCGCTGCGCGCGTCCACCGGCGTGCCGTTGAGCGACTCCGGCGGAGAGAACGCGAGCGTGCCCCGAAACATGCCAGCCTTGGTTTGGAATTCGTCGTCGGCCGTGCGCGCGATGCCGAAATCTGCGATTTTCACCCGGCCCTGCACGTCGATCAGCACGTTGCCCGGCGAAATATCGCGATGCACGACGCCCGCGCTCGAGCCGTCCGGGCGAGTGAGGCCATGCGCGTAGCTGAGGGCGTCGAGCACCGCCAAGATGACGTGCAGCGCGTGCGGCAGCGGCATTCGGTCGCGCTTGCCCTTCACGTAGCGAAACCACTGGCCCAGGTTGTAGCCGTGGATGTACTCGAGCACCATCACGTGCGAGTCGTCGACTTCACCGAAGTCGATCACGGCGACGATGCCCGGGTGTTGCAGCTGTGAGACGATGCGCGCTTCGCGTGCGAAGAGCTGTGTACTCTCGCCGCCCGTGGCCAAGATCGTCTTGATCACGACCGGCTTGGCAAAACCCCGCGCGCCTTCGATGCGACCCAGGTGAACGACGCCCATTCCACCGCGTGCCAGCTGCCTTGCGACGCGATAGCGTCCGAGCAGCACGCGGCCCGAAAACAGATCCGTCGCGGGTGCGGTATTAGAGTGCACTGCGCCTCAAGTAGTAGTGTACTCCGCGTTGCGGCTGAACGAAACGGATGGCCAGCGCCTGGTCGGCGGGCGCGTTCACGGCCATGGAAAAGCGGTTTTGCGCGTCTTGCTGCAGTGTCTCACCGCCGACGGTGACGACCGAGCCGGGTTGCGCCGTCCCCGACACGAGCACGCTCGCGCCCGGCGCAAAGCTGCCATCGGCGGGCGACGCGATGCTGGCCGCGGGCGCCGCGTTGTCGAAACGGATCACCAGCGTGGTCTCGCGCGAGCGACGGCCGGCCGCTTGAAAACTGATGGTGTGCTGCCCTTCCACCAGCGAGCCCGACGCGAACAGATGATGGGGACTGCTGGTGGTGATGTTCTTCGTTCCGCGCGGCGAGGTCACCGTCAATTGGTAGCTCGAAGCTGCCGGCGCGTTTGGCCACTGCACCGCAATGCGTGGCTGTAGACTCTGGTAGAGCACGGTGTAGCGGCGACCGTCGGCGTCGACGTTACTGAGTGGAGCCGAGGTGGCCAGCCGGCGCAAGCCCGCATCCGGAATGATCGAGATCGTGCCCTGCGCGATCTTGTCACCCCGCACGCCGCCTTCAGCGAGGCAGTGCAGCGCGTAGCGGTGCGTGCCGCTCGGCAGCGCCACGCCGACGCGCCCTTGGCCCACTCGCTCTTCGCGGCTGCGACCCTCGACGCTCAAGACCGCGCCTCCGGCGCAGCGATCGCCCGCGAGCACCCCCACCGCGGTGGGGGGCCGCGGATCGTGAACGATGATCGATTCGCCGGCAGCGATCGCGAGATCCACGCGGTCGAGTCCGCGCTCGAAACTCGCCTTCACCCCGGACAGAGCCGCGGAAGAGGCAAGGTCGGCGTCCGCCGCACTGGCTG
>DASSMT010000064.1:0-24840 GCA_035688655.1 Polyangiaceae bacterium | reverse complement strand
GTCGGCCCGCGCGATGATGCACCGGCCCATGGCCCGTCGCTGCACCTGATTGCGAGCTACCCCGCGGATGGGCAAGGCACGAATGCTCCGTTCGACGCGGAGGTGACTTGCGACGACCCCACGCCGGATTGTGCCGTGCCGACCAACGTGGCGATCGAGCTGCGCTTCGACCGCTTCCTGCTGCCTAGCGGACTGAACTGGGGCCTGAGCCTGTACACGGGTAACCCGCCGGCCAATGGCGTCGGGCTGCGAGTCGAGTACGACATGATCGAGCGCGTCGTGGTCTACCGGCCCATTCGTTTGCTTCAACCCAACACTCTCTACACTGCTCAGCTCGTCGCGTACCCCAACCCCGGTCAAGGTTTTTGGGCCTTCGATCGCGCGCCATTGGAGGAGGCGGAGCTGCCGCTACGCTTCAGCTTCAGCACGGGCAAGGGGCCGCGTCCCGAACCCACGCCGAGCGTGCCCCCGCCGGACACCTGCGAGACCCTGCTGCGAGGCCCGCTCGGCAGCTGCGCGAGTTGCCATGTCACTCAGCCCGACGCACACACCAGCCCACCTTCCAGCGTTCCCCCGCTGGGCTTGGATCTATCGAGCACGCGCGGCTTCTATTACACCGCGATTCGCCAGATCGCGCACCAAACCGAGACCGGGAACAGCGCAGTCGGCCCGGCGCTGCAGAGCCCGCCGCGCTTCGGCGTGCAAATGAACATCGTGGATCCGGGCAGCCCGGCGACCAGCTACCTCTTGTACAAGCTGCTGCGAAAGCCCGAAAATTTCTCGACCCCGACCGACCGCAGCCAGTGCCAGACCGGCCACCACACGCCGGTCTCGGACCTAGACTGCCAGCCCCCGCCCGAAGACGAGCTCACTCGACTGCGCGAATGGTGGGTGCTTGGCGACCCGATGCCCAAAGACGCCCGCTCCCCGACCGGCGAGACGATCCCGCTCGCCACCACGCGCGAAGATCTCGTGCGCATCTCCACCTGGATCACCAACGGCGCCGCCTGCCCCGAGCCCTAGCCCCCGCCACGCCACATCCCGCTCTTCAAAGAGGGGATTTTTGATGGTCACCGACCACGTCGCAACCGGCAAAGCCTTCGGCGTCGCGGACGAGAAGGGAGAGGAGGAGGGGGTGCGCCAGGGTTGGGCTCTTCTCGTCATAAGAGGGGGCGCTTCCCGTTGGAGCAAGAGCTCCGGAGGCGCCTGCGTCGCGAGATGCACGCGGGGGGGGTGCTGCAGACCGGGTACATGGGGGACACTCATGATTGGTCACAAGTGCACCGGCCAACCTGCACGCAAAGATCCGGGCGAAGGCGCCACTCGTAGCTCGAGAAGATACTGTGTGAACACAGCATTGTTTCCGCGGCGGCAGGAGCGTCGGATGAAAGTTGAACTGCGACGGGCGCGATCGTTGCTCGAAAAGATACTGTGTGAACACAGCATTGTTTCCGCGGCGGCAGGAGCGTCGGATGAAAGTTGAACCGCGACGGGCGCGATAGCTGCTCGAAAGATACTGTGTGAACACAGCATTGTTTCCGCAGGGGGAGGCGTGCCCAGCGGATAAAGTCAAACTACGACGCGCGCGATTTGTAGTCGCACACCGACGCCGCTGCGATGCAAAGCCGCCGCTCAATGTGAAGCCGCAATCTCCTCTCCTCTTCTGGCGTCTTGGCGTCTTGGCGTCTTGGCGTCTTGGCGTGCTTGGCGGCTCAACTCTCGGAGCCGCAAACGGGCGGAACTCCGCCGGTCTGTGAGGTGCGCTGCTGGGCTGGGGGCGCCCCCCCAATTCTCTGCCACCGGCGTTGACGAATTGACTGGAAAATGCCATATTTCTGCTATTCTGGGGGAGCGGTCAAGTGGCAACGCAGTTGACAATCCAAGGCCAGCCGGTGCGCTGGACGGAGCGCATCGGGCAGGGCGCCACCAGCTGGGTGTGGCTGGGCGAGTGGGCCGGCGGGGCATGCGTGCTCAAGCTCGGCCGTGGGCCCGCGGAGGCGCACCGCTTCGCGGATGAAGCCGAGCGGCTGCTGTTTGCGGCGGCCCCGGAGTTCCCCGCCTTGCTCGCGCTGGGCCTCGTGGGGCCTGGCCTCGGTGCCGAGCTCGGGCAACGCGTGGAGGCGGGCACGCCTTACTTGGTGCTGTCTTCCGCGCCCGGTGTCAGCTTGGCGCAGCTGCTGAGCGACCCCGCGCTCAGCACCGCGGCTCGCGAACGGCTTTCGCTCGTGGTCGCGCGCGATTTGGGCGCCGCGCTTTCGGCGCTGCACGGTTCTGGCGCTGCACATGGCGACGTGAAGCCGGCGAACATCGTGGTCGCCGCGGATCAGGCGCGCTTGGTCGATTTCGGTCTGAGTGGCGCGGCGGAGCAAGTCGAACCGAGCGGCGGTACCGCGCACTACCTGGCGCCGGAAGTGTTCACGCACGCCGAGGGCGATGCCCGCGCGCGCGATCTGTGGGCACTGGGCGTGACCTTGCTCGAGATCTTACAGCCACAGTCGGCGTCCCGGCAGGATCGCGAGTTCGAGGTGCACGTGCAAAGTCGGCTGACGCCGGTAGTACGCGCGTTGCTCGCGCCCGCGCCGGGCGCGCGTCCATCGGCGACGTGGGTGTTTCGCCGCGCGCTTTCCGCACTGAGCGATGCCGCCGCGCCCTCCGCCGAAAGCGACGCGGCCAGCGTGCTTCGCCGCCGCGCGACGGTGCGGCGTTGCTACCTCTCGACGCGCAAGCACGAGATTTTCAGCGCCGCGCGCAACCCGAACGCCGTGCTCGAGCTTCAAGGGCCGGCGGCCGAGTGGATGACCGAGTGCCGATCCCTGGTGCAAGGGATCCACAAACTGCGTGGCCTGTCGCTCGATGAAGAGCCCGCGCAGCAAGTCGCAGCGCTCGACGAGCTCTCGCGTGCCCGCTTCTTGGTGGCGCTGGTTGGGCCCGCTGCCGCGTCTTGGCCGGCCGTGCGCGCCTTGGCTGAAGACGAGCTCTTGGCTCGCCTGCTCGAGCTCTGCGAGCGGCAGGAGCCCGAGAGTTTCACGCTCGCGGCGATCGAATATGGTGCGCTGCCCGAGCCCGAGCACACTCCTTCCAACGTCAGCGCGGTGGATGTGGCGTTGGCGCTCGGTAGCGCGCTGCCCGAGCCCGCGTGGCTCGACCGCGGCGAATCACTCGTCACTCTCGAGGGTGGGCCGCTGAGCTTGGCTTTGGCGCTGGCCCGCGCTTTCCGGCTGCGCGGCGAGCTCGGCCGCGCGCTGGCCTTCTTGAGCGGGTTTTCACAGCTAGAAGCCAAGGTCGCGAGCGCCGAGCTCTGCCGTCGCGCCAAGGACAGCGCGTCGGCGACCGCGCTCTTGGACACGCTGGATGCGAGCGCTCTGGTCGGCGAGCAGCGCGAGCGCGTGGCGGCGATCCGCGCTCGCATCGCGCTGGATGCGGGAGATGCGGCGGAGGCGGCACGCTTGCTCGAGCCGTTCTCGCACGGGGTGCACAGCCTGGAGGTGCGCGCGCTGCTCGAGCTGAGTCTCGGCCACACGGCACTGGCCCTCGATGCCGCGCAGCGCGCCCGCTTGCAAGCGCCCAACGACGAAGAGCGCGCCCGCGCGGAGGGCGTACTCGGCTTTTTGGCGCATGCACGTGGCGAAGCGGAACCCGCCCGGCATGCCTTCAGTGCGGCGAGTGACTTGGCGGCGCGCACCGGCGCCTTGTTGGAAGAAGCCACTTACCTGACGGGTTTGGCGGCTGCTGCGACCAATCTGGGTGAGCTCGGGGAAGCACTTTCGGCCTCGCAACGCGCGTTGCTCTTGTTCGAAGCGCTCGGTCGCACTGGAGACGCCGCGCGCGCCTCCCTGTCCACGGCAGTCGTATACGCGAGCGCCGGCGCTCACCATGACGCACGGGCCGCGGCGCTGGAAACCGTGCAGCGCGCCAAGGCCTCGGCGGACCAACGCTGTCGCGGCTACGCACACTTGGTGCTCTCGGATACCGCCCCGCGCAGCGAAGAGGCGATCGAACACGCTTCACGCGCGCTCTCGCTGCTGGTCGCAGACGACGACGCTTTGTGCGCGGCCGCGCGTTTGTGGGCGCGTGGCTCATTGCTGGAGGTCGCGAGCTTCGATGCCAGCGCGCGCCGCGAGGGCGCTGGCGAAGACGCGCGTTTGGAGTGGTGGGCGGCGCGCGCCAACCACGAGCTCCGCGCGAGCGAACCCACGCGGCCGGAGGTGCCGATCGCGGAGCTGAACGCGTTGAGCGCGGCACGCGCGTCGCTCTCGGTTCGCGGCCGCGCGCTGCACGCCGGGGCGTCGCTGGCCGCGCGCGTGGGGGACACCGACAGCGCTCGGCGCTTGAGCGCGGCTGCGGGCGACGCGGCGCGTGAATTCCTGCGCCGAACGCCGAGCGAGCTGCAGACGGCCGTGCGCTCGTTGGACTGGGTGCGCGCGCTCGACGTGCGGGCCCCATCCAACATCGTGCCCGAGCAGATCGCGGACGTGGAGACACTGGTTCGCAGCTTGAGCCAGCGTGATCGCTTGCGCCCGCTGCTGCGCCAAGTCGTGGACGCGCTGGTGCTGTGGACAGGCGTGGAGCGCGGCCTATTGCTGCTGCGCGCGCCGGGCGGAAAGTTGAAAGCGCGCGCGGCGCGCAATTTGCGGCGCAGCGATCTCGGCCCCGAACAAATGGCGCTCAGCCAATCACTCGCGCGGCGCGCGCTCGACCAGGGCGAGCCGGTGGTCGCGGTCGACGCCGCCGGGGATTTGCCGGACGTGCACGCGAGCGTGCACGCCTTGAAGCTGCGCAGCGTGCTGGCCGTGCCATTGATTGCGCGCGGTGAGGCGCTGGGCGTGGTCTACTTGGACGACCGCGTGCGGCGCGGGGCCTTCGGCTCGCGCGAGCTGTCTTGGGTGCGCCTGGTCGGTACGCTGGCGGCGGTCGCGATTCTCGACGCGCGCAGTCAGTTGCTGCTGCGCCGGGCCGCGCGCCGCGCCGAGCGCGCCGAGGCCAAATTGACGCAAGATTTGGCGCATCGCGAGGCCGAGCTGGACGTCGCCGAGCGCGAGCTCGCGCGCTCCCGCGACGCGCGCGAGACGCGCTTTTCCTACCATTCGATCATCGGTCAGAGCGAGGCGGTGCGCGGGCTCTTGCGCTTGGTCGATCGCGTGACCAGCGCGGACGTCCCGGTGCTGATCTTGGGCGAGTCGGGCAGCGGTAAGGAGCTCGTGGCGCGCGCGATTCACGAGAATGGTCCGCGCGCCAAGCAGCCGTTCGTGAGCGAAAATTGCGGCGCAATCCCGGAGACCTTGCTCGAGGCCACGCTCTTCGGTCACGTGCGCGGCGCGTTCACGGGCGCCACGCGGCCGCGCGCCGGGCTGTTCGAGGTCGCCGACCATGGCACGTTCTTCTTGGACGAGATCGCGGAAATGAGCCTGGGCATGCAGACCAAGCTGCTGCGCGTGCTGCAAAATGGCGAAGTGCACCCAGTGGGCGCGGCCGCGCCGCGCTTCGTGGACGTGCGCGTGATCGGCGCGACGCACCGTGATTTGGAGGCGCTGGTGCTGGCCGGCAAATTCCGCGAAGATCTGTACTATCGCCTGAACGTGGTCAGCGTGCGCGTGCCGGCGCTGCGCGAGCGGGTCGGTGACGTTCCGCTGCTCGTGCGGCATTTCGTGGCCCGTTACTCGCCGAAGCGCAAAGTGACGATCGCCAAGGCCGCCATGGATGCCCTCGCCGCCTACCGCTGGCCGGGCAATATTCGCCAGCTCGAGAATGAAGTGCGCCGCGCGCTGGTCTTGGCCGACGACATCATCACGCCCGATATCCTGTCGCCCGACGTGCTCGCGCGCGACGCGAGCGAAGCTCCGCCCGTGGATGCCTTCAACCTGCGCGGACGAGTCGACGCGCTCGAGTCGGAGTTGGTGAAGAGCGCGCTCAAGCGCACGCAGGGCAACCAAACGCGCGCTGCCGAGCTGCTCGGCCTGTCGCGCTTCGGCTTGCAGAAGATGATCAAGCGCCTGCAGATCGCCGCCGATTGACCGAGGTGGAAATAGCGGACCGCGGTCCCGCCCTCCGCTCCTCTGATTCGCCGGTCCTCAACCCTGGAGCTTGAGCGCGACGCCGCTCGTCCCGAGCCGCGCTGATTCAGCCAGCAACTCCGCGATGCTGTGCGCTGCGTCCGCGCAAGGCAAGCCTTCGGGGCGGATGTTGGACACGCAATTGCGATCCGCGTCGCTGCAGGCGGCCCTGGGTCGAAACGTCAGGTATGCCCCTAAACTGTCGGGTGAGCTCAGCCCCGGGCGCTCGCCGAGCAACATCAGGCTGTGGCGAGCGCCGAGCGCCTCGCCGATCTCGTCAGCCAGCTTCACCCGCGCAAAGGGCGCGAGGAAGACCGGATACAGGGTCGTCCCTCCGCCGAGCAGCGCCGGTAGCAGCGCGCTCAGCAGCGGCGCGACTTGCCGCTCCGCCGCCAGCGCGGACAAACCGTCGGAGACGACGATGCACAGGTCACGTTTGCCCCACAGCGCACGCTGCTGCGAAAGCTCGCTGCGTGAGCTCTCTCGCAGGGTACGCCCCAGATCGGGTCGCAACAGAAACGAGCGCCGATCGCCGGCCTCGGTCTCCAAGCGGAAGGTCTCGATCCCCATGGCCTGAAGTTTGACGGCGAGCGCATCCGCAGCGAACGGCAGCTCGACGGCATCTTTGGCGCGCGCGTGGGCTAGGCGGAAATCCAGCAGCGTTTCTGTGCGCACGCTGCCGCCGGCGCGGCCGAGCGCGATGCGTGCCGCAGTCAAGCCGGACAGCGCGAGCCACGGGTCGCGTTTGTCCAATTTGCCCATTTCAACTGCCTCCGCCGAGCGCATCGAGCAAGAGCTCGTGTCCCTTGCTCACGGGCAGCAAACGCTGCTGCTCACTCAAGATGCGCATGCGCAGGAGCCACTCTTCGAACTCGGGCGCCGGGCGCAAGCCCAAGACCTGACGCAAGTAGTGGCTGTCGTGAAAAGACGTGGATTGATAGCCGAGCATGATGTCGTCCGCGCCCGGCACCCCCATCACGTAGTTGCAACCGGCAACGCCCAGCAACGTGAGCAGCGTATCCATGTCGTCTTGGTCCGCTTCGGCGTGGTTCGTGTAACAGACGTCGACGCCCATGGGTAGGCCGAGCAGCTTGCCGGCGCAGTGATCTTCCAGACCCGCGCGGATGATCTGTTTGCCGTCGTACAGGTACTCGGGGCCGATGAAGCCGACCACCGTGTTGACCAGCAGCGGTTTATGACGACGAGCCACGGCATAGGCTCGAACTTCGAGCGTTTGCTGATCGACCCCGTGGTGTGCGCCGGCGGAGAGCGCCGAGCCCTGTCCAGTTTCGAAGTACATCACGTCGCTACCGACCGTGCCGCGCCGCAGCGACAGCGCCGCCTGCTGGGCTTCTGCCAAGAGCTCGAGGCTGACTCCGAAGCTGCGATTGGCCGCCTCCGTGCCTGCGATCGATTGGAACATCAAATCCACCGGTGCGCCGCGGCGTAGGGCTTCGAGCTGGGTCGTGACGTGAGCGAGCACGCACGATTGGGTCGGGATCCGGTGCCGAGAAATGAGCTCGTCGAGCACGCGCAGCAGCGTTTCGATCGCGCTCAGGTTGTCCGTTGCCGGATTGATGCCGATCACCGCGTCGCCGCAGCCGTAAAGTAGGCCGTCGAAAGTGGAGGCAGCGATGCCGCGCGGATCATCTGCCGGGTGATTGGGCTGGAGCCGCACCGCGAGCCTGCCGGGCAGGCCAATCGTCGAGCGAAAGCGAGTGATTACGCTGCATTTGCGAGCGACCAGCACCAAATCTTGGTTGTTCATCAGCTTGCTGACCGCCGCCACCATCTCCGGGGTGAGGCCGGGAGCGAGCGCTCGCAGTGCGGCGGTGTCGGTCTCGTACGAGAGCAGCCAGTTGCGAAATTCGCCGACCGTGAGTCCGGCGACCGGCGCGAACGCCGCAGCATCGTGCGAATCGATGATCAGCCGCGTCACGTCGTCGAGCTCGTACGGGATCAGCAAGTCTTCCAAGAAGCGCGTGAGCGGCACCTCTGCCAGACAGATTTGCGCCGCCACGCGCTCTTCGGCGGACGCTGCGGCGACCCCCGCGAGCTCGTCGCCGGAGCGCTTGGGCGTCGCTTTTGCCATCAGCTCGCGCAGCGTCGCAAAGCTGTAGCTTCGACCGAAGAGCGTGCTCGAAAACGGTCCTTTCATGAAAGCGGTTCTCTCATGCGCTAGTCGAAGGCAAGACGGTCGCGTCTCTCGCGCTGGGTGTTCCTTCTTCGACCGCCGCTCCTTTGCTGATCGCGAATTGCTCCTCGGGAGAAAGCACCAGCCGGTGTCGACCGAACAAGCCGAAATAAGCGAGCCCGGCGACGTACCAAGCGAGCGCAGCGTACACGCCCTTCACGTAGGCAGGATCGCGAAACTGGTAGTACATGGTCCAAAGCGCGATCACGACCGTCAACAGCGCGCCGGTAATCCCGAACGGGCTGCGGTAAGGTCTCGGAATTCCAGGCAGATTCAGCCGGAGCAAGATGAACGACAGGCCCTGCAAGGTGTACGAGATCATGGCCCCGAAAACCGCCATGTTCAAGAGCGTGCCACCGATGATCGCGCCGCCCTCTTCTGGTCCGCGCGAGAACCAAACCGCCATCAGCACCAAGAGCCCAATCCCGGTGCCGGTCAGTAAGCCCATGTACGGCGTCTTGCGCGAGCCATGCGTGAGCGACATGAACGGGAAATAGTAGCCAGCCCGCGAGAGCGAATAGATCTGTCGACCGTAGGCGAAGATGATGGTGTGGAAGCTGGCGACCAAGCCAATCACTGCGAAGAGTGAGAGCAGCTTGGCGACACCCGCGCCGTACAGCACTCGGAACCCGTCGAGCAGTGGTTCGGCCGCGGTCGCGAGCGAAAATGATCCGCGCATCTGACCCGCTGCAGTGCCGCCGATCGATGCGTTCAGCACCATCACGGCCAGGGCCGAGAAGATCAGCGTGGCGATGCCGAGTATGAGCGCTTTGGGCATGTCTTTTTTGGGGTCGTGAGACTCTTCTGCGGCGAGCGGCAGCTCTTCGATCGCCAAGTACAGCCAGACCGCGAAGGGCATGGCGCTGAAGGCGCCGCTCAGGCCAAACGGCAAGAACGGCCCGCCACCGTTGGGCAGCTCGATCAGCTTGCCGTCCGGCCCCACGTCCACATTCAGCGCCCAGCGGCTGAAATCCGCATGCGGCAATGCGCTCAGGCAAAACACGGCCAGCACCGCCAGCGCCAGCAGCGTGACCACGACCGACACCTTGAACGACAGCGAAACGCCCCAGTAGTTCAGGAGCACGAACACGCAGTAGGAGCCCACCCACCACGCGGGTTGCCACGCCGGCGGCGTCTCGAAAATCCCCGTCAGATACGAGCCGATGAAGAACACGATCACCGCCGGGGTCATCACGTATTCGATGCTCTCGGCCAAGCCGGTAATGAACCCACCCCACGGCCCCATGGTGCTGCGCGCGAAGGAATATGCGCCGCCCGTGTGCGGCATTGCGGGCGACATCTCCGCGAGTGAGAAGCTCAAGCCCAAGTACATGACGGCCACGATCAGCGCCGCGATGAACAAGCCACCCCAGCCGCCGGAGGCGATGCCGAAGTTCCAGCCCGAGAATTGACCCGAGATCACGGCACCAACGCCCAGCGCCCACAGCGACCAAATGCGCGCGTGCCGTTTCAAGCCGCGCTTCTCGAAGTACTCTTGCCCCGCCTCTTGGTAAGTGACACTCCCTACTGTTTTCTTTTCGGTCATGACCACGCTCACCGGTTACGAGCCACGATTTTGCGCCGAGGCGACATGCCTGGGCGCCCTCCGACCACCCGCCTAGGCTGCCTCGCGCTGCGGGGCTGCGCGGTTGCGTCCAGGTGTTGAGTTCGCGTCGAGGGCTTTTCAGATCCCGTTTGCGAAGCTCGGCAGTTCGGCGAAGTTCGCGCGCTGGCGGCGCGCTATCCAGCGATTGAGCTCAGCCAAATTCGCCACAGGCTGCTGGCTGAACGGAGCTTGTTGCAAGTAACCATCCGGACCGAACTCCGGTGTTACCGTCAAAGTCTCCTGACCGCGTTCGGCGGCCGCGAGCGCGATGCGTCGCCACCAGGCCTCGTGCTCGAGCAGCTCGCGTTCGTACTCCGGCGCACGCGGGTCCGGAACCTGCGGGCCCTGTGCGTAGCCGACGCGTGCGTGCACATGGCGGGCGCGGCCGATCGCGAGCCCGAGCACGGATTCGTCGTCGGGTAGGCGTTCGCACACGACGCACCAATGACTGAAGTCGCAGGTCAATCTGAGCTCGGGCAATTGCCGCAAGAGCTCGGCGGTGATCCAGGGATGAAACGTGGGGCGACTGCGGTGAGTCTCGATGCTGAGCTCGACGCCGGCGGTCTTGGCGAACTCGAGCGCACGCGCGTAGAAATCCACGGCCAGCGCGAGTGGCCAACTGTCGGAGCCCAAAAGGCAGCTACAAAACAGCGCGCCCGCGGCCACGGCCCGCGGCACTTGTGCGCAGAAGTCTTGCCAATGGCGCTCGACGCTGACGGACGAAGCCGGGGCGTACGAGCCACCGCTGCAGATCTCGGCGATGTACGGCGCCCGAGCGCGACTCAGCTCGCGCGCCAGCGCGGCATCTTCTGGCGGCGGAGCCTCGATACCGTCGAACACTCCGCTCTCCACCTCCTGAAGACAGAGCGAGATGTCGCCGAACGCCCAGGCGCTCGCGAAAAGTGCCAGCTTCACCCGGGCACCTCATCCGTCCGCGCCCGCGCAAGCGTCGCTGGGCCGGTCTGCGCGTGCTCGCTGCGTTCGCGCGCAAAGGAGGCCAAGCCCAGCGCGCCGCTCGGCAAGCGCAGCGCGCCGCTCGCGAGCTGCTGCTTCAAGTACGTGAAGCTCTGCGCGGTCTGCGCGAGCAGATGCTCCCCAGCCCGCACGCTGGGGTAACGCGCTTCGCCATCTCGCTGCACCAGGTGCGGAAACGGCGCGATTTCTGCGTCATAATCGAGGTTGAAGAACAACGGCGCGGAATAGCGCTCTTCGGCCACCTGACGCACGCGGTGCGTCGTGGAGACCCAGCGCCCATTGCTCAGCACCTCGAGCAGATCCCCGATATTGATCACGAACGCGCCCGGCACGGGCGGCGCATCGACCCAATGGTTCTTCCCGTTCAGCACCTCGAGTCCGGGTGAGGTGGCGTGCAAAATGGTGAAGCACTCGTAGTCGGTGTGCGCGGCGATGCCCGGGGCAGCAAGCGGGCGCGGGGAATAGGGGTAGTGGATCAGCCGCAGCTGGGAGGGTGGCTTCTGCAAGCAGCGATCGAAATGATCTTCGGGCAGCTCGAGCGCGAGCAGAAAGCCGCGCAACAGTCTCCGCCCGAGCGCGGTCACCGCGGCGTAGTAGGCAGCGACCCGCTCGCGAAAGCCAGGGACCTCGCTCGGCCAGCGGTTGGGCCCGAGCAAGCGATTGCCTGCTCGATAGTCTGGATCCGAGTCGGGCAGATCGAGGCAGAGATCGAACGCTTCCTTGGTGTCCTTGGACCCGCCGTAAAAGACTTCCTCGCCGGGCGGCACGTAGCCGCGGTGGTTCGTGGACGTGCCAATGTAATAGCGCTGCTTGTCGGCCTCCGGCAGCGCGAAAAATTCCGCGGCGGCGGCTACTAGGCCCTCGCTGAGCGAGGGCGCGAGCCCGTGCCCAGTCGCGTAAAAAAAGCCCGCGTCGCGAGCGGCGCGATCGAGCTCGCGTGCGGTTGCCCGCCGGGTCTCGAGCTCGGCGCTTTCCAAGCCTGAGACGTCGATCAGCGGAAGGCGCTCGAAGTCGGCGGCACGCTGCTGCGTCACCATCCCCGCCATTGGCGACCGCGGCCGGTGTTGCAGGTGTTGCGGGGCGATTCCGTTTCGGTTTCGGCTCGGACACCCGAGACGGCCAAGTCCCCTGGTACAGGGCGTTCCGCCCATGGTAGACGCTCGGGTTCGCATGCAATCCCGCGCCGACGTAAAACCGGTCCTGAAGTGGGCCGGCGGCAAGCGCCAACTTCTCGAGCACATCTTGCCTGTCGTCGAGCGCTGCTTTCCGAAGCGTATCGAGAAGTACTACGAGCCGTTCGTCGGCGGCGCTGCCGTGTTCTTCGCGCTGTTCGCGCGCGATAAATTCGAGCGCGCCCGGCTGAGCGACATGAATGCGGATTTGATTGGCGTGTACCGCGCGCTGCGCGACGACGCAGAATCGGTGATCGCCGAGCTCTCGAAGCTCGAGAGTCAGGGGTTCAGTCGAGAGACCTACTACAAGGTCCGCGACAAGCGCCCGACCAAGGCTGCGGCACGCGCGGCGCGCCTGATCTACCTGAACCGAACCGGATACAACGGACTCTATCGGGTGAACAGCAGCGGCGAATTCAACGTGCCCTACGGGAGCTACAAGAACCCGCGCATCTTGGATCAGCCGCGCCTCTTGGCAGCCGCGCGAGCGCTGCAAGGGGTCGAGATCGAGGTCGAGGATTTCGAAGCTTCCTGTGCGAAGGCCAAACCCGGGGATTTCGTGTACTTCGATCCGCCTTACGTGCCGGTGTCGAAGACAGCGAGCTTCGCTGCGTATCATTCGGTGGCGTTCACCTTGGCCGAGCACGCGCGTCTCGCGCAAACCTTCGCGCGCTTGAGCAAACGCGGAGTACAGGCCTTGCTCTCGAACTCCGATACCCCGGAAACCCAGGAGCTTTACCGAGCTTTCCAGCCACGCACGGTCCAAGCGACGCGCGCCATCAACTCCAATGCCAGCCGCCGCGGCAGCGTGCCCGAGCTGCTCGTGCACAGCGAACCGTCCAAAAAGAAGCCGAAGGCGCGGAGCCGCTGATTTTTTGATGGTCACGCGACACGACAGATGGCGGCACAGCCTCCGGAGTCGCGGACGGCGGAGAGGGGAGATTGACCGCCAAGACGCCAAGACGCCAGAAGAGGGAGAGAAGAGAGAAAAATTGGCTCCGCTCTGAGCGACAGTTCAGCTCGTAGGTACGTCGCTAGCAAACCGGCTCCTCGGTGCAGCAGCGGAACACAGTGGCTCTGCAGCGAACCGGGAAACGATGAAACGCCGCAAATGGCTCTTCTGTGAAGAAAGTGCCGCAGCCAAGCGAGAACCAGATCACTTCTCCTCTTCTGGCGTCTTGGCGTCTCGGCGGTTCAAAATCACAGGGAGCGCTCGCGGTGTCGACCGTCGCGCTGCGGCGTAGTCTTCGGTATCGTTGAGTGGGAACAGCGAGCGCACGCGAGCTGCGATGCTGGGTTGTGAGCGCCCCCCTCTCGGATCTCTGGACCTTGTAGCTTACAGCAGCTCGCGCTGGACGAGTGCGGCGGGGTCGTTGGTGAAGTGCAAAATGCGATGGTTTGCGGTGTCGGCCACGACGTAGCCGTCGGACACGGCCGCGAGCGCGCGGGGCAAGCTGAGCTCCGTCTCGTGGCCGGCACCGATGGCGTCGCCGTTCCGCCCACTGCCGACCAACGTCAGGACCGTGCGCTGCTCGTCGAGTAGCACAGTGCGAACGCGATTGTTGCCGGTGTCCGTGAACACCAGTCCGTCGGGCGTGAGCAGCAAGCCGTCCGCCGGGCGAAGGGCAGCCTCGGCTCCCGGTCCGCCGCGATCGCCGAAGCTGAGCTTCGGGTTCGCGAGCACGGTGCGCTCGCCAGTCGCTGACAGGCTGATGATCGCTCCCTGCCAAGTGGCCACGTAGTGGAGCGTGCCAGCTGGGCCGAGCGCGATGGCGGTGGGCCCACCTGCGCCAGAGACGACCGTGCTCACCGCGCCGCCGTTCGGCTCGATGCGCCGGATCGCGTCGTTGCGAAAATCAGCCACGAACAGCACGCCACTTTCGTCGATTGCCAGGCCGCGCGGCAAATTGAAGCGAGCATTGCCCGGATCGGGATCGTCCGTGAAGCCGTGCGCGTGCCCCGCATATACCGAAGCGCTGCCGTCCGTGGTGAGGACGATGATGCGGCTATTGCCAGTGTCCGACACGTACACGTTGCCGGTCGCGTCGACCGCAATGCCCGTCGGTGTCGAGAGCGTGAAGCCGTCCTTGTCCGGCTCGCCGAGCACCGTCGACACGAGTCCGTCGGCTGAGATCTTGCGCACCACATGGTTGCCCGAATCACTCACGTAGAGTTCCCCCGCGGGGCCGACCGCGAGACCCGAAGGTGCGTGAAACTTGGCCGTTTCCGCCGGGCCGTCCGCATGGCCCGCGCGCCCGCTGCCGGCGAACACGCGCGAGCGCGCAGCGACGTGAAGCTCATAACTCAGGGGTGATGGCGCGGGCAGCACGCGCGCCTCGGGAAAGAGGCCCGCGCGAAATAGAATGTTCTCCGTGGCGCGCTCGACGCGCGGGTTTGCCACCCCTTCGTCGAGCAGGCCCTTGGCCCAGCCGATGGTTCCCGCAGCAAAGACGAAGCTGCTCGGCGTCGGGTAAAACACCGTCGAATGATGCTGCGAGGTGTAGCCATACTCGTGCAGCGCCACCGACTTTGCGATCACTTCCAGGCCGTGCGGCGAAGCGTCGTTGTCGCCGACCATGTCCCACTCGTAACCCACGATACTGCCGAGTGAGTCGCCGGCCTCGACGCCGGTGCCTTCGTAAACCCAGTGCTCGGGATCGCTGACGATGAACGGGAAACCTTGCAGATTTCCCCAGCCGGCCCAGAGCACACCGAGCATGCCGTTCTCGGGCCGGGCATGCGGTTTGTTGTGGAAGTCGGCGGTGGTGTCGGGGGCATCCTTCACCGGATCGAGGCCCGCGTCCTTGAAGCAAGTGATCACGCGCCGCGCAACCCCGCTGCTGGAAGCATCGAAGCGAATGCGACGGTACGCGGTGTTGCCGGAGAAAAACGCCATCGACAAGCCCTTGTCACGCGCTTCTTCCAGCGCATTTCGCTCGCCGAGCGACCAGTACTCGTCGTGACCCGTGGTCATGTACAGCTTCCGCCCTTGCAAGAGCTCCGGGCTGCCGTCGATGTCGAGATTGGTGACGTAGGCGACGTCGTAGCCCTGTCGCTCGAGCCAGCGTGCCATCGAGTGCTCGATCAGCATGCTCGGGTCGGGCTCGGTGCCATACGGGCGATCGAAGCTGACCTGATAGCCGCGTGGGCCGCTGAACACCTTCGGACTGGGCAGATGGTTCACGTACAGGTTGATGCCGCCCCACAGGTTGTAGGCTTGCCAGCGGGTCACGCTGGCTTGCATCAAGAGCGGCGCGGTCCGCCCCGACTCGCGAATCACCAAGGGCACGTGGCTCTCGAAGCCGTCGTCCCCGGTCAACTTGAGCAGGTAGTAGCCGGTGAGCCAGCCTTCTTCGACCGTGAACGCGATGGCTTTTGCCCAGTCGCACTCGAGCAAACCGGTCTTTTCGCTGACGCTCGGCTCCGGTTGCGGGACGACCTCGACCGCGGCGCCCGAGCTGATCAAGCGCGCGCCGCGCCCTTGATAATAGCCGACGCGATACAGCTCCCAGCGCACACCCTGGGCGCGGCTGACGTTGACGAAGATCTCCACCGTGTCACCGACGCCGGCAGAGGTCGTGGAGGCGTAGCCTTCGACTTCACCCTGGAGGGAGGGCTTCGAGAGCGCGAAGGCATCGCTCCCTTCCAGGCGATTTTCGACCCGGATTGGTGTTTCGAGCTCCTTGGCGGGCGCGATCCGATGAGTGCCGACGGCCGGCGTCTCTGAAGGCGGATCGCCACAAGCGGGCTCCCAAAGCACCGCACCCGCGGCCAAGGATTTCAGCAGCAAACGCCGCGGTACGCGCGGCTCGTCCCCATTGCCATCGTTCGAGCGCATGTTCGCGTGCGGCAATCCTGAGTCGAGTCGGGTGCTGGGTCCAGCAACAAACCGAACGACGCTCGCAACGAATCGATATCTGCGTCGCGTAGCAAAACGCTACTACAACCCTTGGCAGTGCGACGGCGCGTGAATGTCTGGACTTCCAATGCGTGAAGGTTCGGAAATTTGACGGTCATTCGCTCGGATCTAGGCGCTGTGCCCGGGCTTTCTCGGGCCGCACAACTGCATTGGGTGAAGCGCTCGCGTCCCAAAAAGCTACGCCCTGCCGATTCAGGCCTGAGCGTCAGATTCCAGTTCTTGAAAAAGCGGCGACAGTTCGCGGCGACTCCGCAGCGGCGTGCAGAAGCGCGTCGCGCGTTCGAGCAGCAGCGCCTCCAGTTCGTCTGCACGCGGACCGAGCTCACTCACGATCTTGCGCCGGTCGCCCTCTTCGCGCTCGAGCTCTTCTTCGTTCTTGGCCAGCACGGAGCGCAGCTCTCGGATCTGAAACTCCAGATCTTCGACTTCCCCGCGTCTCGACGCCACACGCGCTTGCGCGTCGGCCAGTCGCTGCTTGGCCAACAGCCAAGCGTCGACGACATCCGCGCATTCACGGTAAGCCGTAGCGAGTTCTGGATACGGCTCGACGAAACCAGAGCGACCCTCCCAGCGCATGACGGCTCTGACCTTGTGCTTGAGCTCCAGCACGGGGCGCTCCAAATCGAGTGTCAGCGCGGCCGCGCCCGCCAAGGCGGCTTTGGATTCGTCGCGCGCCTTGCTGGCGTCGACGCCCAGCGCATCGACCGCGTGCCCCAAGCGTTGCCGGATCTCCCGCCGTCGCGCCTCGATGGCCTCGAGCGCGCGCTGTTCGTTGACGGCCTTCGCGCGCAGCTCGCTGATCTGGAAGACCAGGTCCTTGACCTCTGTGAGCAGTTGGTAGAGCTGGCTCGGCCGCTCGTTGGCGAAGGCGAGCGCCAGCATCTTCTCGAATAGGGCCGTTCGCTTGACCCAGCGATCGATCGCCACCGGCGGCAGCGTTTTGGCGGGAGCTCGCGACTCTAGCTCGTCGCCGAAGGCATCGACTGGGACCCTGAGCCCGATCGCGCCTGCGATGTGCATCAGGTCCGCATGCACGCGATGCGCGTCGACCGGGCGATCCTTGGCGTCTTTAGCCAAGCATTCCAGCACCAAACGCTCCAATTCCTCGGGAATCGAGCCGTCGTACTTCTTGGGCGAAACCGGCGCTTCCTTCAGATGCTTGATGAAGTAGGTGGTGATGTCGGGCGCGTCGAAGGGGAACGAGCCGGTCAACATCTCGTACATGATCACGCCGAACGAATACAGATCTGCGGCTGGCCCCGCTTCGATCGACGTGATGCGCTCGGGAGCCATGTATTGCGGCGTGCCGAATACCTCACCGGCACCGGTCAGCCGCGAGTCTTGCATCGATCGGGCAATGCCGAAGTCGAGCAACTTCACCTGGTCTGCGCCGTTCGGTAAGCGCGCCAAGAAGATGTTCTCGGGTTTGAGATCGCGATGGATGACCTCCAGATCATGGGCGCGGGCGAGAGCGCGCGCGATTTGGATCATGATCGGTAGGCCTCGCTCGATCGGCACTTTGCCGTGCTGCAGGACGTCGGCCAGAGTTTCGCCGCGCAAGAGCTCCATCACCAGGAAGACCAAGCCCTCCGGGGTCTCACCCTGGTCGAAGATCTCGATGATGTTGGGGTGAGCGAGCTTTTGCGCAGCCTTGGCCTCGCGCCGGAATCGCTCGCGGATGACCTCGTTGCGCGTGTATTGCGCGTTCATCACCTTCACCGCGCACGGGCGATCGACGAGCCGATGGCGCGCCGCATAAACGGTGGCCATGCCGCCTTGCCCGAGCACCTCCTCGATCTGGTAGCGCCCGCCGATCGTCACCCCGATCAGCGGGTCTTTTATCACCAGCAGCGGCCCGCCACACAAGAAGCATCCAGCGGCATCGTCCGGATACTTCAGCTTGCAGTGCGGACACGACTTCATGACAAATGCCCTCGCCATCCTCTCTGGTCCGTTTGCCGGATGAAAGTCATTCCGGCGCAGGTTTCGGAAACCATGCCAAAACGGCCAGCTTTCTTCGATTACAGACGGTCGCAACCGAGCCCTTGTGGTAGAACCCGCCTTCGAAGCGCGAGCGCGAGGTCACTTGCCGGCAGAGCGACGACAACCCCTGAAGATCGAAATTCCCAACCAGAAGCAGGAAACCCTGCGCTTCGGCCGGGTGGGTCTGATCGTGAGCGCGGGCTTTCTGATTGGCATCATTTGGCCTCGCGTGGCGGGCTTCAAGTTGGTTCCGAGCGTTCCCAGTCAGCCGGCCGAGAGCAGCAGCGCCGATCTGACGGGTGCTCCGGGCGAAGCCAAGGCGGCGGCCCCGGCCCCGCCGCCCGTCCCGGAGCAGGCTGCGCCTGTCGGATCAGCCGCCTCGGGCGCGCCGTTCGATCGGCTGCGCGTCAGCGAGCCACAATTTTTGGCCTGCAAGAATCGGGGCAAGAAGGTGAAGGAGGAGTGCGATCAGATCGAGTTCGATCGCCTCGCGCGCCCTCACATTCAAGCGCTCGCGGCTTGTGCGGGGGCGGACAAGTTGTCCGGAGCGCTGTCCCTGGGCTTCGATCTGGACTTTACGTCCCAGACCGTGAAGAACGTGAAGAGCGGCAAGAGCACCACCTTCAGTGAGGCCGAGACTCAGGCCCTCATCGACTGCGAAAAGAAAGAGTTCTCGAACGTTTCGCTCGTGGGCATCGCGCACAAGCACGAGGCCTATTCGCTGTTCTACAAGGTCGAGTTTCCGAAAGCCGAGGCGGAGAAGGGCGAGGCCCCGCCGCCAGCCGGCGAAGCGCTCACAGACGTCGGCGACGTCACCGAAGCTTCTGGTCATGCCACCGTTGCTTGGGACGTTGCACTGGTGCGTTCCTCTGCGAGTCGCGATGGCGCCGTGGTGGCTCGGGTACTGCAGGGCACACGGGTCTCGGTCACCGGGCGCCGCGGTGACTGGTACCGGATCAAGTACGACGTCAAAGGCAGCGTCGGCTGGGTGTACCGCACGGCGATCGGCATGTAGGGGAGGTGCTCCGTGCTCACGCACCGGGCTCGCGGCGGTCTCGGCCGGCTCGCGACGGACTTCTTCATTGTCAGCCCCTGCGCCGCAAATCTCCCGGCGATTTTCGTTTGTCGCTGGCGAGTGCCTCGGGCCTGAGATAGATCCGGTGTGTGACGTTCAAGAAGCCGGCTGGAGAGCAGAGCGCAGACTCCGTCGCGTCGACCCCTCCGCCCGCCGCCGCTGCGGATGTGGCCCTGATCCATGGCGTCACGCCCGACGGCGAGGGTCTCAAGATCTTGCGCGCGCGCGGGGACCGCTTGGAGCTCGGCGCGGTGCGCCCGCTGCGCGACGGGGTGCCGATCACGGGTGAGGTGGTGACCCTCCGCCCGCGCGCGAGTTTCCCGGCTTTGTGCGACGTCGAGAGCCACTTCAAACCGGCACCGGAGGCGAGCGACCGGGAAGAGCCCGCGCCTCCTTCCGTGGTGCAGCGGACCGGGCCCGCGCAGGTGGCCACCGACGACTACCGCCGCAACTGGGATGCGATCTGGAACCGCTCTGCGAGCAACTCGAAGCTCAGCAATTGATGCTCGAGGGATGATTGAGCGTCACAGCGCGTCGCTCAACGCACGGACCTTGCTCTGCGCGATGACGAAGGTTGCATCGACGTCGCTGACGCGCATGTAGAAGATGCTCGTCGAGCGCCAGGAGTCACCGGCGCCGAAAGTCACCGTCTGCGGCGCTCCTTGGCGAGGCACGAGATGCAACGTCAAGAATGGGGCCGAAAATCCCTCACCGGGCAGCGCCGGCCCGGTGTGCAACGCTGCTTCGGCCCGCAGGTTGCCGAGCGCATCGAGCAGCTCCAAAACGCGATCTTGCGGGAAGCTGCCGGCGGGCGTGACCAGCAGCCGCTCACCCTGTCGGCTCAGGCGCAAGTTGCGGCCGTGCGTCTCCATCGTGATGCCGTTGAAGGCATCGCCGCTGATCGGAAAGAGCGCGCGGTTGAGCAACGACAGCTGGCAAGTGTCTCGCACCGCGCGAGCAAGGATGAACACCGGACCGTCGTCCGAAAGGGTCGCGAATACGCCGAGCGCGGTCTCGTCGCCGAAGCGCAGATGGCGCTCGACCGTGACGCCTTCGCCATTCTTGAACGCAAAGCGCACGCGCAACGAGGAGCGTTGAAAGCCGAAAGAACCGTCGTCCTTGTCCGCCACGAAGCGCTCTGCAGTCAGCGCGCCCAAAGCCTGGATCAGGTCCGCGCTCAGCGCGCCGTCCGCTTCGAACCCGCGCGGTTCTTCCAGCCGCAGGGCGTCGTTCATGCGCCGCAGCACCTGCTTGCTTTGCTTGTGCTCGATTTCAGCCGAAATGAAGCTGGACAAGCCGAACTCGGTCAGCTTGCGCGCATACAGCAGGGTAGAGTCGACGAAGAAGCCGCGCGACAGCTCACGCGGGATGCGCAAGAGCACGCCATCTTGCTCCCGGTACACGTACAAGTTGCCGCTCGCGTCGCGTTTTCCGACGCGCACCACTTGCTCGATGACATCTCGGTCTCGCGCTGCAGAAGAGCGCAGCGTGACCGAGATTTGCGCGGGATCGAGCGCAAAGTCGGCTCGCATCCCGGGCTCGAACGGCACGCGCTCTCCCTCTGCCTCGAGCAACTCTGCGATGCGTTGGTTGCCCGCCTCCAGCTCGACCTGCGTTTCGCTGCCGGTGTGCAATACGAAGCCACTGCCTTTGCGCAGCAACGAGAACTTGCTCTTGCCGCCCGAGATATCGAGCTCCTCGACCTCGTCCGTGTGCAAAGAGAAGGCATGGCGATCGAGAAATTCGTCCGGCGAAAGCGCGAGAGTTGCTTCCAGCTCGCGCGGCGCGCAAGCGCGCTGCAGGTCTGGAGTGCGCCGAACGATGACCAGCTCCGACGGCTTGTCGGGGCACGTGCCACCGACGTCGAAGCCGAGCTTGCTCTTCCCGTCTTTGAGCGTGATTTCGCAGTGGGCAGGTGCCGTCCCGAGCGCTGCTTCCGCCTCCGATTCCGAGAGGAAGCGGCTTGCGGTGAGGCGACTGAGCTGGAAGAACAGGCTCTTCAGCACGTCTCGGTCGGCCAAGACCTGCTGCTGTTCGGCGCGAATCAGGAAATTCGTGCCCGTGCTGCGCGTGAGCTCGATGCGCGACTTCGCGCTGTCGAGCTCGATTCGCGCGACGTCCGCCTCATTCACGGAGACCAAGCTGCGCAATCGAAACGCGTCGAGCTCGACTGCGAGCTCGTCTGCCAGCGATTTCGCGACCACCACCACTTTATCGGGTTCGTGGTCGATGCGAACTCGCGCGTAGCGCGCGCCCTCTGGCGTGGGCGCGTTGCCGCCGAGATCGAGTTGGAACGAACCCTGGGCGGTTCGCGCGGCGATCTGCGCCGCGGGCTTGTCCAAACCCAGCGTGGAGGAAGGCGCCCCTTGTTCGACCGGGCGCAGGGCACGAGCGCTGCTCAGGGCGGACAACAACTTGTCGACAGTGGCCGGGTCGGCAGGCTCCTTGACCGGCTCGACCAGCGCGAACGAGGCAGAGCCGCTCTTGGCGGAGCCGCGTTCGAGCACGGTTTTTGGGCCATTTTCCCGTAATTCCAGGCGGAGCACGTCCTCACGGCGGAGCGCGACGAACAAATTTTGCTCGCGTGCCGTGCTGTCACTGGTGCCTGCGAGGTCGCGCGTGGCAAACAGCAAAATCGTCGAGGCGCCCGCGAGCACGACGATTCCGGCGCTCACCACCATGCCGGAAGTGAATTTCACGCCGCCTCGTCCTTTCGAGACTGCTTCTCGATCGAGCGGCGCCGGAGCAGCACGAACGTGCCCAGCGCCGCCGCACAGCCCGGCATGTAGATCAACACGTAGCGCAGCACTTCGGCCAGAGTCCCCTCGCTCAGCGACAGACCGACCTCTTGCTCCGTCTTCTCTGGGACACTGATCAATGTCGGTCGCACAGACAGCCAGCTCAAGGCGTTTTCGGAGAACAAGCGATCGCCGTACAGCGACGAGTCGCTGTAGTTTCTATTCCAGACCAGGTTCGCGGCGCCGGCGAGCACGACGCGTGGTCCGTACTTCGCGCTCGAGCCGGCGGGTTTGGGCAGCTCCGCGGCAACGGCCAGAGTGAAGCTGCTGCGGGTGGCGCGGTCGAGCGGCTCACCCTTCCGGTTCGGATCGAGCAGGCTCGTCAGATCGCGCACCGAGAGCGCTTGGTCGCTCGAAGCAAGCAGCGCTTTTGCCGGTGAATTGCTGGAGATCCGCAGGCTCTGAGCGCTGCTGACCAACACTCGCGAGTCGATTTTGACCCCCTCGCGTTCGAGCCCGCGCGTGACCTCGTGAGCCTGTGGGGTGGCGAAGAACACCTCTCCTGCGCCCCGCGGCAAGCGGAGCGCGCTATCCGTCTCCAAGATGAAGTCTTGCCCGAATTCGACGCCGAGCAATTGCGCCACGGGCTCGAGTCCAGAGCGTTGTACGCGCTTGTCTTCGGCCAGCACGGGCGCGGCGAGCAGGTAGGCGCTACCACCCCCTTGGATGAAATTGACGATGCGCGCGGCGGCGCTGTCGTCGACGGGGACGCTCGGCCCGGCTAGCACGAGCACCGTGCAATCCGTGAGCTTCGTCGCCGGGGTGCTCAAATCCACCGCCGTCACTTCGAAGTTGCTCTTTTCGAGCCGGCGGCGGAGCTCCGCCAGCCCCTCGGGACCGACGTCGTCGATCGACAGCTCGCGGTGACCAGTGGCAAAGCAGGCTTTGGCCTCTAGCTCGCCGAGCACGTTGGCGATGGCTTCGGTGAGCGCTTGTTCCAAGCGCGGCTGCGCTCGGCCCGATTGATCGTCGTAGTGCACGAGCTGATCGCTGGTGATGAACCAGTGTCGCTCGCCGCTCCTCACGACCAGGCTGGCATCGGTGACTACTCGGCCGTCCTCCGCGCGCCCCGCGAGCAGCCCTAAGTCCTTCTGTAGGACCTGAAATTCCGCTGGGTTCTGGTCGGGATCGACGAATTTCGTGGTCAACTTTCGGGTCTCGGCCCGGTATTGAACCAGCATCTGCCGCACGCTCACGCTGAGCGGATCGGCGCGCCCCAAGAGCACCGTGATCGTGAGCGGCTGATCCAGCGCGTGCAAGAGCTTCAGCGTCGCGGGCGAGAGCGTGTACAGCCGGTCCGCGGTCAAGTCCCAACGCTTGTACCAGCGCGCGACGAGCACGTTCAGGTTGACCGCCAAGAGCGCTGCCCCCAGCACGCCCAGCGCGGCGAACGCGCGAAACGAACGCGAGACTCCGCCGCTTGCGCGCGCGGCTGGGCTGGGGTTTTCCGCGTTGCTCATCCCCACCGCCAGGAGTCGACGACGCGGGTGGTCACGAACAGCCCGAGCGAGCTGACGGTGCCGTCGAAGACGACGCGGCGTAAATCGAGGATGCCCTTCGAGAAGTCCTCCATTTGCCCCATCATCGACACGTGCGCACACAGATCTCGGAACACGCCCGGGTCGAAGATGTATTCACCGACGCCCAAGATGAACAGGCCGAACTCCAGGAAGATGGTCAACAGCAGTGCGACCAATTGACTCTTGGTCATGGCGCTCATCAAGGTCCCGAGGCTCAAATACGCGGCGCCGATGCCGAGCAGTCCGAGGTAGCTCGAGCCCACCACGCCCCAATCGACGACCCCAGTTTTGCGCAAAATGACCACGTAAAGCAGGGTGGGTGCCCAGATCAGCGCATAGGTCGTGAGCAAGGCCGCGAACTTGCCGAGCACCACACTGGCCGGTGTGACGGGCGTGGTGAGCAGGGCCTCGATCGTGCCGCTGCGACGCTCCTCCGCGAATACACGCATGCTGAGCGCGGGGCACACCAAGAGCAACGTCATGAGCAGGAAGATCGACTCTTGCCCGAAGTACGCCTGCACCGGCCCGGTGTCGACCGAGACGTCGGGCATGCTCGCAAAGTGCGTGATGATCGAATAGAAGATGGCTCCTTGCAGCAGCAGGAACACGGTCAGTAAGACCCAGGCCAGCGGAGTCACCCACAAGCTCAGCAGCTCGCGCCGGTAGATCGCCAGAAAACCGTTCACGGCGCACTCCGTGGCTCGCTCTTGCCGCCGGCAGCTTTCTCGTGCGCGGTGAGCGCGCTGAAGACCTGCTCGAGGGACGCCTGCTCCGGGATCAGCGCATGGATTCCGACGCCAGCCGCGCTGAGCGCCTGCACCAGCTCTTCGATCGCCGCGTCGCTGTCGAGCCCTTCGCTCAATGCCACGTGCAGCGTGCGTCGCTCGGGAGACGCGGAGCTGCCGCTGACGGAACTCAGGCTGAGCCCGGAAATGGCGGAGATGGTCGCTTCGGCGCGGTTATTCGGGTCGCGCACACGCACGCTGAGCAGCCTGGATTTTTGGCGCGCGCGTAGCTCTTCGATGCTGCCTTGAGCGACCAGCTGACCGCGGTCGATCACGATCGCCCGTTCGCAAGTCGCCTCGACCTCCGACAGAATGTGCGTCGAGAGCAGGATCGTGCGTTCGCCCGCCAGCTCCTCGATCAACGCGCGCACCTCCCGGATCTGATTGGGATCCAGGCCCGCTGTCGGTTCGTCCAAAATCAAGAGCGGTGGATCGGCGACCAAGGCATCCGCGAGCGCGACGCGTTGGCGGTAGCCCTTGGACAGATGGCCAATCACGGTGCCCGCCATATGACCAACACCCGCGCGTTCCATTGCGCTGCCGATGGCTGCGCGCTGCTTGTCGCGCGGCACTTCCTTGAGCCGGGCGCGAAATTGCAGGTACTCGATGACCCGTAGCTCGGGATACAGCGGTGCGCTCTCGGGCATGTAGCCCAGCGAGCGACGCGCTGCGCGCGGAGCCTGTGCAATGTCGTGCCCCGCGATGCGCACCTGGCCGCTGGTCGCGCCCAAGAACCCGGACAGAACCCGCAAGGTGGTGCTCT
>DASSMT010000037.1:0-17387 GCA_035688655.1 Polyangiaceae bacterium | reverse complement strand
CTGCATAAGCAGACGGGCATGACCGAGAATGTTCAACGGGTCAAAAGCCCGATCGCCTGGGTGCCAAGCTTATACGTGGCCATGGGCATCCCCTTTTCGCTGGTGATCTGGGTTGCCGGCACGATGTTCAAGGACCTGGGTCACAGCGACACGGATATCGCGCTCGCCACCGGCAGCGTGGGTATTGCATGGTCGCTGAAGCCGCTCTGGGCGTCGTTCCTCGACATGTATCGCACCAAGAAGTTCTGGGTGCTGAGCATGGAGTTCTTCATCGCGCTGTTGCTCGGCCTGATCGCAGCCGCGCTGCCGCTGCCGCAATACTTCAAAATCATCATCGGCATTCTGTGGGTCTTGGCGTTCTCGTCATCGACGCAGGACATCTGCGCAGACGGCGTGTACATCACCACGCTCGAGAAGGAACAGCAGGCCAAGTGGATCGGCTGGCAAGGTGCCGCGTGGAACACGGGGCGCATCTTCGCCACCGCGCTGGTCGTCTATGTCGCCGGCAAGCTGCAAGAGGCCGGCCAATCGCCGAAGACGGCGTGGGCGATCGCCGTGTGTTTCGCCGCAGTGGTCATGGCCGGCCTCGGCGCGTACCACTGGTATTCGCTGCCCACTGGCACAATCGTGCGTCGCCCGGAAAACACGGCTGAAATCGTCGAGACCTTCATCGAAACGCTGACCGACTTTTTCAAGAAGCCGAAGCTCCTCGGCATGCTGGTGTTCGTGTTCTTGTACCGCAGCGGCGAGGGCTTCCTGCTGGTGGAGGCGCCGCTATTCATGCAGGCACCACTGGCCAAGGGCGGGCTCGGACTATCCCTCGCGGACAAGGCGTTTTTGGATGGCGCGATCAGCACCGGCGTCAGTCTGGCGGCGGGCGTGCTCGGCGGCATGTTCATCGCCAAACGCGGCGGCCTCAAGAAATCGCTGATGGTCATGGCGCTGTGCATGAACATCCCGCACTTGTGCTTCGTGTACCTGAGCCATGCAGTGGCACCCACTGCGCCGCTCAGCCTGACCACGATCGGCATCTTGGTGACGCTCGAAAAGTTTGGTTACAGCTTCGGCTTCGTCGCCAACATGCTGTACATGATGCAGCAGATCTCGCCCGGCAAATACCACATGACGCACTACGCGTTCTGCACCGCGCTGATGAACCTCGTGCTCATCCCCACGCAATCGGCCAGCGGCTACATCGCGGACAAGCTCGGCTACGCAAACTACTTCGTGTTCGTGGCCATCGCCAGCATCCCCTCTATCTTCGCCGCCTGGTTCGCGCCCTTCCCTCGCGAAGACCCCGCTGCCAGCGGAGAGGCACTGAGGGCACACTAAGGCTCGCCCGCGCGCTGCGCGTCGATCAGCGGCGCGGGCACCCGTCGCTGCTCCCCCGCTGCGCGCGCTCCGCAACGCACTTCGTGACACCCGACGCGGGTGCCGCCGGCCTCCCCCCGATCCGTGCTCGCGGCTTCGCCGCTGAGCGACACCCGAAAGGGTGTGGATGGGAGGTCGGCCCGACCGTTGTGGCGTAACGGCTCGCGAGTGAAGCGCGCGGTATAAGGAGAAGCGCGCACCGTCAGCGGCGACGGGTGGCGTGAGCGATTCTGAAGCGTCGAATCCGCCGCTGACGGCCGCTTGGCCGCGCCGAGCGCTCCGTTCGACTAGACGCGCCGGCGCTTTGCAGCACCCCCACGCGAAAAATCCAAGTGCGGGCGTGAAAATGGCGCCAAGGGAAACATACGAGACCCTCGAGAAGCCCTCAAAGACTCAGCTGAGCCAGAGTCGTGAAGCGGGTTCGGCAGATCAACACCGGTGAGGTGAGGGCGATGTTCCATTGGCGCAGCGGGTTACTTTTTGCAGCAGCGCTGGCCGCTGGTTGCACAACGGGGACAATCGACGATCCGGGCAAGCAAGGCCCTGGCGCGCAGCCCGGTGGCCCGAATGATCCGGGCGGCTCCGACCCCTCGTCTGGCGCCGGCAACGGCAGCACCTTGCCGGCGGGCAGCACCAGTCCCGACTGCACCCAAGGGATTGCTCCCACTTCGCAAATCCCGCGCCTGACCAACGCTCAATACGATCGCACGGTGCGGGACCTGTTGGGGGTGAAGGGCCTTGCTGCGTCGAGCAACGCCTTGCCGTCGAGCATTCTCGCAACGGACCAAGCGGGCAGCCTCACCAGCTTGGGCTGGAGCTCGTATCAGTCCGTAGCCGAGCAAATTGCCGCTCAAGTGATGGCGGATCCCACGCTCAAGGCAAACTTCATGAAGTGCACGCCGACCGGGGACGGCACGGCCTGCCTGCACGATACGGTCGTGCAATTCGGGCGGCGCGCGTTTCGCCGTCCGCTGAGCGACACGGAAGTCGCAGGCTTCGACGCCATCATCGCCAAGGGCACGCAAATCACGCCCACCGGCGCGCCCAATGAGGTGGCCGAGGCGCTGCTGTACATGTTCTTGATCTCGCCTTCGTTCCTGCAGCGCTCGGAGATCAGCGAAAGTTCCGACGGGGCCGGGCACTTCGCGCTCTCGAATCATGAGGTCGCCTCTCGGCTGTCGTACTTGATCTGGGGCTCGACCCCGGACGACGTGCTGAACCAAGCCGCGGACAACAATCAACTGAGCACGCCCGAGCAGATCATGACTCAGGCGGAGCGCATGCTGAAGCAGCCGCAAGCACACGATATGGTGAGCGAATTTCACCGGGCGTACCTGCTCATGGGGACCAACACGCGCTGGGACAACTCCAACCACGACCCGGCGCTGTTCAAGTTCAGCAAGGACATGGTGCCGGTCATGCAGCAGGAGACGGAGAAGTTCTTCGACTACGTCGTGTTCTCGCAGGGCGGCTCGTTCAAGGACTTCTTGACCAGTCCGGTCGCGTTCGTGAACGCGGCAACGGCGCCGCTCTATGGGCTCGATGCCAGCAAATTCGGCGCAGACTTGGTGCAAACCAATTTGGACCCCGCCCAGCGCCCGGGCTTTTTGACTCGCGCCGGCTTCTTGAACGCGTTTTCGGCCTACAACCGCACTTCGCCCATTCTGCGCGGCGCATTCATCACCAAACAGGTGCTCGCGGTACCCATCGGCTCGCCGCCGCCAGGCGCTGAGACCACCCCACTGCCCGCCACCGCTGACTTGGATACCAACCGCAAGCAGGTCGATCAACAAACGTCGGCTTCGGCCTGTGCGACGTGCCATCACCAGTTCATCAATCCCCCCGGCTTCGCCATGGAGGCCTTCGATGCAGCTGGCGCTTGGCAGACCACGGAGCGAGCCACGGGCGTGACCATCGACACCGCGGTAGACGCAATGATCGACGGCAAGAGCATACACATCAACGGCCCGGCCGAGCTGATGGCGGCGATTGCGGCATCGCCCGGCGCGCAGCATTCTTACGCCGAAAAATGGGTGGCTTACGCTTACGAGCGCGCGAGCAACCCGACCGACGCCTGCACCGTCAATCAGCTCGCCGCCAAGCTCACCAAGAGCGGTTACACCGTGCTCAACCTAATCGCCGACCTGACACAGACCCAATCGTTCCGATTCCGAGCCGTCGAGGGTGCCCAATGAAGCGCAGAGTCTTTCTCAAAGGTATTGGCGGCGCGGCGCTGGCCGTGCCGTTCCTGAGCTCCCTGGCCGAGCAAGAGGCCAAGGCGGAGGCGGCCGGGACGCCCCCCAAGCGCTTGGTCATCTTCTTCACCCACAACGGCTGTCTCACGGACAAGTGGTTCCCAACGGTAGAAGACGGGCCGCTCACCGCGTCGGCGCTCAGCTCTACGCTTCAGCCACTCGGGCCGTACGCCTCGAAGCTGCTCTTGCCGCGCGGTTTCCGCTCGATGAACGGCTACGCGGTCGGCCAAAGCATCGATCCGCACGATCAGGCCATGGGCTCGAAGCTCACCTGCGCGACGATCGTCGACGACAGCAATCGCTATGCCTCGGCCATCTCGCTCGATCACGTGATCGCAAAGCAGATCAACCCGGGCGGCACGACCCCGCTCGTGCTGTCGGTGGGCGCGGCCAGCACCAAGATCAAAGAGATCCTGTCTTTCTCGGCGCCGAACACCGCGTTCCCCGCCAACGTGAACCCACAGACGGTCTATAACCAGCTGACCGGGCTGTTCAAGACGGGCAGCGCGACCCCGGGCACCGCGCCCGTGATGACCGCGGGCGATTACAAGGTGGCACGCGGCGCGAGTGCGATCGACTTGGTGAAGGCCGATCTGACCCGTTTCAAAGCGCTGAAGATGAGTCAGGCCGATCAGACCCGGATTTCGGATTGGCTGGATCTGCTGCGCACGACGGAGACGGGCATCATGAGCACGCCGTCTTCCTGCAGCGCGGACAGTGCCACCTCGATCGGCGCCACGGCCGACGCGGTGAAAGCGGCCAGCCCGGGCGGCGCTATCAGCGGCGGCGCGTTTGCAGGCGGCAACACCGCGGCAGGCAATACCAACTTGGCGACATCCTTCACGCTGGGCGGCGACATGATGATGAACCTGATGGCGCTGAGCATGATCTGCGACACGAATCGCATGCTGATGTTGCTCTATCCCGGCTACGTGACCTTCAACTGGGACGGCATCATGCACACCCACGACCACCACGGCCTGTCGCACCGTACCGGTGATTTCACCGTCGGTGGCTCATGCAAGGTCGAAGGCGTACTGGACATGATCCTGGCCATCGACACTTGGTACGCCAAGAAGTACGCCAAGCTCGTGGGGTTGCTCGACAGCATCAGCGAGGGCAGCGGTAAGTTGCTGGACAGCACCGCCACCATGTGGCTCCCGGAGTTGTCGGACGGCGCCGCGCACAACTTGAACAACTTGCCCATCGTCATCGCAGGCAGCGCGGGCGGCTACCTCAAGCAAGGCGCAATCGTGAACGTGGAAGGCAAGTCCATCGGCCTCGGCAACAGCACCAAAACGTGCCAGAACGGCGGCGACATCGGCAACACCGGCTCGTTCGGCGGCAACGTGCCGATCAACAAGCTGTACGTCACCTTGATGAACGCGGTCGGCTGCAAAGGCCCGGACGGCGGCAAGGTCACTACCTTCGGCGCGTTCGACGGTACCGGCACGACCGGCGGCATCACCAATCCCGGTGAAGTCACGAAGCTGCTGGCATCCGGCTGAGCGCACGCGCTCAGCTGCGGGCGGGAGGGCGCACGCCGCTCAGCTCCGGCACGGCATTGTCGCCGCCCAGAGCGGACTCGAACGCGCGCTCCCCGCTCAACCAATCTGCCGTGCTCGACCCGGGACCATTCAGCAAAGCATCGAGCGCCCAGGTCAGCTCCAGGGGCCGCATATCGAGCCCGTAGAGCTCCGACAAGCTGAGCTGCAGTCCGGCGCTCACCGCATGAGAGGCACGAATCGGCTCCATGAAGGAGCGCCCACCGGAACCGCGCGCCAAGAACGCGGCGCGCGCCGCCGGATCGCGCAGCCGTAGCTTGCAGTCTTCGGCGTCGAGTGAGTTCATGCCGCGGCAGGCCAGCGGCCGCACTTCATAGATGGAGCATCGTGCGCCGTCCAGGAAGGGACAGGGGTGATCGGGCGAAAAGCGTTCCGCCGAGCTGAGGCCGCGCGTCTCTTTCGCGCGCTGCGAAAGCCGCGCCGCGACCGCGGCGAGCTGCTCAGGGCTGGACGTTCGTCGCAGGTGAGCCGCGATCGCCAGGGCCTCGGGCGGCGTGAGCCCCACCGGCTGATGACAGC
Source organism: Polyangiaceae bacterium (assembly GCA_035688655.1). Classification (GTDB taxonomy): domain Bacteria; phylum Myxococcota_A; class Polyangia; order Polyangiales; family Polyangiaceae; genus PMG-095. The sequence goes on along the minus strand of DASSMT010000037.1, from coordinate 11,677 downwards.
AATGGTCGCAGCCCGCGCGGCACGCGAGCGCCCCGGCCGGCGCGCGCGCGAGCAACGCCTCCCCGAGACGCGAAGTGCCGGCCATCGCCTTGTGTGCCAACTCGACCGTGTGTTCCACGGTCGGAGCGTGACCCAGGAGCGCCCGCGCCGTGTTTGCCGTGCCGACGGTGAGCTCGTCTTGCCACGCTTCACGAAATAGCGGAGCGCGGAGCGAGACGGCTTCAGCTCCGCTCACCGGATCGCGATGCAGCGTCAGGTGGACTCGTCCCTGACCATCGCGCTGAGTCGCCGAGAGCGGCGGCGACCCGGCGGAGCTTCGGGCGCGAGGCTGCTGTCGTTTGCGCCGGCTCATGGCAGCTGAGGATGCCCGCTCATCAGATAGAGCGGCAAGTGTTGGCCGGGTTCCACCAAGCGCGCGTGCGTCTCCCGCTCCGCGGCGGCGATCAATCGGTCTCGATCGCACAGGCTCGGGTCGGCGACGCAAGCCTGAAAGAACACCGCGGCTTGTCCATCCGGATTGGCATCCATGATCCCAAAGCGCACGAGGACCCGGGCGCGGGCAGCGCCTTCGCTCTCCGGCAAGCGATCGAGCTCGGTTCTCAACATCTTCTTCACTGCTTCTTCATTGCCCATGGCCCAAATCGCGTTGGCGACCGCGAGCTTGGGCGCGGACTCGAGCCCGCGCCGTTCCGCGGCGCTCAGCGCCGCGACCGCCTGCGCAATGTGAGCCCGTGGTCCGCTCGCGATCAGATAACCGAGCAGCGAGGCCAGCGCCAGTACGGCGAGCGGAGCGAGCACGCTCGCCGTGAGCGCGCGTGGAGTGTGGGCACGCGTCACGGACGGCTGAGCTCCCTCAGCCGCTCGAGCGACGCCCGATCGCAACGCTGCCAAGACAATCCGCGACAAATCTGCTCAGCGTGTCCCCAGTCGGTCGTGCCTCCGTTGTCGAGGCCGCGCAGCACGGCGATCAAATCGAACACCTCTCGCTCGGACGAGGGCAAGCGCGCGCGCACGGTCTGCACATCCTCGCCGAGAGCTGCCCACGCCTCCGGAGGAGCCTGCGGCGCTTCACGCAGCGCAAAGCCGACGCGCGCAAGCGGCGTGCTCGCGCCGCCGCTGACCTGCCCGGCAAACGCGGGGACAGCAACTGCCCCGAGCAGATACCCAAGCGCTGCGGCCACCACGAACGGCCAAACCAGGCCGAAAGAACGCGCCCGAGTCATGTGATTTGAGCGGTGATCAGCGACACGTGCCGAACACTAGATCAGCGGCGTTATCCACGAAAGCCGAAGTGACGAAGGCATGAGTGACGGGACGAAGAAGCGCGTGCTCGAACAGAAGAACACCGTGCTTGAAGAAATGTGCTCGCCGGCCAAGCGAGAAACATCTCACCTTTTTCGCCGCAGGCTGGCGGCCTAGTGAGGCGAGTGCGGGGTCTCTCGTTTGGAGCGTTCATTCGAAACGCAGCACACCACCACGGCGGGCGGCCCCGCTCGATATCACTCGAGCAAACTCGAGCAGGCGCATTCGAAATAGTGAGCGGGACATAAAATAATGCCGCTCTCGAAATGAGCGACTCGATGGATCGACGAACGACCAATCATCAGGGCGTCGCCACACGCGGTGCTCGGCGTCAGCGAATCACGCTCGTTGCTTCAGTCTTGCTCTTTTCGACGTGCCTCGGTGTGGTCTCGGGTTGCAGTTCAGATGGCGCGAAGACGGCTCGCGCGGCCAACGGCGGCAGTCATCCCAGTAGCGCAGGCGCCCCCGCGTCGGCCGGAGCGAACACGGCAGCCGGAGGCAGGCTGGAGGCGACCGGCGGCGGTGCGGGGTCGAGCAGCGCCGCAGGAAATCCTGCGAATGGCGGCGCGCCGGCCTCGGCAGGCTCGCCCGGGTCCGGCGGGACCGCCGCCACGGCGGGCGCGCCAGGGTCCCTCGCCATGGGCGGTGCGAGCGCGGGCGCGGGCGGTGCCACGCCTTTCGCGCAAGCAGTCGAAAATCAGAGCGCCGATTGCGCGGTGGGCACGCTACCCGAAGCGAGCGCCCTGACCCAGATCCCCAAATTGCCAGACCCATTTCTGAAGCTCGACGGCAAGCGCGTTTCGAGCGTCGCCGACCAAGCCCATTGCTCGTACAAAACCGAGTACACCGATCTGCTGGCCAAGAGCATCGCCGCCTTCCTGAAGCATACGGGCGACGCACCCGGACAATTTCTGGTCGGTTCGGGTGGCTCGCTCACGCGCTCGGACTGGATCGATTGGCAAGCGCCAACGCTGCAGTGAGCGAAGAGAGCGTGCGACGCTGGGGCGCTGTGCGCGCTCCGCGTTTTAGCGCGGTGGCAATCTTTCATGAAAGGTCGCGCTGACGAATGAATCGGTGACGGATCATCTCGACGGACGCCACTGCCAGCCGTCACGCCGAGTTCGAGGTTCTCGATCGGATGCTCGGGGCTCGCAGTAATGAGTGTAGATCTCCACCTGTTTCGGTCGAAGGACGCTCGCAATCGCCTGGCAGCGATGACCGAGAGCCAGCTTCTACCGCTGGCCGTGCTGGCGATACTCGCCTGTGCACCCCAGTTCGGTTGCGGGTCCGAGCGATCCGCTGGAGGAGCGACGGGCGGGCTGGGAGCCGCAGGCGGCCTGCTTGGCGCGGCCGGCGGGTGCCTCGACCCGGACGCCACGTGGAGCATCGATTCTTTCGTCTCCGGCATCGATTTCGCGCCCTGAGAGCCGCTCGCCAATTTTTGGAGCTTCCGAACATGAAAATGCAACATCGATATCGAACTCACGTCGTCAGGGCCGCGTTCCTGGGACTGTTCGCCGCTGCGCCCGCGCGCGCGGCATCCCTCACACAGGTGAACGACTGGGGGGCGAGCGGCGTGCCGAGCTACGTCAAGATGTACATCTACGTGCCGGACAAGCTTGCGGCCAAGCCTCCGATCTTGGTTTCCGCCCACGCCTGCATGTCGACCGCCAGCGGGCAAATGGGCGCCATCCCGAAGATCAAAGCCGCGGCCGACGCCAACGGGTTCATCCTCATTCTGCCTGACAATCCCGGCCGAAATTGTTGGGACGTCGGGAACACGACATCACTGAAGCACGACGGCGGTGGCGATACGCAAGCCATTGCCCAAATGGTGAAGTACACGCTGAGCAAGTACAACGGCGACGCGAGCCGGGTGTACGCGATGGGCGGCTCTTCGGGAGCCATGCTGACCCAAGCGCTCATGGCGGTGTACCCGGACGTCTTCAGAGCGGGCTCAGCGCGTGCGGGGGTTCCCGCTGGCTGTTGGGCGGATGGCTACGATCCCAGCATGCAATGGAGCGGCACGTGCGCCAAGGGTACGGTCTCCAAGACGGCACAGCAGTGGGGGGATCTCGTGCGCGCCATGTACACGGGCTACACGGGGCATCGTCCGCGCATCCAGATCATTCAAGGCGACGCGGACATGACGATCGACTTCAAGAATTCGGCCGAATCTATCAAGGAGTGGACGAACGTGCTCGGGTTGAGCGCGACCCCGAGTTCGACCGACATGCTCAAGACCTCCATCTCGACCTACACCCGCCAATTTTGGAAGAACTCTTGCGGCTACACGGTGCTCGAGGCCTGGGCGGGTAAGGGTGGCGGCCATTCCATGGGCTATGAGGAAGACGACATCCTCAAGTTTTTCGGCCTCGACAAGGCCGGCGGCGCCGATCCGGAACCCGACTGTCCGCCAGGCGGCGGCACCGGCACGGGTGGCGCTACTGGCGCGGGCGGCGCAGTGGGCAACGGCGGCGCGGGGCCGAGTGGCAGCGGCGGTACTTCGAGTAGCGCTGGCGGCACCGGACCGGCGGCTGCGGGCAGCGGCGGAAGCCCGGTCGTCGTGGGCAGCGGCGGTGTGGCGGGGGTGAGCGGCGCAGCGAATACCGGCATTGCTGGCAGTACAATCGCCAGTGGCGGTTCGCCCGTGAGCGGCACGCCGAGCGCAGCCGCGGGGGCGGGCAATGGCGCGGCCGGTTCGAGTGTCGGGAGCCCCGCTGCGAGCGCTGGCTCCGATGATTCGGGCGGGTGCGCCTTCGTTCCCACAGCGAAGTCGAAGTATGGTTTCGGTGTCATCGCCTTGGGCCTCTCGTTGCTGGCCCTCGCTCGCCGCCGTCGGCACGCGCAGAGCTGACGGTCGAGCCTTTCGTACTGCGCGCGCAGCATCGCGGCCCGCCAAACGAAGGCGGGTCGCGGCGCGAGACTCACGGGGGCGAGACGAGCACGCTGTCGATGTACATCGTGCCTTGCCAATAGCCGCCCGGGTGGAGGCGGATGGCGATGTGATCTGCCGCATTGGCGATCGGGAACGTGTACGTCACGTTGATCCACTGGTTTACGAGCATCTTGTTCTTGAACAAGGCAGGTCCCTGGTCGGTTGCACTCGCGCTCCAAGCGCCGATGAAAAGGAACACATCGTCGGATTGTTGATCGAACGCCTGGCCGGCAAAGTAGATCCAAAAGGAGAGCTTGAACCCGCCAAAGTTGAAGGTATTCCCCGACTGGCAAACCGGCACCGCCACTGCGGCGATGGATTTGCTGGAGTAGTCGACGAGGACCGGCACACTCAACCCACCACTGCCATCGTGGGGCTTGGTCGAGCTGGACTGCGCATTCGTGGCTCCGTTGATGTTTACCCCGTTGAGAGTGAGAGCGGGATCGGTATCGAGGGCCCAGGCAGTCGAGCCGACGGCCTCGAAGGTCCAGTTGCCACAAGTGCTCCCGCACGTACTGGGAAAGGTGTAGCCGGGGCAGGCGCAGCTCCCCGACTGGCACGTCAGGTTCAGCCCACACTTGTTCGAACACGCGCCGCAATTGTTGGCGTCGCTTTGTTGGTTGACGCAGCTGCCGCAGTTGTTGAGACCAGACGCGCAGCACATGCCCGCGCTATTGGCGGGATTGATCGAGCAGTTTGCGCTCTGGCACTGGTTACCGTTCGAGCACGAGCCGCCGTTGGCCACCTTCTGCGTGCAGGTCGGCGCGCTGCCGTCCCAGGCTCCGCTAGTTTGGCAGGTGCGAGTCGCATTGCCATTGAGCACATAGCCCGAGTTGCACGAGTAAGTGGCAGTGCCCCCGACCTTCGTATTGGACTGACTGACGCTGCCGTTGGTCGGACTCGTGAGCGCTCCGCAATCCTTCAAGGTGCAGGTAGGCGCGGTGCCACTCCAGGTGGCGCTGGTCTGACATTGGCGGGTTGCCGAGCCCGAAAGTGTATAGCCCGACGTCGCGTTGCATGAGTAAGTGGCGGTGGCGCCCACCAGCGTGCTCGGCACACTGATCGAACCATTGCTGGGAGCGGCAAGCGTTCCGCAATCCTTCGCAGCGCAGGTGGGTGCAGTGCCGCTCCAAGTCCCATCCGGTTGACAGGTGCGCGTGGCCATCCCGCTAATCGTGTAGCCGGCGTTGCACGAGTACGTCGCCGTGGCACCGAACGTCAGTGTCGGGGCATCCACCGTGCCACCGGTTGGACTCGCCAGGGCCGGACAGTTGGCGATCACGCACGTCGGCGTGGTGCCACTCCATTTGCCGTCGGCTTGGCAGGTGCGTGTGGCCGAACCGGAAGGCCCGTAACCCTGCTTGCAAGAGTAGGTCGCCGTCGCGCCGTAAGTCGTGGTCGGCGCAGCAACGGAGCCGTCGGCCGGGGCGGTCAGGGCGCCGCAATCTTGGATGGTGCAGGTCGGAGCAGTGCCGGTCCACGAGCCCTGTTCACAAGTGCGCGTGTCGGCGCCCACGAGCTTGTAGCCGACCATGCAGGAATAGGTTGCTTTCGTGCCGGGGCTCGTGCTGGCCGCGTCGATCACGCCGTTGGTCGGGGCGGTGAGCGAGGGACAGTCAGCGCCTCCGCTGTTCCCGCCACCTTGGCCACTGTCGGACGCGGGTGACCCTGCGCCGCCGAGTACGCCGCCGCCGGCCCCACCGACTGATTGGCCGCCGCTGCTCGAAGTGCCGCCGCGTCCGCCTGCATGAGTGCCCGCGGCCCCAGCGCGACCTGCGGTGCCACCTGGGTCTCCCGCCTCGCCGGCAGAGCCCGCCTCCGCGCGCCGGAAATCACGGACTTTGTTGCCGCAGGCCGGGGGCAAGGAGAGCCCGACCAAGGCGACGAATAGAACGCGCCCAATGACGCAACCACGCACCCCACTCATGGGTGCACCCCTGCCGCCGCTCGACATGCCGGGACGCTAGCACAGGTGCGCGCCCGCTCGCGGTTGAAAACCGCCCCGGAGCTCCTTGTGATCTCGTGTGTTTATCGACAAATGCACGAATCCGCGCCCGGTTGCAGGCGCGGATTTTGTCATCTGTTCAGCGCGTTGCAGCGCGGCCCGTGGCACACACACGGGCCGCGCGTTACGAGCTCGTCTTACTTCGTCGCGAGTTGCGGGGTCGTGCACACCAACGAAGTCAGGTCCGTCTTGCGACGGCCGAGGTCGTTCAGCGTGCGCTGCTTGCCCGCGAACGGATCGAACACGGTCGTGCCCGTGATGAACGGCGAGAGCGTGGCCTCACTTCCAGGGAAGCGCGGTTGGATCATGGTGAAGTTGAAGGTCCCGCTGTCGGGGCCGTGGCAACCGTTGCAGGTGTTGAGCGAGGCGTGGAAGCGCGCTTCCGGATCGTTGATGCCTGGCGCATTCCAGCGGACTTGCTTGTTGAACACCGAACCGCCCATGAATGGCTGACCTTGGAATTGCAACGGGACGGTGTGCGAGTCTCCACCGGGCACCTCAGCGATGATCGCGGCGGCATTTTGATTCACGAAGCTGGCGAAGGTCGAGCTGTTGTTGAAGCCGAGATCCGGCGTCTCTTTCACGGTCGTTTCGGCGAGTAGCCCCGTGCTGGGCGAAAGCGCGAAAGCCCGGAGCTCCCACAGGGAGCCGGACAATGCAATCTCGTTGGTGCGGAGCTCGGCCAAGGCGCTGCCATTCGTGCTGCCGGGTGAAGCGTTGCGATCGGTGAAGCGGCGCGTGATCACCTCGAGTGCGGCATTGTATTGTTCAGAGGGGAACGGCAGCGAGCCCAAGGCATGCCAGCGATTCGCCCAATCGTCGACGTCCGCCTGGCTATGCGCGACCAGGTTGTATTCGACGATGACAGTGAAGTTACCGAAGTTGAAACCGCCGTTGACGCCGTAGACCAAGCGGCCCTCACCGGCCGAGCCTTCCGCCAGATTGCGCACGTCGATGCGATTGACGATGGCTTGTAGCGTCAGCGGTGACCGATCCAGATCCAGTTCGCCGTTCGACGTCTTGGGCCAGATGTCGATGAGTTGCTGTTGCATCGCAGGGCGAGCCGCGACCTTGAAGCCGTTCACGGTTTGATCGGTGAGCCAATGTTGCAAGAGCCTCAGCGTCATGAACGGGGCTTGCTCGGGAGTCGGAGCCATTTCACGCATCAAGTGACCGAAGGACCAAACGCCCGCCGTTTGCGGCGGTGGGACGGGCCCAGTGCCGCCAGCGCCAGCAGTGGCGAAGCCACCTCCCTTGCTGAAGCCGCCAGCGATACCGGAGGTACCTCCCTTGCTGAAGCTGCCGGCGATGCCGACGCTGCCGCCCGAGCCGAAGCTGCCGCCGACCGGCGTGGGACCACCCGAGTCCCCGGCATCGCCGAAGCCGCCTGCGAAACCCGTACTTCCGCCCGAGCCTCCGCCAGAGCCGAAGCCCGGATCGAAAGAGCCCGCCGTGCGCACTGGATCGTCGACCACGCTGACGTCGGTGATCATCAATTCACGGCGCGAGCGCACGAAGCAGCCCGTGGGCTCCGCGAGCTCGTAGGTGAGCTGTCCGTTCAGTTGCTCGAAATCGAACTTCGGCCCATTGCTGAACGCATCCACGAAGAACGGAATCGCGTGCACTCCCGGATCGGCATCTTCCGTACCGGTGACCGAGGCGCCGAATGTCGCCGTGGCGCCCGGCAGCACCGACTGGAAATTGTTGTCGACGCTCAGGCTGAATCCCGGCAAGTCCTGGCCGAAGAAGAACTGGTAGTCTTTGGCCGAACAATTTCCGACATCGTTGTTCTTCGCCAGCACGTCGTAGTGAACGTTGGTATCTGGTTGAACGAGCCCGCTGGTCGGCGGATTGACGGTCAACGTGGAAGGCCGAGTGACGCAGGCCAGCGAGGTGAGAACGTCCGACGAGATCGTTTGCGTGGTGACGAACACCTCGTCGATCGCGCCATTGAAGAATTGGTTTTGAGTGGTGGCGCCGATGCGCAGCGGCGCGAACGCCTCGCGCACGGTGCCGGCAGCGTAAACTTGGCCGAACTGCTGCCCGTTGATAAACAAGAAGACGAACGTGCCGTCGAACATGCCGGCCACGTGCGTCCACTTGTTGGCCGCGATCGGCGCACGGGAAATGATCGTCTGGCCGGTCGAAAGCACGACCGACATTTCGATGTTGCCGTTGTGCACGCCGAGCGAAAATGCGGTCTTGTTCTTTTCGCGCTTGAGCACGATCGGCTGGTCGCCCGAGACCGTCTTCGGATTGACCCAAGCAGCCACGCCGATGTGCTTGTCGACGGTGAATTGCGGCTGATCCGCGACCTGCACCACGTCCTTCGCGGAGCGGAAATTCACGGCCAAGCCGCTGATGCCCTGAACGCAATCCGCTTTCAGCTCTTGTTGCGCATTGGCCCCGAAGCCAGATGAATCACGCAGGAAGTGCGAGGTCGGCGAGCAATCATCGAAGTGCCACTGACCAAACCCGGCATTGGGGTTGCCAGTACCGCCGACACCGCCGGCGCCGCCTTTGCTGGGCGCACCCGCGCTCGCTTTGCCACCGAAGCCCCCCGTGCTGGCTTTGCCGCCAAAGGAGCCGCCGAAGCCCCCCGTGCTGGCTTTGCCGCCAAAGCCGCCGCTGCCGCCCGTGCTGGCTTTGCCAGCAACGCCCGTTGCCCCTGCGACCGACGTAGCACCGCCAGCGCCAATCACGACCGACGCTTTGGGACCCGCTGCTTCAGCTACTTGTGCAACGCCCGTAGCGGAGATCGTGGTCACGCCCGTCGGCGTGCCGATCACGGCATTGGTCAATGGCTCCGTGTATTCATCGTCCGTCTCTGTCGCGAACTTGTCATCGCCCGCGCAGCCCATCGAGAGGCTCGAGATGGCCGCCGCCAGGCAGCCGACATGAAATCGCATTCCCGCCCATTTTTCCCGCGCTTTTGCTGTCATAGGACCCTCCGTTCGCCGCGTAACCAACCCCGTCCGCGCGCGAAGTAGAAAGGTTAGTTTGCGCGTGCGAGCAAGTCAAGGCGCTCACCCGTGAAGACTTCGTGCACGATCTCCTCGCCCTCCTCGCCCTCCTCAGCTTGCTCAGCTTGCTCAGCCCGGCAAAGCAATACGCGTCGCGCGCTCGGCGGATTACGCCAGGCGCCGCTGTGAGCCCGCGGCTCTTCTTCCGGCCCGTGCTCAATTGTCGACGTACTTGATGTCGTCGACGGCAAAGCGAATCGTGCCGTTTGCGGGATCGGTTTGCCAGAAGAAGCCAGGCTGCACGCCGACCGCGTCGGTGTTGTAGGCCACGCCCGCGAGCGAGATCGAGTACTGGGTCCAAGCGGTCGTCAACGTGACGACAATCGGCGTCGCCTGAGAAGCGCCGAACGTCAGCTTCTCTCCACCCACGGCACCTTTGGCCGCGAAGGTGACGCGAGTCATCCCGGGCGCCATGCAGGTCGGTGCATATTTGACGCCGATGGCGTCGGACACCCATTGCAATTTGACGCCGGACGGGGACCCGGTACTCGGCGTGTACGTCCATTCGGCACAACTGCCAACTGCGTTTGCCTCCGCGGCGTCATCGCAGACGCTGGGCAGCGCGTGCTCGGTGACCTGCGACGCGGTCCCCACATAAACGTCATCGAAGTGGTCGGTCACGATCACCGGCGCGTTCGAAATCGCATGCGTATCGCAATACTTGGTCGGCGCGCCGCCGCTACCCGCGCTGCCAGCACTACCGGCGTTGTAACTTGCGCCGCTGTTGCCACTCGCCCCGCCACCGCCAGCTGCTCCCAGCGCGCCGCTCGAACCCGAAAGGCCGCCGGCCGCGCCGCTCGAACCGGCCAGGCCCGCGCTCGCTCCGCCACCGCCTCCACCGGCAGGCGTGTTGACCCCGCCCGTGCCCGCGCCCGCCGGCGCCGCGCCCGCTTGCGCCGCGAGCATCAGCCCCGCCGCGCCGGCGTTGATGCTGCCCCCCGCACCTGCGGCGCTGCTCAACGCCCCACCACTGCCGTTCGACGCGCCCGCGTTCGACGCGCCTCCGCTCTGGGGCATGACCGCGACATTGGCCGAACAATCGCTGAACAGCAGGCTCGCAAACAGCACGCCGTGGCGTCGGTTCATCTCGGGCTCCCGCGCGACTCCCAGCCGCTCGGCACACGATAGAGGTGATCGCGCGCCCATCGCAAGCGGGCCCGCGGTTTCCTCTTCGGGAGTGGGGCGATCGCTATCCAGCGCCGCACCCCGGATCCGCTCTTTTTTCCGCACGCGGGGCGCCGGCCCGCGTTTCGCCGATCGTGAGACCGAGGTGCTTGCGCTGCTGCTCGTGCGAGCGAAGTCGCCCGCGGGCAGCACCCGAGCGAAGCCCCGTTTCCAGTCGGGAAGCTTCGCTCGCCGTACTAACGCACGGTCACTTCTTGTGGTGCACGGTGGCCCAACCGTTGCCGGGCATGTCGAATTGGAATTTCGTTCCGCCGAGCGACACCGTGGTCTTCTTGGCTGCGCCCGAGTTGTACATGACGAGGGTGATCGTGCCGTCCGGGTTCTTGAACGCCAAAGCATCGCCGCCCGATGTGCCAATCAGGTTCGACTTGGGCGCGACGAATTGCGAGAGGTGACGGAAGACGTAGTAGGCCGGTGTCTGGATCAGTTTCTTCGCATTGCGGTCCACGACCAGAAGCGCATTCTGATGCCAGGGCTTGCTCGCGTTCAGGTTCGTGCCCAGCGTGTCGAGCACCATGTTCCAGGCGCTGTACCCGTTCACCCCTTTGCCGATCCAATCCCTGATGTTCTTCCAGCTTTCGACGCCGTAGGCATAGTCGTTCTGGGGCTTGTTGGAATCGCAGGTGCTGGTCGCGTTTGGGCTCGTGAAGCCGCAATAGTTGCCGCAGCGGTGCTCAGTCTGCCAAATGGTCTTGTTCGCTGATTTCAGAGCTTGGACGTTGGTGTCGGTGTTCCACTGCATGCCGAAACCCTTGACGTAGCCCAAGGCCTTCGAATCCTTGGCGAGGTTCTCGGCGATCGTGCCGTCGGACGGGGCGGACATGGTTCCGCACCAAATCTCGGCGGGCACTTTGTCCTTCTCGAACAGCGGCCCGAGGTAGTCGCGAATGAATTTGATGTACAGATCCCCACTCCAGCTGCAGCTCGGATACGGATTGACATAACCGGGCTCGTTCTGCGGGTGAATCGCGCCGATGGTGATGCCTTCGGCGGCATACGCTTGCACGAACTTCTCGAGATAGAGCGCGAACGCATCCAGCACCTTGGAGTCATCTTTCATGCTCCCGTCGTCGGTGCTGTTGTTGCTCTTCATCCAAGCAGGCGGCGTCCACGGGCTGGCCCACAACTTGAGATCTGGTTTGATGGCGAGACCGGCTTTGATGTAGGGGATCAGCAGCTTCTTGTCTTGCGCGAGCGTGAAGCTGGACATGGTGTAGTCGTCCT
>DASSMT010000011.1:0-10987 GCA_035688655.1 Polyangiaceae bacterium | reverse complement strand
GCCGCCAACGAGATCGCGCAGAAGACCAGCGAGCACAACACGATCCTCGAGCTCACGTGGTCCTTGATTCCGCTCTTGATCGTGATTCCGTTGTTCGTCTTCGGCTTCAAGGGCTACGTGGATTTGCGCACGCCGCCCAAGTCGGCCATGGAGATCCGCGCCACCGGCCAGAAGTGGAAGTGGCTGTTCACGTATCCCGGGCTCGGAACGCCGGACGACACGCTGCACGTACCGGTCAACACACCCGTGCGCATGGTGATCAACTCGGTGGACGTGCTCCACTCGCTGTACATCCCCTCCTTCCGCACGAAGATGGATGCGGTTCCGGGCCGCTACACCGATCTGTGGTTCAAAGCCACGCAGGTCGGTGAGTTTCCGATCTTCTGCGCGGAATACTGCGGCACCTCGCACTCCGACATGCTGACGCGCGTGGTCGTGCACCCCCCGGGTGAGTACGAAAAATGGCTGGCCAAGACGATCGCCGCAGCCGACAGCCTGACCGGCAAGGATCGCGGCGCGATGCTGTACGACAAGCAAGGTTGCGCCACCTGCCACAGCACGGACGGCAGCCCGAAGGTCGGCCCCAGTTGGAAGGCATTATTCGGCAAGACGGAGGCGATGAGCGCCGGCCCGCCGATCAAGGTCGATGAAAATTACCTCCGTGAATCGATGCTCGACCCCCAAGCCCACATCGTCGCGGGCTTCGCTCCGGCCATGCCGACCTACCAAGGCAAGCTGAGCGACAAAGACATCGATGGGCTCATCGAGTTCATCAAGAGTTTGAAATAAAGGAACGGAACCATGGCATCCCCCAGCGCAACGGCCGACGTAGTCGCGCCACGTTCCAGCAGCTCGGACAACTACCTGACCCACGACAAGGGCGTCTTGTCTTGGATCTTCACCCTCGATCACAAGCGCATCGGCGTGATGTACCTGTGCTCGGTGCTGTTCGCCTTCGCTTTGGGCGGCTTCTTCGCGCTGCTCGTGCGCACGGAGCTGCTCACGCCCGGGCACACGATCATGGATCATGACACCTACAACCAGATGTTCACGCTGCACGGCGCGATCATGGTGTTCTTGGTGATCATTCCGGGTATCCCGGCCGCGCTCGGCAACATCATCATGCCGCTGCAGCTGGGAGCCAAAGACGTCGCCTTCCCGCGCTTGAACCTAGCCAGTTACCACCTGTGGATCGTGGGCGCGGTGTTCATGCTCACCTCGCTGGCGATCAACGCGGTCGACACCGGCTGGACCTTCTACACGCCCTACAGCACCACCACTTCGACCGCCGTCGTGCCGGCGGCGTTCGGCGCGTTCATCCTCGGTTTCAGCTCGATTTTCACGGGGCTGAACTTCATCGTCACCATGCACAAGATGCGGCCGCCAGGCATGACCTGGTTCCGCCTGCCGCTGTTCTGCTGGGCGCTGTATTCGACCGCGCTGATTCAGGTGCTCGCCACGCCCGTGATCGGCATCACGCTGCTGATGATGATCATCGAGCGCACGGTGCACATCGGCATCTTCGATCCGGCGCTGGGCGGCGATCCGGTGCTGTTTCAGCACTTCTTCTGGTTCTACTCGCACCCCGCGGTCTACATCATGATCGTGCCGGCCTTCGGCGTGATCGGCGATATCATCCCGGTTTTCTCGCGCAAGCGCATCTTCGGCTACAAGTTCATCGCCATCAGCAGCTTGGCCATCGCTTTCCTGGGCTTCTTGGTCTGGGGCCACCACATGTTCGTCAGCGGGCAGTCGGTGCTCGCGGGCACGATCTTCAGCGCCATCACCTTCTTGATCGCCATCCCGACGGCGATCAAGGTCTTCAACTGGATCACCACCATGTACAAAGGCGTGATCCACCTCGACACGCCGATGCTGTATGCGCTGGCCTTCCTGTGGGTGTTCACCATCGGCGGCTTGACCGGCGTGTTCTTGGCCGTGATGAGCGTCGACGTTCACTTGCACGACACGTACTTCGTCGTCGCGCACTTCCACTACGTGATGATGGGCGGTGCCATCACCGCGTTCATGGGCGGGCTCCACTACTGGTGGCCGAAGTTCACCGGCAAGCTGTACGACGAGAAGTTCGGGCGCTTCGGCGCAGCCTTGGTGTTCGTGGGCTTGAACGTGACGTTCTTCCCGCAGTTCGTCCTGGGCAGCCGCGGCATGCCGCGCCGCTACTACAACTATCTGCCTGAGTTTCAGCCGCTCCACGTGTTGTCCACGATCGGTGCCTACACACTCGGCCTCGGCTTCTTGCTCACCGCGTTCTATCTCTGGAAGAGCGTCAAGAGCGGCAAGAAGGCGGCCACCAACCCGTGGGGTGGCGCGACGCTCGAGTGGCAGTGTTCGTCTCCTCCGCCCTACTACAACTTCCACAAGGCCCCCGTGGTCACGGCCGGCCCGTACGACGGCTACGAGAGCCTCGTCTATGACGAGGCGATCGGCGGCTACGTTCCGCGCCAATCGTCGTCCTCGACCTGATCGCTGTCTTCGGGGGATTCTCCCCCGCACCCGCTGAAGTGAATTCAGCGGGGCCCACCCCCGAGTTTGGGGCCCCGGCCCCAAACGGGCGCTCTCCTCGCCTCGGCACTTCGCACACTTCGCAACTATCGGACGATCCCATGAGTGAAAGCACTTCCGAATCCGCCGCACACTCCGCGCCCCCCAAGGGTGGACACGGCGCGGCTGCGCCCGCGCATGGCGGGCATGACGCGCACGGCGGGCACGGCGCCCACGGTCACGGCGACGCCCACCTGGCCCACCACTTCGACACGTATCAGCAGCAGTTCGATGCGGGCAAGCTCGGCATCTGGCTGTTTCTGCTGACCGAGGTGCTGTTCTTCTCGGGCTTGTTCTGCGCGTACACCGTGTACCGCGGGATGCACCCGGAGGTGTTCGTCTATGCGCATTACTTCTTGAACACCACGATGGGTGCCATCAACACCTGCGTGCTGTTGATCAGCAGCCTGACCGCGGCCTGGGCCGTGCGCAACGCTCAGCTCGCGCAGCGCAAGCTCCTGGTCTTGAACATCCTGATCACGATCGCGTGCGCCTGCACGTTCATGGTCGTGAAGTACTTCGAGTACGAGCACAAGTTCCACGATGGCCTGTTGCCTGGCCCGGCGTTCCACCCGACCGAGCAGGTCTGGGAGCTGGAGACCTTCAAGCACAAGCACCCGGAAGCGGCCGAGTACGCCGAGAAGCTGAGCAAAGCGGCCGAGGCAAAGGAACACGCCAAAGCCGGTGGAGCTCCGGCAAGCGCGGAGCCGGTCGAAAACGTCGAACGCCCCACGGAAGAACAGCTCGAGCCCTTGATCAAGGCCGGTGTGATCGGTCCGGCAGCAGAAGACCAGACTCGCCCCTCGAAACCGCGCAACGCCCACGCCTTCTTCAGCATCTACTTCTTCATGACCGGTCTGCACGGCATCCACGTGCTCGGCGGTATCGGCGTGTTCATTTGGCTCTTGCTGCGCGCGAACAAA
Source organism: Polyangiaceae bacterium (assembly GCA_035688655.1). Lineage (GTDB taxonomy): Bacteria > Myxococcota_A > Polyangia > Polyangiales > Polyangiaceae > PMG-095. The sequence goes on along the minus strand of DASSMT010000011.1, from coordinate 7,502 downwards.
GGCCAGTTCGGACCCAAGTACTTTGGTCCGATCGACTACGCCGCGCTGTACTGGCACTTGGTCGATCTGATCTGGATCTACCTCTTCCCCCTGCTCTACCTCATTCATTGAGAAACGGCTGACCCATGGCAGATTCAGAGAAGCCCGAAAACGCCGACAAGGAACCGAAGTCCATGCAAGGGTCCTCGGAAGAACAGCCGCCGGAGCCGCGTGAAGACGCGACGCGACCGAACCCCAAACTCGAGCCGACCGAGCAGGACGAACCGGAAGAAGCCGCTCGCCGCGAGGCGCCGCTCGCCGCCGATGCGCACTCCGGTCATTCCGACCACGGCTTGGCTCACACCATGCCGGTGTGGTTGCTGGTCGGCGTGCTGGCTGCGTTGATGGGCCTGACGGTGCTGACCGTCAGCGTGACCAGCTTCGACCTAGGCAGCCAAGGGAACTTGGTCGTGGCGATGCTGATCGCGACCATCAAGGCCGGGCTCGTCGTCACCTTCTTCATGCACTTGCTGTGGGACAAGAAGTTCCACTTGATCTTGTTCCTGACCGCGATCCTGTTCGTGGTGCTGTTCCTGTCGATGAGCATCACCGATCGTGGCGAGTATCAGCACAACATCGACCTGTACCAGAGCACGACTTCGGCCACCGCGAAGTAACTGAGCCCCGCGCCTCGCGTCGCTTCACTCGGGCGACGCGTCGCGCGAAAGTTCTCGCGCAACGCTCGACACGACGTCGTCCATGCGCTTGCGAACTTCGGCGTGCTTGCCGGAAATCCCGGACACGATCAGCGCGAACGCAACCGGCGAGCTCCCGTCGGGCCGAAACACGTAACCGCTGAGCGCGATCACCTGGTCGAGCGTGCCAGTCTTGGCCCGAATCGCGCGCGTTTTCTTGAAGGCCGCGAAGCGGTGCTTCAGCGTGCCATCCACGCCGCCGATAGCCAACTGCTCTACGAACACTCGGCTCGACCGCGGATCGCGGTACACGCTGCGCAAGGTGCTGACCAAGGTGTGTGCGCTGACGCGATTGGCGTCGAATAGCCCGGAACCGTTGCTGATCCGCGTGCCGGGCTCGAGAGCTTCGATTTCGCGCAGGTAGTCGAGAACTGCGGCAGCGCCGTTTTCGCTGCTCGCGGGCGCGCCCTTGACCCGCGCACCCAAGTCTTTGAGCAGGGTTTCGGCGTAAAAATTGTCGCTTTCCTTGCCGAGCTCGGGCAGCAGCTCGGCGAGTGGTTTCGAATCGTGCACGGCGAGCTCATTGCGCTCGTCTTCGCCGCCCGCCGTCGGTCGCCCATTGAACTGGATGCCCTCGGCGGTCAGCGCGGCCGCGAGTCCGTAGCCGGCGAGCAGCGAGGGATCTTCCACGCGTCGCGACCAGTGGAACGCCGGGCTGCTCGGCGGGATCGAGCCAGCCACGAGCGCCGTGAGGCGAGACCCGGCTGCCTTCAACGTGAGCTTGACGTTCTGAGCGCGTTCTTTCGCGTCCGTGCGCACGCTGCCGGTCACGTCGACCAAGCCCGGCGGGTCGAACCAAACAGTTGCCGGCTGCCCAGCCTCGCCGGGTTTGACGTTCAGCGTAGTGACATTGCGGTTCAAGGAGACGGCGCTCACCGGGGCGCGAAACGCGGCCCACTCTTCCGGCTGTTGCTCGAACGCCGGTGGCACGAAGGAGCGGTCGAAGAAGCTTTGATCGACGAGCACCTCGGCCACTTGTCGGACGCCGGCCTTGGCCAGCGCCTTGACCATCAGCTGCAGATCGCTGCTCGAAAGCGACGGATCGCCGCTGCCGCGCACGACCAGGCGCGGGATGCTCGCGCCATTTCGGCTGCCACAGAGCCAGGTTCGGAAGCGATGGTCCGCGCCAAAGTGGCGCAGCACCGCGGCCGCCGTGAGGATCTTCTGATTCGAAGCGGGGTTTTCCGGGCTGTTCGGGGAATGGCTGCCGAGAACGGCTGCGCTCGCCACGTCGCTCAATTCGGCGGCGAGCGAGCCGCCGCTATTTTTCACCCAGCGCGCCAGTTGCGTCACCGCGCGCTGGAACTCGCCGCCCTTCCAGACGTGGGGCGGGGTCGATGGCAGAGCAGGCTGAGCCGGCGGCACCTGGGGCTGCGAGGGCAGCTCGCCTTCCGGAGGGTGCATCGCTTCCGGCGCCAAGGCGGCGCTGGGCGCAACTGCAACGCCCGGTGCGGCGGACGTTACCGCGCTCGGCGCAGTGCTCGAAGCCGCAACGCTCGCTGCCAGGGGAGGTCGCGAGCTGTCCGCCTCGGAGACCGGCGAGCGCGGCGGCGGCGCCGCACAGCCCGTGAGTCCCGTAGAGGCGGGCGGTGCACCACCCACGATCAACACCGTGGCCAGGAGCGCGCACGGATAACTCAGCCGAATCGAGCGAATCTTCACGGGAACTCGTGGAGTATCCATGCAGCCCCGGGCTGGGCCAAAATCCTGCGTGGGTCAACGCGCGCCCGGCGGGTCAGCTTCCGCTTGCATCGAGCGCCGGCCTGAGTACAGAGTCCGCCCCGCATGGCTCCCCGCTTCGCGCTTGCGATTCGTCGGCTCGTTCGCACTCCTCTGCTGGCAGCGGGATTTTTTGGCCTAATGGCCGGCGGCGGAGCCAAAACCGCGAACGCCGAGCCAAATGCGGCAAAATCCGCCGCGTTTCCGGATACATCCGAAGTCCCGGTGGCGAGCCCGAGCGCCACACCCGACGAATACCCCCCGCCCTCGGCGCGCCGCAACCTGCTGCTCGTGGGCTTCGGCAGCAGTCTGGCTTGGTATGGCGGAGCGCTCATCGCGTCCTACAGCGTGGAGGACCAGCGAATGGCAAAAGATCTGCGAATTCCGATCGCTGGCCCCTGGATGGCGCTTTCGCACACCGGCTGTAACGGTGGCCCCGAGTGCAACACTTTGCTGGTCGTGCTGGGCGCGATCTTGACCTCGCTCGATGGCGTCGGACAGATCGCGGGTCTCGGGCTCGCGGGTGAGGGTCTGTTTATGCCGACACAGGAACCGCGACGACGTGCGGCGGCTCGGAAGACGCTTCACAAAGACTTCGCCTGGCGCCCGACCTTCGACGCCGGGAAAAACACCGTCGGGGTGGGCGTACTGGGCGTATTCTGAGAACACTGTGCAGCGCTGCTCGTCGTGAGTGACTACAATGCTTCAGATGCACGCGAGACGAATACATGAGACGTGGAACACGTGATGGAGGTCCCGCGGTGAGTCGACGCACCAAGTTCGTGTTGGTCACGGGTGGAGTCGTGTCTTCGATCGGCAAAGGTCTGACCGCTGCCTCGATCGGCGCGCTGATGGAGGCCCGCGGCCTGACCGTCACGCACATGAAGCTGGATCCATATATCAACGTCGATCCCGGCACGATGTCGCCGTACCAGCACGGCGAAGTGTTCGTCACGGAAGACGGCGCCGAGACCGATCTCGACCTCGGCCACTACGAGCGGTTCACGTCCGCCAAGCTGACCAAGCGCGCCAACGTGACCACCGGCCGCATCTACGAAGCGGTGATCACCAAAGAGCGGCGCGGCGAGTATCTCGGCGCGACCGTGCAGGTGATCCCGCACATCACCGACGAGATCAAAGCGCGCATCTACGAGGCAACGAGCGAAGTCGACATCGCCATCATCGAGGTCGGCGGCACCGTCGGCGACATCGAATCCCTGCCGTTTTTGGAGGCGATTCGCCAGCTGAAGCTGGAGGCCGGCAACGGCAACGCGCTCAGCGTGCACGTCACGCTCGTGCCGCACATCGTCACCGCCGGCGAGCTCAAGACCAAGCCCACCCAGCACTCCGTGCGCGAAATGCGCGAGATCGGCATCCAGCCGGACATCTTGATCTGTCGCAGCGATCGTCCACTCGCGCAGGGCCTGAAGGAGAAGATCGCGCTGTTCTCCAACGTCGCGGTCGACAGCGTGATCGCGGCCGTAGACGTGTCGTGCATTTACGAGCTGCCGCTCGTGCTGCACGCCGAGGGCCTCGACAATCAAATCGCCGAGCGCCTCAACATCTGGTCCCGCCAGCCGGATTTGAGCAATTGGATCCGGGTCGTCGAGCGCTTCAAGAAGCCCGCCAAGGGCTCGGTACGCATCGGCGTGGTCGGCAAATACGTGCACCTCAAGGACAGCTACAAGTCCTTGAATGAAGCGCTGGTCGCCGGCGGACTCGCCAACGACGTCGCGGTGCAACTCGAGCACATCGACTCGGAACAGATCGAACGCGGCAGCGCGCCAGCACTGCTCAGCGGCCTGGACGCGATTTTGGTCCCGGGCGGCTTCGGCGATCGCGGCGTCGAAGGGAAAATTACGGCCATCCGCTACGCTCGTGAACAGGGCGTGCCGTTCTTCGGCATCTGTCTGGGCATGCAGCTGGCGGTGATCGAGTTTGCGCGCAACGTGTGCGGCTTGAAAGGCGTGAGCTCCACTGAGTTCGAGAAGGACTGCGCCAATCCCGTGATCGATCTGATGCCCGACCAGCGCGGGGTGAAGGACAAAGGCGGCACGATGCGCCTGGGCGCGTATCCGTGCACGCTCAAGCCCGGCAGTCACGCGCTCGAGCTGTACAAGCACGAGCAGATCTCCGAACGGCACCGCCACCGCTTCGAGTTCAACAACGAGTATCGAGAGCAACTCACACGCATGGGCTTGGTGCTCAGCGGCACCAGCCCGGACGACCGCTTGGTGGAGATCGTCGAGCTGCCTCAGCACCCGTATTTCGTCGGTTGCCAATTCCATCCGGAGTTCAAGAGCCGACCGATGGTGGCCCACCCGTTGTTCGAGGGCTTCGTGGCCGCCGCCGCCCAGCGTCGCGACGAGATCGCCGCGTCTGCTCGCACCGAAGCCGCGCAAACCGAGTCGACCAGCAGCGTGAATTGAAGCTGCGCGTGCGAGGAGCTCTCGAGACTTGGCTCTGGCGGTGCGCGCGCTGCGCGCTGTGCGCATTGCTCTCGACTGCGTGCGGACCGAAACCCCCGGTTCGCACCGCGTTGACCGGCAACTTGGCCGATCTGAAGCGTGACATCCACAGCGCGCAGCAGGCCGGAAAGCTGGACCATGACGCCGTGGTCGATCTCGCCCAAGCCGTCGCCGAGCGCGAGCTGACCGCGGCCCAAGGCTCGGAGGGCGCACAGCGCGTGCGCTCGCTGCGCAGTTGCGCGCGCACGCTGCGCCCGGCCATGCAGCGTCGAGCCCAACAGAGCGACGACGTCGCCGCAGAACTGACGCTGATTTTGCTGGAGCAGCACGCGGCCGACAAGACTGCGCTGCTCCACAGCTACGCGCGCTCGGAGAGCGGCGCCTGGCGCGCAGTCGCCGCGCGCGCCGCCGATCGCGCGATTGATACCGATCTGCGCAAAGCCTCGTTCGTCGACCCGGACCAGCGAGTCCGACGCGCCGCGCTGGCCACGGCTTTCGACGTCCACGACCCGAGTGAGCTCGAGGCGTTGCTCGAGACGGCTCGCGTCGATCCCGACCCACACAGCCAGAGCTTGGCGATCCGCGCCGCGGGCGCGATTGGCGGAGAGCGCGCGGTGCTCGCGCTCAAGGACCTTTGGACACGAGCGGACGACGCCACACGCATCGCGATCGTCGATGCCTGGTCGGAACGCGCCTCGTTCGTAGCCGGGGGCGCGCGCGAGCTGGCGATCGCCGCCGAGAGCGGCGGGGGCCTCGCGGCCGTGAGCGCTTCCTACGCCCTTTCACGCAGCGACGGCCCCGAAGCCAGCAGCGCCCACGCGCAGCTTCGCCGCAAGATCGCCGATGGCAGTGACGACGAGAAGCGCCTCGCGCTGAGCATCGCCCCATTGAACGCCGAAACCGAGGCGGCCATCGCCAAAGCGGCCAAAGAGGCCAGCCCGGAGCTGCGCGTGGTCGCGCTCTCGCGGTTGACTTCGGTCGAGGCGCGCCGCAACGACGCACTCGGCGCGCTGCGCGAAATCGCCAACGCGAAAGCCGGCTCGGATTCGGAGCTGAGCGCGCAGGGCGACGCGCTGGCCGCGCTCGCGCAAGCCGGTGACAGCACCGTCAAGGCGACGCTGGTCAAGCAGCTCGGCGACCCGGCAGTGTCGACTCGTTCGCGCGCAGCGCGCGGCCTGACCAGCTTGGGGGCCTACGGCGACGCAGCCCCGGCGTTGGCCGACGACGACAGCGCGCTACGCAGTGAACTGGCTTGTTTCGTGCTCGCGCGCGAGCACGCCGCGCGTTGAGCGCGCTGCTCACTGCGCCGGAAACAGCGCGGTCACGCTGAACAAGCACATCTCGTCCAAGGTGCTCTCGCCCAGCGAGACCGGACGCGGCGCGGGAATGCCTCTTTCGAGCAGCGAGGTCGCGACCTTGGCATTGGCCATCGTGTTGTCGTACGTGCAGCGGATGCTGAACTTGTCGCCCGCGCCGATGCGCAACAGTTGCTCGACGGGTGCGTCGTAGTCGTAGCGCCGCTGCCAATCGAAATCCCAATGCGGGATCTGCATCAGGCACTCGGTGCTGCCGTCAGCGCGCACGAGCGTGACTTTTTCGTCGACGCCCACGTAGTGCATGTGGCCGCCGACGCCATACAACGGCGGCGCGAACGAGCGCGGCACATCCGCGGGCTTGATCGTATATTCCATGGTTTCTTGGTGCCCGCTGCGATTGGCCGGGATCAGGAACTCGGGACCGCTCGCGGGATCGTCGTCACCGGGCAGCAGCCCGTCACCATTTTCGGCCTGCGCGCTGAAATTGCCGATCAGCGCGTTGAATACATTGTACTCGGGCGTGTCGTCGCTGAAGCGAAGCTGAACGCGAGTGGCATCGGAAGTGACGTCGGTCGCGCTGTGCGGATGGTAGTGCACTTGCATCACGAGCAGCGAGCCCGCGCTCAGCGGTGCCGCGATGCCCGGGGGATATTCCATGGGGATCGAGCCCGGAGCCCAAGCGGTCAGCAACTGCGAGCCTTCGATCCCCACCCCGCCGAAGCAGTCGTAGCTCTGCGACGCGTCGGCCTTGGCCAGGCTCTTGGCCTTGGGATCGCTGAACACGAGCGCATGATGCACGACCTCGTCATTGCCCGGAACGATGAAGACGCCGTTGACGAAGCTGTCCTTGGTCAGCTGCGGATCCAGGACGAAACATCGGAACTGATCGCTGCCCGGCTGCAGAGTGAACGGGGCCGCGGGCTCTAGCTCCAGCTGCACACCGGGCAAGCGCGGTGAAAGCGCACGCGCGGGTGGCGCGTCTTTCGCATTCCCCTCGGGCAAACCGGTCGTCTGCCAGGCTTCGAGCGTCGCGATCTCGGCGTCAGTCAGGCGCGCATCGTTCTTCCACGCGAGCGGCACCGTGCACTCATCGGTGTTCTCCGCGTGCCAAGGCGGCATGGTGCGGTTCTTGGTCTGCTGAACGATCGCCGCGCCATACACCCTGGCCTGTGCGTAGGTGAGCAGCGGAAAGGGCGCGATGCCGCCAGCGACGTGACAGTTCTGGCAGCTGCGCTGCAAGATGGGCTCCACGTCCTTGTGAAAGG
>DASSMT010000497.1:0-13063 GCA_035688655.1 Polyangiaceae bacterium | reverse complement strand
TCAAGACGCCAGAAGAGGAAGAGGGGGATTGGGTTGCGCGTGGTGCGCGCTTCTCGTCACGGACTCGGCGTTTCCAGTCGTGTGCCTGTTTGGGTGTCACCCATGTGCCCGGCCGGTCTAATTCGTCCCATGTACCCGGTCTGCACCATGTGCCCGGTCTAATTCGTCGCTCAGGTACCCGGTCTCCACCGCCACGCGACGTCACCTTGATACGGTCCGCCGCTCCGCGCGAACCCCCAAATCTTCTCTCCCCCTTCTGGCGTCTTGGCGGTTCAATCTCGGGAGCCGCCCCGCGCACAGAACGGGTTACTCGCGCGCGTCGTCTTGTTTGGCTTTGGCGAGCTTGCGACCCATCATGCGCTTCTTGAGCGCGCTCAGTTTGTCGATCATCAGCACGCCATCCAGGTGATCGTTCTCGTGCTGCAGTGCGACGGCCAGCAGTCCCTCCGCCTCGATTTCGAACGGTTTTCCGTTGCGATCGAGGGCCCTCACCTTGACGTGTTCGGCGCGCTTGATCTCTTCGGTCACGCCGGGGAACGAGAGACAGCCCTCTTCCCAGGTTTGCACGCCATCTTTCTCGATGAATTCGGGATTGATGAAGGCCAGGAGCTGGCTCGGTTCGTCCTCGGCTGCGCAATCGACGACGAAGATGCGCTTGGGGATGCCGAGCTGCGTTGCAGCTAGACCGCAACCGGGCGCTGCGTACATGGTCTCCGCCATGTCGTCCACCAGCGCCTGGATTTCAGGGGTGACTTCGGCAACGGGCTGAGCGACCTCGCGCAGGCGCGCATCGGGATATTCGAGGATCTCGCGAATCATGGAGCTGTGCTGAGCAAGGTAACACCCGCGATCAGGCGTCGCAACCGCCCGGCCGGATCTTCATCCGCCGCTCAAGGTTCGCGCGGCCTTCTTGGGGTAGGCGATGGGGCCCCAAACGTAGGCGTCGGTACCGCACAGCTCCCAGCGCGCCGGCTCGATGCGCGGCGCATCCCCGGGATTTTCCGGTCCCGCCCAGTCTACCGCACCCGGGCGACCGCGCGGGCCGAGCAGCACGGGCGCGACGAACACATGCAGTTGGTCTGGCAGGCGATGCGCCAACAGGCTGCCCGCGAGCTCCGAGCCGCCCTCGCACATGACACTCACGACCTCGCGCGCGGCCAGTTCCCGGAACATCACCACCGGATCGCAACGCCCCTCCGCCGTGGCCGGAACGCGGATGACCCGAACGCCCGCGTGAGACAGCGCTTGTTCCGGCGATGCCGGCGCGGAGAGCGTGGTGATCACGCACGTCGGGATCTCGCTGGCCGACTGAACGACTTGGCTGACGAGCGGGATGCGCAGCTTGCTGTCGACGATCACCCGGATCGGATTTCGCCCGGGCACGTCACGCACGGTCAGGCGCGGGTTGTCGGTGAGCACGGTGTTGATCCCAACCATCACCGCGTCATGGTGCGCTCGCAGGGTCTGCACCTTGATGCGCGCTTCAGGGCAGGTGATCCACTTGGAAGCGCCAGTGCGCGTGGCGATGCGACCGTCGAGTGAGATCGCCAATTTGAGCGTGACGAAGCTGGTGTGCTCCGTGACGTACTTGGCCCAGGGCTGGATCAGCGCTTGGGCGCCGGCCTCTTGCACACCGACGGTCACCGGGATGCCGGCGGCCTCCAAACGCTCGACTCCACCGCCTTGCACGCGTGGATCTGGATCGCGGCAACCGACGACGACGCGGGCGATGCCAGCGGCGAGGATCGCATCGACGCAGGGAGGTGTGCGCCCGACGTGATTGCAAGGCTCGAGCGTCACGTACAGGGTCTTGCCGCGCGCGGCGTCGCCAGCTTTCTTGAGCGCGACCACCTCGGCGTGGTCGAGCCCAGCCGCCTGATGAAAACCCTCGGCGATGATGTTGCCGTCGGCGTCCGCGATCAACGCACCAACGTGCGGGTTGGGTGTCGGATCGCCGCCTGCACCGAGCTCCAACGCTCGCGACATCAGCTCGCTATCCAAATCGCGCTCTTTCACTCATTGTCCTTGGATCGGACGAGCTTGTTCATCTCGACCATGAATTCGTCGATGTCGCGAAAGGAGCGATACACGCTGGCAAATCGCACGTAGGCCACGTCGTCCAGCGTCTTCAAGCGCTGCATCACGCGCTCGCCGATGACCAAGGTGGGCACTTCCTTCTCGCCGCTCTCGGCGAGCTCGCGCTCCAGCGCTTCCGCGTGCTCTTCCAGGGCATCTGCCGAGACGGGGCGCTTGTTGCAGGCGATGCGCAGACTACGCAGCACCTTCTCGCGCTCGAACGGCACGCGCTCGCCGTCTTTTTTCACCACCGTGGGCAGCGAATGCTCGACGCGCTCGTAGGTCGTGAAGCGCCGCTTGCAGCTGTCGCACTCACGGCGGCGCCAGGTCACCGTACCACCGGCGGCCAGCCGCGAGTCGACCACCCGGCTGTCCATTTCTCGGCAATACGGGCACTGCATCGGATTTGCACCCGGCTAGGCCTCGCAGCCCGCGTCAGCCCTCGAACGCCGAGAAGATGAGCGTCACGTTGGTGCCGCCAAAGCCGAACGAATTGCTCATGGCACGCTTGATCCGCCGCTCGCGTGCGTGGTGAGGCACGAACTCGAGGGGTACCTCGAGATCGGGATCATCGAGATTGATGGTCGGCGGGATCATGCCCGTCTCCAACGCCTTGATGCAAACCGCCGCTTCGACGGCGCCGGCCGCGCCGAGCAGGTGACCCATCATCGATTTGGTCGAGCTCACCCACAGCTTCTTGTCGAGCGCATGAGCGCCGAACGTGTTGGCGACGGCGCGCGCTTCTTCCACGTCACCGATCGGAGTCGAAGTGCCGTGTGCGTTGACGTATTCGACCTGCTCGGGGTTCAACTTGGCGTCTTTGAGCGCCAAGCGCATGGCTCGCGCGGCATGCGCATGATCCGGGGCAGGTTTGGTGATGTGGTAGGCGTCGCTCGTCGCGCCGTAGCCGACCACTTCAGCCAAGATTTTGGCTCCGCGCTTCTTGGCACGGCTCAGCGTCTCGAGCACCAACGTGCCGCCGCCTTCACCGCACACGAAGCCGTCGCGACCCTTGTCCCACGGACGGCTGGCCGCCTGCGGCTGGTCGTTGCGACGGCTGAGCGCGAACATCGCCGCGAAGCCGGCAATGCCGATGGGAGTGATCGTCGATTCTGCACCGCCGGCGATCATGACCTCCGCATCGCCCCGCTGCATCAGGCGCAGCGCTTCACCGATGGCATGACCGCTGGAAGAGCAGGCGCTGGTGTGAGCCAAGCTCGGACCGCGGAACCCGTACGCGATCGACACTTGGCCTGCGGCCATGTTGGCGATGAGCGACGGGATGAAATAGGGGCTGACCTTGCCCGGCCCCTTTTTGTCGAGCGTGAGCGTGCAACGCTCGAGATTCTCGAGCCCGCCCAGGCCGACGCCGATGAAGACGCCCGCGCGGTCGCGCTCGTCCTCGGTCAGATCGAGTTGGGCCTGATCCAACGCCATCTTGGTGGCGGCCATCGCGAAGGTCGTGAAACGAGAGACCTCTTTGATCTTCTTCTTTTCCATGAACTCCGCCGCGTCGAAGTTCTTCACTTCGGCGGCGATGCGCGTGGCATAGGCGTCCGTTGCCTCGAACAGCGTGATGGTATTCACGCCGCTCTGGCCCTTCAGCAACGATTGCCAAGATGGCTCGGTCCCGACGCCGTTGGGCGTGACGAGACCAATTCCTGTAACGACGACGCGTTCCATCTTTTCCTCAGACAAAAAGCCCGGGTTTCACCGGTATGGGCTCACCCGGGCGGACGATCCTAAGAACGCCCTGGTGCCGGCTTCGTCAGCTGGCCAGATGCTTTTCGATGTAGTCGACGGCGTCCTGAACGCTGCGGATTTTTTCGGTGTCTTCGTCCGGGATGTCGATCTCGAACGCTTCTTCGAAGGCCAACACCAGCTCGACCAGTCCGAGCGAGTCTGCACCCAAATCGTCGATGAACGTGGACTCTGGCTTGATGTCCTTCTCGTCGACATCCAGCTGTTCCTTGATGATCCGTTTCACTTCGACGGTTACGTTGCGACCTTCAGCCATGATTCCTCCAGGGGCGCCTCTACACCAGGGGCGTTCCCGATTGCACGTGTTTCTATCAAACGAGGGCAAAAAGCCCCACAACCTAAGAGGGTTAAAACCCCGAAAAGCGACGCGATCGGCGAAATTCCAAAGCCACGGCTTTGGATAATTCCCCAAATATTACATATACATTCCGCCGTTGACCCGGAGCGCCTGACCGGTCACGTAGCCGGCTTCGTCGGAAGCCAGGTAGGCGATGGCAGCAGCAATCTCGCGCGCAGTGCCGGTTCGGCCGAGCGGGACCGCCGTGAGCATTGCGGCCTTCTGTTCGTCGGTCAGGCCGCTGGTCATGTCCGTGTCGATGAACCCCGGGGTAACCGCGTTGACCGTGATGCCGCGCGAAGCGTATTCGCGCGCCAAGCTCTTGGTGACGCCGAGCAGCGCCGATTTGGACGCGGAGTAAGCGGTTTGGCCAGCGTTGCCCATTTCACCGACGACGCTGGACAGGAAGATGATTCGTCCGGACTTGGCGCGCATCATGGTGCGAATGGCAGCCCGCGAGCAAGCCACGGCGCCCTTCACGTTGATTGCCAGAATCTTGTCGAAGTCTTCGTCCTTGAGCCGCAAGAGCAGGCCATCGATGGCGATGCCCGCGCTGTTGACCAGGATGTCGAGTCGGCCCAAGCGCTTGGCGACCTCGCCGATTGCCTTTTCGGCGGCTTCGGCGTTGGCCACGTCGAATTGCAGCATCTCGGCTTTGCCGCCCGCGCTCTCGACGGCAGCCACCGTCTCGCGCGCTGCGCCCTCGTTGCTCACGTAATTGACGACCACGTGTGCGCCACGCTCGGCCAGTGCCATGACTGCTGCTCGGCCGATGCCGCGCGAACCGCCGGTGACCAGTGCTACTTTAGTGCGGAGATCGAACATGCTTTGTCTGCTAAATCAGGCGAATTTCAGCTCGGGCGCCGTCTTTAGCACGGAGCTGCCGGCGTCAAAGCGGGAAATCTGTTTCGCGCCCGCGCGCAGCCGCCGCACAGGTCCCGGCGGAAAGCAGCGCGCCGCGTCAAACTAGCCCAGAAAACCCAGGATTTTGCCGATGCTTTCGGCGTCGCTCACGCTCAAGACGGCGATCCGCTTGTCGATCCGTTTGACCAGACCGGCCAGCACCTTCCCCGGACCAATCTCGAGCGCGTGGGTCACGCCGGCCTCCGCCATGAGCGCGATCGTTTGCTCCCACAAGACCGGCGCATCGATCTGCTTCACCAGCAGACCCTTGGTCGCGGTGGCGTCCTGGTTCGGAAGTGCGCTCACGTTGGCGATCACGGGGAAGGCGGGCGCTTCGAGCGTCAACTGAGCGAGCGCAGCTTCCACCGCGCGCGCGGCGGGGGCCATCAACGCGCAGTGGAAGGGCGCGCTCACCTTGAGCGGAATCGCCTTCAGCTTCTTGGCGCCGGCGAGAGCAGCGGCGCGGTCGACCGCGCGCTGATGACCCGAGATCACGATCTGCCCCGGCGCATTGAAATTCGCGGGTGACACCACGTCGCCTTCGGAAGCTTCGCGGCACAGAGCTTCGACCGCGGCGCGATCACCGCCCATCACCGCAGCCATGCCGCCTTCACCCTGGGGAACGGCTTCTTGCATGGCGCGACCGCGGAGGTGCACGATGCGCACGGCGTCTTGCAGCGTCAGCGCGCCCGCGGCCACCAGCGCGCTGTACTCACCGAGCGAATGCCCGGCGGCGAAGCTGGGCGCCGGGAGGCTCGGGTGAGCTGCGCGAATCGCCGCTAGCGTTGCGATGCTGGTCGTGACGATCGCGGGTTGTGTGTGCTTGGTGAGCGTGAGCTCGGCTTCTGGGCCCTCGAAGCACAGCGTGCGAATCGAAAAGCCGAGCGCCTCATCGGCTTGCTCGAACACGCGATTGGCCTCGGGGAAGGCGCTCGCGAGCGCTCGCCCCATGCCGACTTCCTGCGAACCTTGTCCTGGAAAGAGCCACGCGATCTTCACGCGCCGCACTTAGCATGGACTCGATCCCGAAGGGAAATGGGGAAAGCTCGGGCCTCCGCGCCCGGCGCTCACATGCGGACCAGCGCGCTGCCCCAGGCGATGCCGGCGCCCAACGCGCACATCAGCACGGGGTCACCGGGCTTGATCCGCCCGTCGCGGAAGGCTTCGTCCAAGGCGAGCGGGATCGAAGCGCTGGACGTGTTGCCGTAACGCTCGATGTTGATCACGAAGCGCTCGAGCGGAATGGTCAGCCGCTCGGCGATGCCGGTGATGATGCGAAGATTGGCCTGATGCGGCACGACCCAGCGCACGCTGTCAGTCGACATGTTGGCGGCGTCGAGCGCGGTGCGCGAGGCCTGGCACATGTTCTTCACGGCCGCCTTGAAGATGTCCTTGCCGACCATGCGCACCTTGTCGCGCTTCTTCGCGATGCCCTCGGGGGTCACTCGCTCGCGGCTGCCTCCGGCCGGAATACACAAGGATTCCGTGAGACTTGCGTCGGTGTACAGTCTCGTCGACAAGATCCCGCGGCCGTCACCGAGCGCGGGGCCAATCACGGCTGCGCCTGCGCCGTCGCCGAACAGCACGCAGGTCGTGCGGTCTTCCCAGTCGATCAAGCGACTCAGTAGCTCGACGCCCACGATCAGGATGTGCTTGTGCGCGCCGCTGCGCACGAACTGATCGGCGATCGACATCGCGTACAGAAAGCCCGCGCAGGCAGCCGACACGTCGAACGAGGGGATTGGGCCCGCGCCGAGCTTGTGCTGCAGGTACGCGGCGCAAGCGGGCATGGGCACGTCGCCGCTGATCGTGGCGACGATGATCATGTCGAGGTCGGCCGGGCTCAAGCCCGCGGTCTCGAGCGCGCGGCGCGCGGCCATGAGCGCCATGTCGCTGGCGGTCTCGTCGTCGCGGGCGATGTGGCGCTCTTTGATGCCGGTGCGCTCGGTAATCCAAGCGTCCGACGTCTCGACTAACTTTTCCAAGTCCGCATTGGTCAGCACCCGCGCCGGCGCGTACGCGCCAAGGCCAAGGATGCGACTTTGGGGGACCAACTCGGACGCCATGCTCTCCTCGTACAATCCTCCCGCGAAGCCGTCACGCAAAATGGTAGAACCAGTCAGCTAGCCGTACGCTGCGCGCGGGCACACCACGGCCCTGCGCCGTGAAAACGCACGGCGGCTTGGTCCGCGCCTTGCCCGCGGGGCGGGAGACGACTCACTTCTCGGTGGATTCAGTCTTGACGACTGCTCGGCCCTTGTAGAAACCGCACGCCGGGCAGACCCGGTGCGACACGGTCGGGGCGGAACAATTTTGGCAGGGCACCACGTTCGGTGCGCTGACTTTGTCGTGATTTGCGCGACGCATGTCACGCTTACTGCTGCTCAAACGGCGCTTCGGTACGGCCACGAGGCGACTCCTTTACTCTTTACTGTCACGCAAGCGGCTGCGAAGGGCCGCGAGAGGTTGTAACCGGGGATCGATGTGCTCCTGCTCATCGGGTTCCGGCGTTACGAGGCGCGGACCGATAGCGGGCTCTGGGGACGAAGGCAAGTCGGAACGCCGCGGATACATCGGCAGCTCCAACAAAAGGAACTCACGAAAGAAGGAATCTAGCTCGATTTGGCTGCCTTCGAAGGTATCCCGGGCCGCGGTCACGGCGTCCAATAGTTCGCCTTCTTCGTCCTCGTCGTCGGCTCCGCGCTTGCGCGAAGGGGCCCGGCGCGCCTCGGTTGGCGCGTCGGTGCCGGGATGGGCGCGTTTCTTGGAGCTTTGCCCGCGCTGACCCGCTGGGCCTGCCTTGCCACCCTTGCCGCCCGGCTCGGCCGACGGGGCAGGAGCCAGCATCAGGAAGATCTCGGGGTTCAGGTCGATCTCGAGCGGATCCAGCGTCACGACGCAGGGCATGGTGACGGCTACTTCGGCGCGCCCACGGACCATGATCTCGCGCCCGCTCTTGCTCAGCTCGACGGTCGCGCTGCCCGCGCGACGCGGGGTGGCCTCCGTGCCCTCGAAGACGCCGCGCAACCAGGCCTCGTCGAGCGTGAAGCTCAGCGTGCGTGGGCCTCGCTCGACATCGGCGACAGGGACGACAAAAAGGGCTTTGGACACGGCGGGGCGCGCAACCTAGCGCCGAGTGCGCAGGTAAGCAAAGATCGCCCGCGATTTCGCGAATACTCGCGGCTTCCTGCGGGAAGCTAGGCGAGCCCGGGCCCGACTCGGGCGACCACACGAGCGCTTCTTGGGCTAGCGTGCCGCCCCGATGCTGTCCGGCGGAAGCCCCGAAATGCGGCGGCGGTGGATCGCCCTTGGGATCTACCTAGCGGCTTGTCTGGTCTATTTCCTGTTCGCCGACCCCGCTGTCATCCACGAGCACACCCCCTGGAATCATTTCGCGCTGCTCGCCGACGCCTGGCGCAGCGGGCGACTCGACCTGGGCGGGCCGCCGCCGGCGTACACCGGGAACAACGACTTCAGCCACGTGGGCGGCAAGTGGTACGTGGTGTTTCCGCCTTTCCCAGCGCTGCTCCTGCTCCCCGTCTTGGCGCTGGTCAAAGACCCCGCGCGCGTGCACGACGGTCAGTTCTTCTTGTGGCTCTCGGGGCTCGCGCCCGCGCTGTTGTTCCTCGCGCTGGAGAAGCTCCGTCGCTTCGGGCGGAGCGAGCTCGACGAGCTCGGCAACGTGGGGTTGAGCTTGGCGTTCGCTTTCGGCAGCGTTTACTTCTTCTGTGCCGAGCAGGGCACGGTTTGGTTCGCCGCGCATGTCGTCGGCACCGCGCTCGCGGCGGCCTATCTGTTGTTCGCGCTCGAGGCAGAGCGACCCTGGCTCGCGGGCCTCGCGCTCGGGCTCGGTTTTGCCACGCGCACGCCGCTTCTGTTCGCGGCTCCGTTGTTCGTGCTGGAGGCAGTGCGCACTTCGCGTTCGGCTTTGCCGCGCACGTTGCTCGCTTTCTTCACGCCGGTGAGTGCGATCGTGCTGCTCACGCTGCTGCACAACCAACTTCGCTTCGGCGATCCGTTCGAAGTCGGTTATCGGTACTTGGGCATCGCCTGGCAGCACCGCATCGAAAAATGGGGCCTTTTCGGCTACCACTACCTGGCCAAGAACCTGGGCATCGTGCTGACGAGCCTGCCCTTCTGGACCCCCGCGGGCAAGGTTCCGTTCCAGATCAACCAGCATGGCCTCGCGCTCTGGGTCACGACGCCAGCCTACCTTTGGTTGCTCTGGCCCCGGCGCACCACAGCACCGCACCGTGCGCTGTGGATCACCGTGGCGTGCGTGGCTCTGCCCACGTTGCTCTATCAAAACACCGGCTGGCTTCAGTTCGGTTACCGGTTCTCCAACGACTACGCGGTGTTCTTGTTCGCGCTCTTGGCGATCGGCGGATACCGCTTCGGTCGACTGTTTCGCGTGCTGGCCTGCGCGGCCGTGCTCCTCAACGCATTCGGCGCGGGAACCTTCGGACGCTCGCGCTACGCCGCGTATTACTTTCAGGACAACACGCAGCGCATCGTTTACCAGCCCGATTGACTGCCGCGTCCGGGCCAGCCCGCGTCCGTGCTCGTCTGATGATTCGACGCAGCGTGTGCTCATCGGCTGAAAGTGGCTCGAGCTCGCGAGCGCGTCGCGGCCTATCCGGAGCCGTCATTTCCGCCGAAGATATGGAGGAATTTGCAGAGATGGGCGTCGGTTGCGGCATCGCTGGTGAGAGCGCCTCGACCGTTTCGGCACGCGGCAGTGCCCGAGCGGTGGCCCTGGGCCTGGCGCGCGTGGGCAGGCGCCGAATCTGCGCTCGTACCATCGGCCCGTGGAAAGCGCACAGCAAGAAGCTCCTCGATCTGCCGCCGACTTTTACCCCGACACGCCTCGAACAGTCCTGACGCGTTCTCCAGCGTCAAGTGCGGTGCGAGCGCGCACAATCGCTCATCACTCTTCTCTATCATGCGCTCTTTCGAGCCCCAGACTGCCGCACAGGCCCTGGCTTCCGCTAGAAAATGGCTGCAAAGTCGAGCGAGCTCGCAAAAGGCCCGCCACGCGAAGCCTCGCGAAAGCAACACCCCAAATCCATCTGACACGCCAAGTCGACGCGGCTACACACTCCAAACCTGTCTACAAAAATCGACGCAAAAGAATTCGGCACCGCCGAGCGTTGCTCGCCGCGACACCGCCGGTGGAGTCGCAGCGCGTCGCGCGCGCGCCGGTTGCTTGTCTTCGGGCAGTGCATCAGCCGTGCGCGCTCTCTCCGTTTCGGCCTCCATTCCGCGCGGAACAACACACCCCACGAGGTGCGCTGCTGGATCGCGAACGCCCCCCTCTTTCTTGCTAAATTGGGGCTGCCTCTCAGCTGCCCGCGTGCACCAGTGCGTGGCGGCGCGCGGTCTCGCAGCTCGATTTTTCCGCCACGGGCACGGCCACCGGCACGGCACGGCACGGCACCGCACGGGCACGGTCATGCGACGGGCTGCAGAGTCACTTCGCTTTGCGTTTGATGGTGACCTTTTTGATCTTGCTCGGTTTCAGGCTTTGGTCGCCGCGCACTTCCACGCTGGCGAGCTTCTCGATGACCGCATCGGGGCCGCACTTGCCGAAGATCGTGTAGCCGCCGTCCAAGTGCTTGGCGGCCGCGTCGGTGATGAAGAACTGCTGCCCGTTGGTGTTGGGGCCGCGGTTGGCCATGCACAGCAGGCCGCGCGAGTCGTGCGCCGCACCCGGCCAGATTTCGTCCGGAATCACGTAGCCCGGCTCGCCCGAGCCGGTGCCCTTGGGATCGCCGCCTTGGATCATGAAGCCCTTGATCACGCGATGAAAGGTGGTGCCGTCGTAGGCTGGCTTTTTCGTCCACTGGCCGTCGGGCGCTTTGAACGGGCGCAGGCCGCGGGCCAGGCCGACGAAATTTGCCACCGTGATCGGAGCTTTGTCGTCGTACAGATCGCACACGAGCTTGCCTTCGTCGGTCTCGAGCTCGGCGACCAGCGGGCCTTTGCCCGGCAGATTGGCGGTGGCGTCATCGAGCGTGAATTTGCCGTGCAGCGGGTCGTCGTCACTGACGGGGGCCTCGGGCGCAGGCGCGGCGGGTTTGGCAGCGGGCGCAGCTGGGGTTGCGGCGGCGACGGCGGTTTCGGTCGGCGTCGGCTTGAGCACCGAGTGAGATTCTGGCTCTGCCGGCGTCGAGCGGCAGGCGCCGCTGCTCACGGCGATGAGCGCGAGCCCAGCCAGCGCGGCTCGTCCAGGTTGATGGCTCGTGAGCGATGGGACCTGCTTCAGTTGCGTCATTCGAAGTGCACCGTGGTTCCTGGTTGAATGCCGTGCGAGCGAGACCAACCGGCGTTGACCTCCAGCACGTACGCGGCCGGGCAAGGCAGGCCGCGGGGTTCGTCGTTCAAAGTCGGGACTTGTTCCAAAATGCCGGTGATGGTCCCGTCGCGCGCGATGAACATCATGTCCAGCGGGATGCAGGTGTTGTGCATCCAGAAGGTTCGCGGCTGCTCCACCCCGCCCCAGGAGAACAACATCCCCTGATCGTCGGGCAGCTTGGTGCGGTACATCAGCCCGCGCTCTTTCTCCGGCTCCGTGCGGGCCAGCTCGACATTGAGTCGGGGACTGCCTGGGGCATCCGTGAACACGACGTAGCCGTGGGCGAGTTCGCTTTGGCCTTCCGGATCCGGCGGACAATGTAAGGCGTTCGGCGCGCGGCGCGCTGCTTCGGTGGCCGTGGGGATGACACAGGCGGCCTTGCTGCTCGCGGCGGGCTTTTCCGGCGCGGCAGCGTGCGCGGCCAGCGGCGCAGCTGCTACTTGTGCGTCACCGGAAGAGTGCGGTTCTTCCGTGCGATTGCAGGCCGAGACCAATAACAAGCAAGGTCCCATCGCCAGTCCGAACGCAGCTGTCACGCGCATCGCTCAGGCTCTCTAGCATTCCCCCCGCCGAGTTGGATCCGCGCATTTCTGCCGGGAACGCAAAAAGAAGCCCCGGTCCTTGATTGCCGACCGGCGGTGCTATCCTTGTGCCACTCATGAGTGGGCGATTCTGGGTGTTGACGGCAATCTCCTCCGTCGTGGCGTTACTTCAGTGCGGGGGCACCGTGGAGGTGAGTCCGGACGGCGTTGGCGGGGGCGGCCGTGCACACGCGGGCCGCACCGGGTATGCAGGCCGAAGTGCCGCAGGGTCCGGCGCGGCGGGCAGCGGCGCGTCGCCGGCAGATGCCGGGTTCGACGTGTACGTCGACCCCGGGTGCCCCGACGTGGGCGCGCCCGTTCACATCAATGAGTGCGATCCCTTCGCCACGGTCTCGACTTGCCAGTTCGGTGAGGGTTGCTTTCCGTTCGTCGACCATCCGTTCGGTGCCGGCTGCGGCGCGCAGAGCTTTGGCACGGTGTGCCGCCCATCGGGGACGGGGCAGCAGGGGGACAGCTGTGGCAGCGCCGGCGAGAGTTGCGCCGCCGGCTTCGTGTGCGTGGTGGGCTCGCAACCGGGCAAGCACTGCGTCAAGCTGTGTCGCATGGGCGGTGAAAAGGTATGCCCGGCGGGCTTGATCTGTGGGGAGCTCGACGTCGAAGGTTTCGGGGTATGCTCTTGAATCTACCCAGGCGTTTGCCTGGGATTTCTTCGTTGCTGGCGTTGTTCGTGCTGTCCTGCGGGGCCCGCACCAGCATCTACGTGAGCGACGCGGGCGTGGATGTGCCCCAGCCATGTGCGGTCGATTCGGACTGTGACACGGGCGACGCGTGCGCGCAGGCCGAGTGTCGAGAGGGCACTTGCGCGCCGCTGCCTCCGATCGTGTGCGACGACCACGACGAGTGCACCGAGGACAGCTGCGACCCGCTGAACGGGCACTGTGGCTTCACGCCAATCACCTTGGATTTGGACGGTGATGGCCATCGCGCGCCGAGGCCTGGCTTTGCTCCGGGAGCCCCTGGCGCGTGCGGCGATGATTGCGACGATCGCAGCGCCGCTGCGCACCCGGGCGGTATCGAGGCGTGCGACGG
>DASSMT010000490.1:0-4334 GCA_035688655.1 Polyangiaceae bacterium | reverse complement strand
GGCGAACTTCAGAATGCCCCGAGCAAGCTCGCTAGCCTGCACCAAGGCCGTGCGGATGTCGGCGATGCTGTCCTGGACCTCGAGCGCGTCGACCGTGCGATCCGGCGACAAGCGGCTCAGAAAGTCGATGCTGGCCGAGATGGCGCCGAGCATGTTGCTCAAGTCGTGCGCGACGCCTGCACCCACGCGGCCTAGCGCCTCTAACCGTTGCCTTTGCAGCAGTTGATCTTCTATCGGATCGAAGGGCGCGAACAAGATGAGCACGCGCGGCCCGACCTGGATCTTGTCGCCGAAGCTCAAAAACTGCTTTTGAATCGGCACACCGTTGACCTGCGTGCCGTTGCGGCTGCCCATGTCCTCGATGATGTAGGCACCGACGTCGCTGCGAGTGATGCGTACGTGGCTGCGCGAAACCTCGGGATCTTCGAGCACGACGGTGGAGTCGATCGCGCGCCCGAGCACGACATCGCCGTCGATCTTGAACTTCTGCCCGGCCTGCGGACCTTCCAGAACGATCAAGCGCGCAGGTCCGCCACTGATGACGTGCTCTTGCGTGATGCGCTGTCTGGGTTGCGCCAAGTGGTCGAGTTCCTTGGGAACGAGTCGATTCCGACGCTAAAAGCTTGTCACGTTTCCCTCAGGAAATCCCGGTCGTGGCGACCGTGACCGCGAGTCGATGCGACGCGCCCGGTGCCAAAGTAATCCGGGATTTTCCTACATTGGCGCTCTCGACGCACAACATCCGTGCCCAGCACGCCGCACCCAGGTCCGACATCTGTGCTGCCTTTTCTCGCCACGGATTCCAGACCACGGTGGCCCCCGAGTTCTGCTTTTCGATCACGAGCGAACGCTTGCCCGCGCGATCGTCGATGGTGCAGGTGGCGGTGCTCTCATACACGCGGTCCGTCTCGGCGACGAGGCGTAGCTCGCGCGCGCCCTCGGTGAACACCGCCTGCTCCCGTACCTTGTCGACGTAGCGCGCACCCTCGAGCCCACGCACCGAGGTTTGCAGCACGTCGGCCACGCTGAAATAGCTATGTAGCGCCGCTTCGAAGCTGAATTCCTGGACGTCGCGATTGGTCACCGAGAACCGTAGCCCCAATGTTCGTCCGAACGCCACGCGCAGCCGCGCCGTGAAAGCGTACGGGAACCAGGCGCGCGTCTGCTCGTCGCTGTCGAGTGAAAATTCGAGTTCCGTGCGACCGCTGTCGTCGAGGCGTGCGCCGCGATACTCGAAGAGCCGCGTCCGCGCGAAGCCGTGTGCAGGAAAGTCCTTGTGCTCGGCGTGCGCGCCGAACCAAGGGAAACAAATCGGCACACCGCCGCGCAAGGCTTTCCCGGGCGCATAGAGGGCGTTCTCACTGAGAAAGAGCACGGGCTGTTCGCCCGCGGGCTGCCAGGCCGCGACGTGCGCGCCCTGTAAGTACACCAGGCCGGACGCGCTCGCATTCGAGACGCGCAGCGCTGAAAGGCCGTGCTCTTGCACGCGTTCGACCCCGGGCAGCTCGAGTACGAATTGCGCATCTTCGTCTGTCATCGCGTTCTCCTGTGTCACTTGGCACCTAGCGCGCTAGCGGCGGAATGCGTCGAGGCGGCGGCAGGCTTCGTCCAGCTCGGCCTCCCGCTTCGCGTAGCTGAATCGTAGTAGGTCGTCGCCGCGCCCGTCTTGAAAAAATGCGCTGCCCGGTACGGCAGCGACGCCACACGCGTGGAGCAGCGCGAGCGCTCGCTGTTTGGCGCTCGCACCCGGAAGATTGCGCGAATCGGCGAGCACGTAGTAAGCGCCCTGGGGTACGTACGGCCTGAGCCCGGCGCGTTCGAGCGCTGCGCACAGCTTCTCGCGCTTGTTCGTGTATTCGGTCTTCAAACCCTCGTAAAAGGCCGAGGGGAGTTGTTCCAGCCCGCGTGCGACGCCGATTTGAAGCGGCGCGGGTGCGCACACGTACACCAGATCATGGACCTGGCCGAGCTTGTGGCACAGCTCCGCGGTTGCCACCAGGTAACCAATACGCCAGCCCGTAATCGAGAAGGTCTTGCTGAAGCCGCCGATCGTCAGTGTGCGCTCGCGCATGCCCGGGAGCGTGGCGAGCGAGACGTGCTCGTGACCGTCGTACAGAAAGTACTCGTAGATCTCGTCCGTGATCAGGTACAGGTCGAGCTCGCGGGCAAGCTGCGCAACCTGTTCGAGCTCCGCGCGCGTGAACACTTTGCCGGACGGATTGGCGGGCGTGTTGATCACGATTGCCCGCGTCTTTTCCGTGATCGCTTGGCGCAGGGCCTGCACCGAGAACGACCAGTCCGGAGGCGCGAGCGGCACGAAGCGTGGCGTGACCGAAAGCGCGCGCAGCGTGTCCAAGTGATAGCCGTAGTAGGGTTCGAACAGCACCACCTCGTCACCTTGGTCGAACAGCCCGAGGCATGCGGCGTAAAACGCGCCCGTGGCGCCGCTCGTTACCAGCACCTCGGTCTCGGGATCGCGGCTTTGGCCCGTTTCGCGTTGCAGCTTGCGTGCGATGGCTTCGCGCAGCGCGGCGAGGCCATCGTAGCGAGTGTAGGTGTTCGTGCCTTCGAGCATCGCCGTTGCAGCGCCCAGGCGCACGGGCTCCGGCAGTTCGGTGTCGCACACACCTTGCGACAAGTTGATACCGCCGACTTTGACGCACTCCAACGTCATGTTGCGAATTTCAGATTGGCGCAAAAACGCCAGCTGTTGCGAACTGCGAGGGGTCACTGTGCGGGGCTCCGGTTGGGCGTTGCGCCGAGGTAGGCCTGGGCGCGTTCGAGGACTTCTGCGCCGGTCAGGTTCATGTCGACCGGCAAAGGGGCATCGGTGATGCGTTCGATCGCGTGGCGCGCGAAGTAGCGCACCAAAGGGTATTCGTTGGCCAGCTGCTGGCTGACGAGTGGCAACAAGTCCCGACGGCGATCACGGCCGGCGACGGCGACCGCGGTGCCTTGTTCATGCGGTTTGCCATAGCGCAGCGTCGCCTCCAAGGCGTTCACCCGCAGATCTTGGCCGTACAGTCGGCGTAGGGCGGTGCGATCGTAGCGCGTGTGCCAAAAGCGCTCCATCGTCGAGACGAGCTCATCCACGCTCTTGTCCGTGTGGCACAGTGCGCACTCGAGGGGGCGATCGCCTTCGACTCGCTCGCGATCCGTGGGTGAGCCGATGCGATGATAGCGCGTGAGCTCGTAAGCGAGGCCCAGGTTCTTCTTCGGCATGTGGCAATTCAGGCAATGACTACCCGCGCTGCCATTGGGATGATGAGTATGCGCGCGCTGGGCCTCGGCAGTCCCGAACTTTTGGTGGCAGCTCGCGCACAGCGCGTCGCCCTTCGGGCCCTCCAGCGCGAGCAGCGCGCTCTTCGGGTCTTCGCCGTGCGGATCGTGACAATGCACGCAGCTGAGGCGTTCGCTGCAGTCGCCGAGCAAGAAATCTCGCGCTTCTCCGGAGTTGATCGTGGCGCCTCCCGGGTCGTGTCTGCGCGTGCGACCTTCCCAGGTGTACGGATAGCGAGAGAAGAGCACGGTGTGGCACTTGGCGCAGGTGCGATTGACGTCTTGCGCGTGGCTCGGCTCGGCACCCGCCGCGCTGGTCACGCGCAGAAAGTCACTGCGCAACGACAGTGACGGCCGGACAGCGCCCGGGTTCTTCACGTGTTCCCGCGCGCCGCCGTGGCAAGCCTCGCAGCCGATGCCGAGCTCGACCAGGTGCTGCTCGTCGAAGCCGTCGCGCGTGCCGTCGATGCTCACGGTCAGTGCTCTCTTCGGCCCATAATCCGCTAAATCCCGCGGTTTGCCCAAGTACGAGAGCTCGCTCGCCAGCGCGCGCACGAGCGCGCGTTCGTCGCTCACTGCGTAGCGGGGGCGCTTGTCGTCGGGCAGTTCGATGCTGGCCGAGCCTTGGTAGCTAGGTGCGCGCTGGCCGTACTCGGAGTAGATGTCGTCGAGCAAGATCGACAGGGTAGGGACGGTGTTGTGGCAGAAAATGCAGCCGGTCTTCCACACCACTCCGGGTTCGAGCGCTGCGCGCTCGCGCACCATCACCGAGTAGCCCTTGTAGCGCCACTCGCCGTTGAAGGAGAGATACGACGCGGGCAGCACGCGCTCGACATCCCGCGCTCCGCCGAGCGGAGCCGTTTCGTCGACTTCCACGCCCACGAAGTCTTCGCGGTAGCGACCGCCGATCACTTTGGTGACGCGAAACAGCGCGTCACGTTGCTGCGCCCGCTGCAAGCGCATGAAGCGCTGGCCGTCGATCTGCTCGAAGCGCAAGGAATCGCCGCGGAACTCGAAGGTGTTTCCGGAAAATGGTGCGCTGATTCGGGTGCTCG
>DASSMT010000487.1:0-28682 GCA_035688655.1 Polyangiaceae bacterium | reverse complement strand
CGGCCGAGCCGCGAGAGCGCGCTGCCGGCGCGCGCTGCGAAGTGACGCTCGGCGCTCGTCACTGACTCGTGTCTATGGCACTCTCGCGCGATGGCTCGAGGTCCATTCCTGCGCTCGTGTGCCCCGTGGTTGGTCGGCGCGATTTTGACCGCGAGCTGCGCCGGGAGTTCGGACAATGGCACCCCTGCTGGCCGTGCCGGGAGCAGCGCCGGTGGTGCCGGGGGAGCTCACGCAGGCATCGGCGGTAGCGCGGGCGACGTGGGCGGAACCGCGAGCGGCCAAGGTGGAACCGGCGGCGCCAGCGAGAGTGGCGCTGGCAGCGCCGGCTTTGCGGGTGGAGGCACGTCGGGCGCGAGCGTCGGCGGCGCCAGTGGCAACGGCGGCTCGGGCGGCAATCTCGGAGGCAGCGCGGCGGACGCTGGCAGTGCGGGCTTTGCCGAAGGGGGCGAGGCGGGCAGTACCGACCGCGTCGACTTCGATGGTCGCTGCGGGACCGGCTGGGCGGCGGTTGGCTCTGCGCGGCCCCCGAAGCTGTCCGGTGACATCACTCCCCAGAGTGAGAGCGGGGGCGATTGGAGCTTCAGCTTCGGGCGCTATCGGCTGGTGGTCGCCGGCGCGCACGGCGCGCACGTGATCGAGTTCTCGCTCGACGGCAACAACTTGATCGATCCGACTGGGGGCTCTACTTTTTGGCCCAGTCCGCAACAAGCGTACACTTGGCCGCCCCCGGCCGAGATCGATACGGCCGCCTATACGGCGCGCTCGGATGCGACCAGCTTGAGCCTGAAGAGCGCGACCTCCAGCGCGCTCGGTCTCAGCGTGAACAAGCGCTTTTGGGTCAACGCGGAGAGCGGGGTGGTCAGCATCGAGTATCAGCTGATCAATCAAAGCAAGCAGGCTGCGTCCTGGGCGCCCTGGGAGGTGACGCGCGTGCGCGCAGGGGGCTACACCTTCGCCCCGCGCGGTCCCGGCAACCGAACCATCACGCAAGACTCCTTCCAGAATCCGCTCCCGCTCAGTTTGTTGCCGCCGCCGCCCGCCGCGGACGCGATCGAGTGGCTGAACTATCCCAGTCTGACGCTGACGAAAGACAACTACATCACCGAGTTCGACGGCGCCGAGGGCTGGCTTGCGCATGCCAACCGTTTTGGAAAGAACCTGCTGCCGGTGCTGTTCGTGAAGAGCTTCGTCGATGCCCAGGACGAGCGCCTACCCACGAATCAGGCAGAAATTCAGCTGTGGACGAGCGGTACCGCGAACCCCAAGCTGATCGAGGTCGAGGAACAAGGCGAAGAAGTCGAGCTCGCGCCCGGCGCGACGCTCAGCTGGACCGTGCATTGGTCGGCATGTGAGCTCGCGAGTAGTTCGCTGCTCTCGGCTGGCAACGCCGAGCTCGCAGCGCTCGCGCGCGCGCACGCGGTCAAGCCTTAGAGCTCTCGACGTCAGGAGCGCGCGGCGACCGACTCGCACACGCCGGGCGCGCTGCTGACTTTCTTGCCGAGTAGCAGCGCGGCCGGAAAATAGGCCTCACCGCTCTTGATGAACAAGCTGCCGCTGGCGCGGTAGGCGCAGCCGATGATGTCGTCCATTTGCCAGTCGCCGCTGCCGAATCGCACGTCCACGCTGAAGGACAGGAATTCGCGACCCTGCCGATCGCGGCTCGGCGCCGTCTGCTGCACGCGCACGCGGCGTTCGTGGGGCGGCGGCCGAGAGCGCGAAAACCGGCTCGAAGAGCGCTCGGCGAGTGGTTGCAACAGGCCGGTCTCGACCCGGCGCTGCGTCCATTCGGCGAATGTGGGTTCATCGGCCGTCGCGAGCGACGGGCAGAACGAGAGCACGAACACGCAACAAGACAGCCAACGCAGATGATTCACGGCTTATCCTTTCGACGAGTGGCAATGGGTTTGGTGGCAAAGGGCGCGCCCGCCGGCCGAGCCATTCGACGAGCGCGGCGCTGGCCAAGACTGGGCCCCACAAGGCCGTGACATAGGCGAGCTGCGGATCGACGCTCACGAGATCCAGCGCCACGATCAGCAGCCGCGACACGACCGCGACGCTCATCTGGCCGAGCACGTGGCGCATGGCGCGCGCGTGCGAAGTGAGGTCGCGGCGGCGTGCTGCCCGCACTCCGCCGACCATCGCGATGGCGATGATCGCGGCCGAGAGCAAGAAGCCGGCCGTGACCAGCCCGCCGCCCTTGGCGTCGAAGGCGAGCACGCTGCCGGAGGGCAGCAAAACGAACAAGACCAACACTCCCGTGACCCGCCCGAGCCAGCGATGAACGCGCGCGCGTCGCTGCAGGGCGCGGGTCATCAACGCCAGACACAGCGGAAAAGCGAGCGCGGCCGCGGCCACGTGCGTGCGGAGCGCCGCCAGCCACAAGGCCTCGAAGCGCAGCGGCAGTTTCTCGACCACGAACGGCGGCAAAGTTTCGAAATCGAAGTAGGGCAGGCTCAGCACGCTGATCAGCACTGAACCCAGCAGCATGGAGAGCAAGAAACCGCGTCTCGCCCACACACCGATCGCTCGTCGCATGCCCCTTGGACGCGCCAGCTCGACAAAGGACTTGGTCGCTCGTGACGTGCTGCCGGGTTCGAGCAGGCAATTCGCTGTAGGCTCGAAATGGACTCGCGCTCCGGGGTCGGAGGGTTCTTTCCTGGCTGGCATCGCTTGCTGGTCGTCGCGACCCGCCTTCGTGTGACACCCTTCCTGCTCGAAAGTTTCGAAGGATGGCGCGGCGCCCCCCAAAGCGAGCCGCGACCCGCCGCGGAAGCCGCCAATCGAGCTACGCGTCGCGTTGCGAGTCCTCGGCCCGCTAACCCAAAATCCCAGTCCGAGATCCGGTCAGAAGGCGTTCTGACCCGTCAGCGCTTTGCCCAGCACGAGCGTGTGGATCTCGTGTGTGCCTTCATAGGTGTACACGCTCTCCAAATTGAGCAGGTGGCGAATGGCTGGATATTCGAGCAGGATGCCGTTGGCCCCCAGCAACGCCCGGCTGCGGCGGGCACAGTCGAGCGCGACGGCCACGTTGTTGCGCTTGCACAGCGACACTTGTTCCGGGAGCAGTTTGCCGTGTTGCTCTTTGAGGCGTCCGAAGTGCAAGGCGAGCAGGTCACCTTTGACGATCTCGGAGGCCATGTGCACGAGCTCGGCTTGGATCAGTTGTTTCGAGGACAGCGGCACGCCGAATTGTTTGCGCTCACCGCTGTAGGAGAGGGCCGATTCGAAGCAGGCTTTGGCCGCGCCGAGCGCGCCCCAGGCGATGCCGAAGCGCGCTTCGCTCAAGCAGCGCAGGGGTGCGCCCAAACCGCGCTTGCCGGCGAGCACGCTCTCTTCTGGCACTCGGCACTCGTCGAGCACGAGTTCGCCGGTTTCACTGGCGCGCAGGCTCATCTTGCCGTGGATGCGCGGGGTCTCGAAGCCCTTCATCCCGCGCTCGACCAAGAAGCCCGTGATTGATTCCGGCGAATCGTCGAGCTTTGCCCAGACCACCGCCACGTCCGCGAAGGGCGCATTGGTGATCCACATCTTGGTGCCGCTCAAGACGTAGTCCGAGCCGTCGCGGCGAGCGCGCGTCTTCATCGAGCCGGGATCCGAACCGCTGTCGGGCTCGGTGAGCCCGAAGCAACCGATGCACTCGCCGCGCGCCATGCGCGGCAGAAAGCGCTCCTTCTGCGCCGCGTCGCCAAAGGCGGAGATGGCATACATCGCAAGTGAGCCCTGCACGCTGACGAAGCTGCGCAGGCCGCTATCGCCGTATTCGAGCTCTTGCAGAACGAGCCCGTACTGCACGGGTGTCATGCCCGCACAGCCGTGCCCTTGGATGCTGGCGCCGAGCACGCCGAGCCCCGCAAGCTCGGGGATCAAGTCGCGCGGGAAGGCTTCGCTTTCGAACAGTTGACCTGCGCGCGGCAGGTAACGCTCTTCGACGAAGCGCCGCACGCTGCTCTGAATCAGGCGCTCTTCATCGCTCAACTGGGTGGCGAGCGCGCTCAGCGACTCCAACGGGTTTGCCAGCATCCAAAAATATACCACGCCCCGCTGGTCGAGCCCGGAGCCGGACGTGGAGCCGATTTTTGCGCTCCAAACTTGGCCCGCGCGTGCGTTCTTCGATAAGCCTGGTGGGATGCCAAGCGTGCGCCTGCTCTCCCTCGCCGTTCTGGGGATGGGCACGTTTTCAGCGTGCTCGGCAGGCGAAATTGCGCGGCTCGCTCGCGATTACGGGCATGAGGTGAGCGCGCCGATCGCGACGCTCGACATCCCTCCAGCGCCGGGCGTCACACCGCCGCCGCCGCCTGCTCCGGCCCCCGCGCTCGCGTCTGCCGGGCCGCCAGCGACGAGCGCTTTGGTCGAAGTCGAGCCGAGCGCTGCGCCTGCGCCGGAGTCCGAGCCAGCGCCCACCGCCGATGGGCCGAGCGACGACGAGGAAGCGGACGAGCCGTCGCCGAACTCGCAGCGTGAGCTCGAGCCGCTGGTCGATCCCGGCCATTTGCTGGTCGCGATTGGGCGCGAGACCTTAATCTACGAGCGCCCGAGCCTCCGATCGCAGAAGATTGGCTACTTGCGCGCCGGCGCGCAGGTGCGGCGTGCCGAAAAGCCTGCCGGCTTCGAGGGCTGCAAGCTCGGATTCTACCACGTGATGCCGGAGGGCTACGTGTGCGTGGGCGCGACTGCGACGCTCGATCCAAACCATCCGGTCGCGCAATTTTCACGCGTGCGGCCGGACCGCAGCGCGGCCATGCCCTACTTGTACGGGCGTTCGCTGTACCCGACGCCGCCGTTCTACACGCGCCTGCCGAGCAAGCTCGAGCAGCAGCAGCAAGAAGTCGAGCTCGCCCGGCACTTGCAGTACAACACGCGCTTCCCTTGGCGCAACGCGCCGAGTGATCCCACGCCGCCGTTCCTGCTCAGCGGTGGTCAAGCGCCGACGCCGTTCGGCTACGCTCACGAGCCGAACAAGCTGACCAGTGGTCGCGCGGTTCCCGATAGTTCTTTCGCGCTGCTCGCAATCTATGATCACCAAGGGCGGCGCTTCGGCTTGACCACCGACATGTCGCTCTTGCCGCTCGATCGCATGAAGCCGGTCGTGCCCAGCACTTTTCATGGCCTGCCGCTCAGCCCGAGCGTGACCTTGCCGGTGGTGTTCGTGCGCGGCAAGAGCGCGTTTCTGTATTCGGGCAGTCCCAAGGCCGGACTCAGCATTCTGCGCCCACTCGGTTTTCGAGAGGCCGTACCGATCACCGGTCGCTCGCGCACGCTGTCGGGACTCAGCTATCTCGAGACGACCAGCGGGGAGTGGCTGCGCGACGAAAATCTGGTGCGCGTCGACAAGATGGTGCAGCGGCCCGGCTGGGTGAAACCGGGGCGGACTTGGATCCACGTTTCGATCTTGAAGCAGAGCATGGTCGCGTACGAGGGTGACACCCCCGTGTACGTCACCCTCGTGTCGACCGGCGCCGACGGTCTCGGCGATCCGAAGACCACGCACTCCACCGTGCGCGGCCAATTTCTGATCCACACCAAGCACGTCACCGCCACCATGGACAGCGACGAGGTGGGCGACGAGTTCGATCTGCGCGACGTGCCCTACGTGCAGTACTTCAGCGAAGGCTTCGCTTTTCACGCCGCCTATTGGCACGACACCTTCGGAACACCGCACAGTCACGGTTGCGTAAACATTTCGCCCATCGACTCGCGTTGGCTGTTTCACTGGACCGATCCACCGGTGCCTCAGGCTTGGCACGGGGCGATGACCCTGCGCGGCGGCACGTTGGTTTACATCAGCCCGTAGCGCGCGTACCCTCACCGCAAATCGGCGTGGGAAAATTCAAGATGCGTGAGATTTCGGGGTTCGCTTGGCTTGCGGTCGTCACTGCGTTCATTGCTTGCTCGGGTAAGTCTTCGTCTCAAGCGCCGCTGTTCGCGGACGCTGGGCCCGAGGCCGGCGGCCACCGCTCGCAGGACGCAGGCGATGACCTGCCCGATGCTGGCCAAACACCCGTCACCGGTTGCCGCGTCGATGCGGACTGCAGCCAAGGCGTGTGCGACGCGAATTCGAAGCAGTGCGTGGAATGTCGCGTGGACGCGAGCTGTGGGAACGGCGAGCGCTGCAAAGACGGGCACTGCGCGGATGCTCGACCGTGCACTGCCGGGACCTACACTTGCGACGGGCACACGCTCTTTCATTGCTCGGCCGACGGCGAGCTGGAGTTCAGTCGCGACTGCGCCAAGAACGAGTACTGCGACCCGCGGCGTGCCCAATGTCAGCCGCAGATCTGCAAGCCTTCCGTGGCCTCCTGTGATGGTGCGAAGATTCAGGTGTGCAACGACGAAGGCTCCGAGCTCGTGCCGAAACAGCTGTGCTCACTGGGCCAGGTGTGTTCGAACGGCGAGTGCCTGGACATCGCTTGCGTGCCGAATACTTCGTTCTGCAGCGACGGCAACGTTTGGAAGTGCGGGCCAGACGGCACGACCTCGGAACCGAGCGAGCATTGCCCTGCCGGCCAATATTGCCTGGAGAAGGACCATGCTGCGAGCTGCAGCCCCACGCTCTGTTTCGCGGGCGACGCCATGTGCGTGGGCAACTCTGCGACGCAATGCAAGCCCGACGGGTCGGGTCCGAAGCCGGGCGGCAGCGATTGCGGGGCGGCCAATCAAACTTGTTATCAAGGCGAGTGCCGTGACCCGGTTTGCACTCCCGGGCTGAAGTTGTGTGACCAAAATAGCCTGTATTTGTGCTCTGAAGCAGGCACCGGCAAGACGCTGATCAGTAAGTGTGGCGAGCAAACGGCGTGCGACCCGACGCTCGGCGTGTGTCAGCCGCGCATCTGTGAAGCCGGCAAACTCGGCTGCGATGGCACGCGCGTGGTCACCTGCAACCCGCTCGGCACGGGTTGGCTGCAATCCGGACCGGACTGCGCTGAAAATCACGCATTGTGCAGCAACGGCAGCTGTAAACCGATCATCTGCAGCCCGAGCCAATACGTGTGTCAGGGCGACAGCATTTACCAGTGTAGCGCGGACGGGACCTCCTCCGCATATTACAGCGGCTGTGGTTCGGGCGCTCACTGCGCGCTGAGCGGTACGTATGCCTACTGCTCTTCTTATTACTGTCAGCCGAGCACGGCGGGCTGCAATGGGAACTTCCTCACCACGTGCAAAGCGGACGGGAGCGGCTGGGCTTCCGGCGGGACCGATTGCTCGCTGAGCAACGCCGTTTGTGCGAGCAACCAATGCAAACCGATGGTCTGTACGCCGTCGGCCCTGTTTTGTCAGGCCAACAGCGTGCAACAGTGTGACTATCAAGGTCTCGGTTCCTATCAAACCAAGCTCTGCGGCTTCGGCACCTATTGTAAAGCGCAGGGCACTGGGGCTGATTGCATTGCGACCCCGTGTGTGCCGGACAGCGACGGTTGTCTGTCGGAAAAGTACGGTCATTGCGCAGCCGATGGCATGAGCCTGGAAAGCGTCACTTCGGATTGCGCGGCGTCGAGCAATGTGTGCACTCAGCAGGGCTGCGCTGCAACCGCGGTCGACACCATCGCGAATCCCACGAACGTGGACTCTTACTACAGCACGCTCGTCAATTTCTTGGATGTGCAAAGCTCGCGCAAGTTGACGACGATCGAGGTCTACCTGACGCTGCCCGCGACCCGTACGCTGACCTTCCTCGTGTACCAAAAGAGTGCGGTCAACACTCAGCAGTACGACCTGAAATTTCAGAAGAGCGTTACCGCCACCGGCAGTGGCTTCCAGAGCAGTGGCGCGATTTCGTACAAGCTCGAAGCGAACAACACATACGCAATCGGCGTGAGCGTAGCGGGCGGCAGCTTCGTCTCCTATTACGAGGGCGCGCTGAGCCCGGTGTCGCTCAGCTTTGCGTCGGTCAAGGGTGGCTACTACTACAGCGGCGCGCCGTCGGGGCTTTCATACGCCTATCCGAACCTCTCCCAAACCTACCATCAGCGCCTCACCACGAGTGTGCCGTGAGCTCCCTGGCACTGATCGCAGCGCGGCGGCGTAGCTAGCTGAGCTCGTCGATCAAGCGGGCCGCATAGTGGCTGAGCAGATCCGTCGTTCTGCCGCTCAAGCGATCGTACGCCACAGTGACGGGATGCGTCGCGCTGCCGTCGGGCAAGAGCAGGGTGTAGCTCTCCGGGCCGATCGGCGCGCCGATCAGATCGCGCCAGCTGGCGCCCACCGCGTCGCGCAGCACTTCACCGAGGTATGCGCCGATCAACACCGAGGCGCGCTCCACCCAGCGCGCGCCACCTGCGGGGCGTGCGGTTCTGGGTGCGAGCAGGGCCACGTACTGGTCGAGGGAGTGGAGTCCGACCGGTGAGCGATCGAGCGGACCTCCGCCGAACTCCGCGCAGTACAGCTCCACCACCGATTGCGAGAACGCGAGGCCCAGCCGGGGCAACATGCGTGGGCTCGGCCACTGCGCGGGATCCCAGGGCGTGGGCGGCGTGACGGGGGAAGCGATGGGCGCGCCACTTTGGCGCGTATTTCGGCCCTCGGCGCCTTCGAAGAGCAACGGCTTGCCGTGCTCCAGGCGCAGCCGCAGCTCGTGAAACGGCGCAAAGCGCGTGTGATTGGCGTCGACGAAGACGGTCTCGGGGCTCGCGAGTGAGCCCACCCAGTGCCCGCCGTAGCCTTGGCGCAGGCACTCCCCGACGTAACTCGCGAGCATGACTTGCGCGGGATACGCCTCCGGAGTCAGCGCGTCACGCGGCGCGCGTCCGTACATCACGTCGAGCACCGCTTCGACGCGCGCGATGCTGCCGAGCGAGAGATCGAAGGGCGAAAAATGTCGCCACACCGGTTCGGTGGTGAAGAAGGCCGCGGCCATGGTGGCCAAGAGCGGGATGGCATCCGTCGCGCTCTCACCGACCAACCCGCGCAATTCGCGCGCGGCCCCCCGCTCGAACGCTGCGATGGCCGCCGCGCGATCGCCGTAGAACAGCTCGACTTCGAGCTTGTCCCAGAGTCGGATGGCGGAATTCGCACTGCGCGTGGGCAGGGCGGAAGCGTCGCGCAGCGTGACGCCGAGCTGCTGCAAGCGATCGCCCATGCGTTCCGCCTCTTCAGCCGATAGCTCATGGAGCCGCTCCCAGGCGGTACGAGCGTCATCCAGCCTGCCGAGTCGCGCGCACGAAAGGCTGATGGCGGCTTCTGCGTCGACCGCCGTAGGATCCAGCTTGAGCGCCAATTGTGCGGTCGTGATGGCGCGCTCGGCGTCGCCTTTCTCGGCCAAAACCGCGGCCCGCAAGGCTTGGGCCAGCGCAGGGATGGGGCCGGACTTGTTGCGCAGGTGAAGCAGCACGCTTTCGGCCTCGTCGATGGTCTCGTGGTTGGGCGAGCGCCGCGCGGTTCGGACCAGGCCCCAGGCCAACATCAGCTGCACGAGAGCCGAGTTCGGATCGTCTTGCTGGGCCTTTCGGGCTTGGAGCACGGCGCGTTCGGGTTCCCCCGCCTCGATCAAGAAGCGGGCACACTCGGCACGCAGCTCCGGATCGAGCAGCGGCGCGTGCTCCAAGCGCTCGACATCGGCCAACGCGCGTTCGTGGCCACCGTGGTCCCAGGCCACGCGTGCACGCTCCAGCATGGATTCCGGACCCGGTGCGCGCTGCAACGCCTCGGGGGGCACGCTGTTCGGGTCGCGCACCGTCGCGGGAGCCTCGGTCGAGTGGGTCGAGGCGGCCGAGACCGCCGCTTTGTCCGCGTTGATCTTGCTGGCCTGCTGGGCCGAGTTGAGGGAAGACGGCGGCGGTTCGGGCTCGGGCTCTCGAATCGTGTCACGTGGCGCTTCGGGCAACTCGAGCTCGAACTCGAATTGGAGCGAGGCGCTGCGAGCGCCCGGCGCGTAGCTGGGAGTCGTATTCTCGGGCACCGCAAAATGCGGCAGGATCGGCGCACGCGGAATTTCCGGCATGCTCGTGGTGCGTCGCGGCTCGGCTTTCGTCCGCACCGGCACGACCGGCGGAGTCAAGTCGGCTTCGATCGAGAGCTGCTCGTGTTCCGTGTCGATCTCCTGGAAATCGTCGCTGTCGAGCGTGAGCACCGGCGCCTCCCCCGGGCGGCCACGACCGGGAGCGGGCCGCGTGGGCGCGCTGTGCTTCGCGCTCGCGGGTGCCGATCGCGAGCCAACCAGCGGCGCTGGATCGGAGGTCGCGTTCAAGAATCCTTCGCGATCGGGGCGCAGCGTGCCATTTTCGGCCGCGGACAACATCGCTGTCGCTTGCGGGAAATTCGGTTCGAGCAGGACCAGCTCGCGCAGGCGATCGACCACGCCGGCGGCATCGAGCCGCCCGCGTTGATAGAGCAGCCGTGTTGCAAAATAGGTGATCGCGACCCGATGCACGTTCAGATCGCCGAGCTCGGCCAACAGCCGCTGGGCGGCGTCGATCTCTGCGCGGTCGAGACGCTCTTCGATTTCAAGCAAGCGCGGGTGATCGAGGGGTCCCGAACCCATCCCGCGATCATCGCTCTTTATGGAGGCGCTGAGAAGACTGGCCTTTTCCACCTGTCACAAATGCCAGTCCCGTGCCGCTGAGTCCCTCGCCGAAACGCCGTGGTCCACGGCTCTCGGCGCTCGCGCTTGCCTCTCGGGTCGCTGCGCAGAGTTTGCGCTCAGGGAGTGACGTTTTTCACGCAGCGAAAGCCGATGCCGTAACTCTGAGCGCTCGGCACCTGCGCGTAGCGAAACGAGGGGTGCAGCCAAGTTTCGAAACCTGCATTCCAGGCGCCGCCCCGAATGACCTTGCGCTCGCCGGTCGCGGGACCGAGCGGGTTCTTGCCGGGGCTCGCCTGATAGTTGCCGTACCAGTCCGCGACCCACTCCCAGACGTTGCCTACTACGTCATACGGGCCGAAGCGAGAGCGGCCGGCAGGGAATTTGCCCACGGGCGCCGTGGTCGCGAAGCCGTCGTCGCCTTTTTCCAAGGCTGTCAGCTCGACTTTGTGTGCCTTGCCCCAGGCCAAGCACTGCGCATCGCAGGCGTTCAAATGCTCCACAGTGGGGGGAGCATCACCCCAGGGGTAGATGCGACCATCCGGACCGCGCGTGGCAAACTCCCACTCGGCCTCGGTCGGCAGACGTTTGCCGTTGGCCTTGCAATACTCGTCGGCCATTTCCCACGTCACGCACGTGATCGGATGATCGAGGTTGTCGGGATCGGTGATGGTGCAGAGCGGTGAATAGGTGGCGCGCTCGGCAGCGGTGATCTTTGGCCATTCCACCTCTGCTGGAGCGCGGCGGCACTTTCCCTCGTCCGAGCAGGCCTTGTATTTCCTGACGCTGACTTCGTACAGATCCATACACACGGAATCGAGGCTCACGTTGTGCGAGGGCTTCTCGTTCTCGGGCGCATCCTTCAGCTCGGAGCCCATGAAGAATTGACCGGCGGGGATTTGCACCATTTCTTCAGGGCAAATCGGCGGCGGCGTCGCCGACGCGGAGGGCGCCACGGCGGCAACCACGGAAGCCAGCGGCGCTGGCTCGGTTTTGGGCGCAGCCGCGTTGCGCGTGCCAGAGACCAACAACCAACCGGCGGCAGCCAGGGCGACGACGCCCAGCCCGATGCCGACGAACAAGCCCGTCTTGCTGCTCGGGCCCGAAGCAGCGTTGAGGGTGGCGGGACTACTGGTGCTGGCAACGTTCGGCTGCGGCACGGGTCCAGCGACCGTTGGTCCGGTCACCAGGTGGGTGGGGCGAGTCGCAAACTCGCCGCTGAGCACGGACGGGCGAAACCCGCCGGGGTTATAGCTGCCACACGCTTGTTCGAGCGCGCTCCAGAATTCGCGCGCCCGTGCGTAACGTTCGCGCGGGTTGATGGCGAGCGCCTTGTCGAAGACCGCCTCCACCGCGTCCGAGACGGGAGCGCCCAAGGTCTTGGGTGTCGGTCGCCGCGCGCTGTTGCCCGTGGAGAAGGCGAGCTGCACGACGTCGTCGCCCTCGAGCGCCGGTCTGCCGATCAACATTTCTACCGCGACGAGCGCCAAGGCGTACACGTCCGTCCACGGGCCGGTCGCGCCGTAGCTGCGGCTGAACTGCTCGGGCGCGCCGTATTGTGGCGTGAACGAGGTGATGTTCATGCCGGTTTTGGCCATCGCGGCCTTCAGTTGAGTGTTGTCACTCACCATTTTGGCGACGCCGAAGTCCAGCACCTTCAAGGTCGCAGACATGCGCGGCTGCTCGCCCAACACGAAGATGTTGGCGGGCTTGATGTCGCGATGCGCGATGCCTTTGCCGTGCGCAACATCGAGGGCGCTCGCGACTTGCCCCAAGAGCGTCACGACTTGTTCGAGGTTCCAAGGGCCGATGCCCGCGAGTCGCTCTCGCTCGAGCAGCGCGTCCAGCGCCACGCCGTCCAGCCACTCCAGAACGATGTACGGCATCCATTGGCCGAACGGGGTCGTGTATTCGCCCACGTCGCGGGCTTGCACGATGCTCGCGGTTTGGCTGCTCAGCTCGGTGAGCAGCGCGCCTTCTTGGATGAACTGGTTCTTGAATTCTTCGCGCTGATCGACGGGAGCAGAGGACAGGCCGTTGAAGAACTTGATCGCGACCGGCTGGTTCCAGATCGTGTGCTGGGCGCGGTATACGACGGCAAAGCCACCTTCCCCCACCAAACGCTCGACGCGGTACTTGTCCGCGATGATGCTGCCGACGATGCTGAGGGGGTCGCGGGTAGTCATGGGGGGCTCTCGATCACACTTGAGGTTAAGCAGGAATGCTCGTTTTGGGCAGCAAATCGGCTGGCGGTGCTGGGCGCGCCGGGGTTTTCCCGAGCACTGCTCCGCGCTCGGCCAGGTCGGACAAGAGCCTGGCGGCGCGTGTCAGCAGTTCGTCGTCGAGGCTCAGCCCGACGCGTTCGGCGGCCCGGTGCAGGGCAGCTTGCAGGCTGAGCCGCTCATGCAGCAGGCTTTCGAGCAGCTCTCGAGCGAAAGGGCTGAGCTCGAGGTAGCGCACCTCGTGCTCCGGGCTGCGATAGACGAGCAGCGAAACCGCGCTCTGCTCGGGCAATTCTCGGCTGATCTCGTCGTCGGGCAAGCGGTGCACGGCCCAGGCGTAGTGCACGAGGCGCACGGCCGCGATGAACTCCACGCCCTGATCGAGGGCAAGCTCGGCGGCGACGTGGCCCATGGGCCGCGCCAAATGCGAGGCCACGTCGACTTGCAGCGCCTCGTGCCGCGCCAAGTCGCCGAGGTAGGCGGGGACCTTCGGATCGCGCGACCAACGCTCGAGGGCGAAGCTCAAAAACTGCGGTGTCAGCTCGCGCAGCGCGTGCGTGTGCTCCGGCAAGCGCTGGAGAAACTCCGCAAAGTACGGTTCGAAGCTCTCACCCAGTCGGGCCAGGGTGCGCGGAATGGTGGCGTGCAACGCCTCGCGCAGGGTGTGTCGAACGAGCATTCGATACACGAGCAAGCGCGGAAAATCGCGGGTCAATGCCTGCGCATCGGCGCCCGCGACGCGATGCCGCGCGAGCCAAGCCGCGATGCTGGCCGCGTCGTCGGCAGCAATTCCCGGACCCAGCGTGAGCTCGGCCAGGGCTGCTTCAAGCGCTTCTTGCATGGCGCTCCGCGTAGCGACCGAGGGCTCGCGCTTGCAGCTCGCGCAGCTGGGCGAGCTCGCGCAAGAGCTCGCTCAGCTCTGGCACATCGTTGTCGCGTTCGAGCAGCACGGGCACGGGGCCGACGCGTTCGATGGTCCATTCGAGCAGCTCGAGCACGGGATCGGCGACCGCGCGTGCGTGGCTGTCGAGCAGCATGCCGCTCGCGAGCGTTTGGTGGCCCGCGACGTGGATCTCGAGCACTCGAGAGAGCGGCAAGCCGGCGATGAAGGCATACGGATCGAAGCCGTGATTTTTCGCGTTCACGTACACGTTGTTCACGTCGAGCAACAAACCCGCGCCGCTCTGCTCGAGCACGCCCTGCAAGAACGTCAGCTCGCTCATCTCGGGTTCGCCGGGGTGAACGTAGTAGGTGATGTTTTCGATCGCGAACGGGCGCTCCAAGAACGCCGCCATGCGGCGCGCGCGGGTGGCGACGCGGGTCAGGTTTTCTGCGCTGAATTTCAGCGGCAAGAGCTCATGCAGCACGCGCCCGCCGGCGCTCGAGAAGCACAGGTGATCGGAGTGCCAGGGCGGGTTCAGGCGCGTGAGCTCGGCGCGCAGCGCGCTCAGATAGCTCGGGTCCGGCTCGGCGATCGCCCCCAGCGAGAGGGTGAGTCCGTGGGTCACGATCGGATAGCGCTCTCGGATGCGCTCCAGCGCGTGCGGGTAGTAGCCGCCGCGCCCCAAATAGTTCTCGGGCGAGACCTCGAAGAAGGCGATCTCGTGCTGCTGCGGACCATCCAGCACCTCTTCGAGGAATTCCCAACGCAGCCCTAACCCGACCCCGGCAAGCGGAGGTCTAGCCACAGGTGCCCGCGCCACAGCCGGCTTTCGCGCCCGCGGCCTTCTTCTTGGCAGGCGCCTTGGCCTTGTCATCCTTGGTGGGGGCAGCGGCGGTTGCCGGTGCGGGCGTCGCTGGCGCTGCCACGTCGGGCGTTGCCGGGGCCGCGGCCGGCGCTTCGGGTGCCGGGCTCGCGCTGGCAGCGCTCGCGCCTGCGGCCGGCGTGGCGCTGCTTTCGCTGGGCGTCGCCGCTGCTGCGGCTGAAGCCGCGCTCGCAGCGGGCACTTCTTTCGCATCCGCCGGGCTCTCGGCCGGCGGCGTGCCCGCACCACCACAGGCGACGAGACCGGTGGCAGAGACGCTGAGGGCAGCGAGCGTGGCGGCGATCGAGCTGAAGCTGAGGTTGTGCGACATGGGCAGAGGTCTCCTTGCGAAATGCGCCCACGGAGGGCGCGAGGGCGATCCATACACTTAGCGAGGCTGAGCCTCGAACACCAGCCGGCGCTGCCGGCGTGGCATCTTACCGAGCACCCTCTGATACGAGCGACGCGCCAGGCGGGTTTCGGACGGGTGTGCCGATTATTCGGATTTTGTGCCGTAAAGTTCTACACTTACGCGCACGTCTCGGGCACGCGCCGGAGCGGTGCTGGAGGCCTTTTCGCGGCCCGCTTTCGCCGACTCCGGCGCCAGCGCCGTGATGGCGTGCGCCTCGAGCGAAACTACGAACGGCGAACGGCTTCGGATCAGTACGCCGCTCGGCACCTGCCGGTCACCCGTGAAGCTGAATTCCGCCGAAAGCGGCGCGCGGCGTACCACGCGAAAGCCATGCAGCAGCAGGTTTCCGACCGCCGTGAACTGGGCGCGGCGGCTGAAAGGCGTTGCAGGGAACGGAGCGCGTTCGGGCACGGGCTCGATCAGGGCTGGGACCGCGTCTTCTACGGCGCTCAGATCGAAGCTGGCAAACACGGCGGGTGCGTGCGGATCGGACGGGAGCTCGAGGGCAGTGCGAGCGCGTTCGAGCAGCGCGGTGTTCGCGCTTTCGGAGCCGTGGTCGGCGTGAATCTCGAGCGAGCCGAGCTCCACGCGGACGAGCCCGCGACTGAGCGAAAGATCCGACAGAGCGACGGCCAGCTCCCCGCTCACGCGGCTCACGCTGCCCTCGAGGTTACCATGCCTGCCCGGGATTTCGAAGCGGATCACGCTCCGCTCAGCGAGCACGTAACGGGTCGACGGGAGCTGAGCCGCGCCGCTCGCGCTGGTGCTGGCAGGCGGATGCGCGAGCCAGGGTTCGGTGCGCAGCGGCCTGGGCTCTTTCTTCGCGCAGCCAGCGCCGGCGAGCGTCGACAACCCGAGGCACAGCAGCGGCGTGACGAGTCGCTTCAAGCGCCACACTCCGATCAATGCGTCGCCTCGGCGTCGCGCGCTTCGCGCCAGAGTCGGAGCTCGGTTCGCAGTACGGCGATCAACACGCCGACGGCGCCCGCGGCAAACACGCACAGCATGGGTCCCACGCAAGACAGCGCCGCCGCGCACAGCGTCAGAAACACGAACGTATCGCGCTTGAACAGCGGTTGAATGAACGAAAATTTGCCGGTGCCTTGCCCTTGGCTCAAGGGATATTTCAGTAAATCGCCCGAGCCGATTTTGATCAAGTAACGGTATTCGAGGCCACTGCCAATCAAGCCGGAGATCACGGTGACGGCACCCGCGACGAGGTAGAGTGGGTTCTGGCTCACTTTGTACAAGCCGAGCGCGGCTCCCGTGAAAAAGCCATAGTTGGTGAGATCGTCGCCCACGGTATCGAGCCATTCTCCGGTACGCGAGCCGCGGTAGGTGACCCGACTCATCTCGCCGTCGCAGCCGTCCAGCACGCTTTGGGCTTGGAACAAACCAGCGCCCAAGAGCAAATTGCCATAGCCGCCCTGCGCCGCAAACCAGGCGCCTGCCAAGCCCACGCCCAAAATCCCGACCGACACCTGATTCGGGCGCAGTGGCGTTTTGACCAGCCAGCGCGAGATGGCAAGCGAGATGTAGCGATTCAGATAGCGTGAAGTCCAACCATCTTGCGGCTTGCGCAGCGCGTGAAAAAGCCGCCGTTCGGCTTCGCGTGCGCTGGGTTCGTCGATCACCGCGAGCGGTGCGAACGAAAATGGCGCCGCGTGGACGATTGCTTCCCTCGTCAAGTTTAGTTCGCGCGGGCTGCCCGCGTCTCTGGCGTCGCGCTCGGCGATGCTCTTGAACAGCCCGCGGTGCACGACGAAGTTTGCCGGGATGCGCAGCACGCGCACGCCATCGGGCGCGCGATCGCACACCGGAATGCGTAGCCGCGCATCCCCGAGCGCGTGGCGAATCGTCATTTGGTCACTAGCGACGACGACGCACTGAGCGCCGCCCTGCTGCGCGTCGAGCGCGAGCCGCAGCGCAAGCGGCAGCCCAGCGACGACCCGGCTCGGATCGGCCGCGGACGAGTCGAGCATGAGCGCGAAGGTCCCGGTCATGGATGCGCGCGTACGATAACCGAGGCGCCGCGCAAAGAGCGGCGGCGCGATAGGACCCGGGGCCGCACCTCGCGAGGGCGAACGAGCGGGACGAGCGGGACGAGACGGGGCGGCGAGCGCCGGTAGGCC
Source organism: Polyangiaceae bacterium (assembly GCA_035688655.1). GTDB lineage: Bacteria > Myxococcota_A > Polyangia > Polyangiales > Polyangiaceae > PMG-095. Next base: position 11,658 of record DASSMT010000487.1, on the reverse strand, counting down.
CCGGCGATCGCCGGCTCGGGCGGCTTTTTTGGCCACAATCGCTGGGCCGTTGCCAGGCTTGCGAGAAGGCCCCGTGGGACTGGTCCCGGGCGGCGAAGCGGCTATAGTCCCGCCGTGCCGTACTCCTCTGAATTCCGCTGTTTCAATGGCTGCGAAGGGTCCTGGCCCGTCACTCGCCCGATCTACCGCTGCCCCAAGTGCAACGGCCTGCTGCAAGTCGTTCACGACATCGAGGCTTTGAAGGACCGCAGCGGTCCGGCTTGGATGAAGCTGTTCGACGACCGCTACCGGCACAACCAGTGGCCGTACGGTTCGGGCGTGTGGGGCAAGCGCGAGTGGGTCATGCCGCAGCTGCCCGACGAACTGATCGTCTCGATGTACGAAGGCGGCACGAATCTGTTCTGGGCCGAGCGCTATGGACGGGAAATCGGCGTCAGCGATTTGTGGGTGAAGCTGTGCGGCAATAGCCACTCCGGTTCTTTCAAAGACCTGGGCATGACCGTGTTGGTGAGCGTCGTGCGCCTGGCCATCCAAGAGGGGCTCAAGGTCAAGGCGATCGCCTGTGCGTCCACCGGAGACACCAGCGCGTCGTTGGCCGCTTTCGGCGCGGCGGCGGGCTTGCCGGTGGTGGTGCTCTTGCCGCGCAACAAGGTCTCGACCGCGCAACTGGTGCAACCGGTCGCGCACGGCGCGCTGGTGCTCGGGCTCGATACGGACTTCGACGGCTGCATGGAGATCGTGCAGCAGCTGGCAGCCGAGGGTTTGGTCTACCTGGCCAATTCGATGAACCCGTTGCGCTTGGAAGGGCAAAAGACGGTCGGCATCGAGATCGTGCAGCAGTTCGATTGGCAGGTCCCGGATTGGATCATCTTGCCCAGCGGCAACCTGGGCAACGCCTCCGCGATGTACGCGGGCTTCAAGATGATGCGCGAGCTCGGCATCATTTCGCGTTACCCGCGCCTCGTCGTGGCGCAAGCCGAGAACGCGAACCCGCTGTACCGCGCCTGGAGCGCTGGCAAGCGCGTCGTCACTCCGATCACCGCCAAGCCGACGCAGGCCACCGCCATTCAAATCGGTAATCCGGTGAGCGCGCCGCGGGCGATGGTCGCGCTGGAAGAGATGAACGGCATCGTCGAACAAGCGAGCGAGCAGGAGCTGTGCGATGCCGCGGCGCGCGCCGATCGCACCGGCATGTACACTTGCCCGCACACCGCCGTGGCGCTGGCAGTACTGGAAAAGCTGATCGGCCGCGGGGTGATCGCCAAGAACGAGCGCGTGGTCTGCGTTTCCACCGCCAATGGCTTGAAATTCACGGAGTTCAAGGTCGGCTATCACGAGCGCACGATCGCCGGTGTGAATTCCACCCTCGCCAACCCGCCCGTGATGTTGCCGCCCAAATACGGCGACGTGATCGACGCGATCGCGAAGCGGTTCGGCTGACGTGCGGCTGACGCGGGCCGCACGCTGCGCGGCGATCGCTGCGTTCGTCTCGAGCCTGTGCGGCTGTGCGCCGCCCGCCAACATCGTAAGCGAGCCCGTGAAGACGCCGACCACCGGTGAAGTCTTCGGCGATTCGCCGTGTAGCAGCTTGCGCCCGCAAACCGAGCCGGATTTGATGGCCTGGGATGCGGGGTCACGTTCGAACCTGAACCGCCTGCGCGGGGCAGGCGTGGTGGCGGTGCGTTACCAAGCCGTCGGCTGCGAGGTGAAGCTCGAGCTCTTGAGCCACTGCATCGGCACGACCAGCAAGTATCAATTTTCACCGTACAGCGCGAACCAACGCAAAGTGGCGCACAATGCAGGTGAGCTGTTCGCGCAGCTGCCGGTCGGCGCGGCCGCGCTGGGCGCCGGCATCAAGGGCGGACGCGTGCTGCGCACGGACTACATCTTGGCTGGGCAATACGCGTTGCCACCCGACGCCAGCTTTCGCGCGAGCGATTTGAAAGGGGTCGACTGCGCGCGTGCGACCCACGTGGTGAGCGCGATCTACGTGGGCGCGTTCATTCTGGGCGTCGGTGAATCGCGGCAAATGGACGCCAAATCCACGTTGTTCGGCATCGGCGCGGGCGCGAGCAGCAGCGCGGACGTGGACGTGCTGAGCACCGAGGGTGACGCAGAAGCGTGCGCCGTCGCGCAACGCGAGGGCACGGAGAACTATCGCTGCGCGGTGCCACTGCGCATTGGTCTCGAAGCGCTCGATGCGCCGGCGAAGATCAGCTGTCCCGAAGGGAGTACCCTGCAGGGTGATGTTTGCGCGCGGATCGTCACGGACGCGTCGCCAGCGAGCGTGTCGCTGCCCGCGCCCGCGAGCGCCCCGCCACCCGCGCCCGCCATGCCCGCGCCGGAAGCAGCGCCGCCACCCAGCGCGCCAGTCGCGCCAGTCACGAGGGTCGCCGAAGCGCAGCCAGCCCCGCGCCCGGCTCCGCCCCCGGCCAAGCCGACTCCCTGGTACATTCAGATGTTGCTCCCGAGCTTCGATCGCGACGGTGACGGTGTGGTCGACAGCAATGACCAGTGCCCGAACGAAATGGAAACGCGCAACGGCTTTCGAGACTCGGACGGATGCCCCGACCAACTGCCGCCGGAGGTCGCGAAATTCGTGGGTGTGATCCGCGGCATCGATTTCGACGCTGGCCGCTCCGCGCCGCGGCCCGAAGCGCTGCCCACGCTGGACGCCGCAGCCAAGCTGTTTTCGCAGTACCCGGAGCTGCGGCTACGAATCAGCGTTCATACGGATAGTGTCGGGCAAGCCGCTGAAAATCGCGCGCTGTCCGGTCGGCGCGCGCACGCGCTGAGGGACTACTTGATCGATCGCGGCATGCGCGCCGAGCGCATCGAAGCGCGCGGCGCGGGTCAGGAAGAACCGATCGCGAGCAACGCGGACGAAGCGGGGCGCGCCCTGAATCGTCGTGTGGAGTTCAGCCTGATTCAGTAGCGGCGCGGCAGTCTGCGGCAAAGCGCACCCGCAGTTTGCGAGTGCGCTTTCGGTCACGCCCTATTTCGGAGCTCAGCCGCTCAGAACGTGAGGCGCGCCGCGGCGCCGCCGCTTTCGCGGCCGATGTACGGCAGCACGCGCAGGGTGCCCTTCGGCGCTTGCGGGGGCTGGTGCAGCTTGGCCGCCTTGGCCGGCGCCTCGTCATCGCCACTGGTGAGCAGCACGATGCCGGTGACGCCCAGGGTGAGGGCGACGCCGAAGGCCATGTCGGCGATCAACGCGTTGCGCTCGGTGTCGTCGGCGTGCTCCGTGGTCGGATTGTTGTCGAAGTCGCTCTTCGCGCTCAGCGCCTTGACGCCGAAGATGGTGCCCACGACGGCGCCACCGGCGGCGATGCCGAGCGTCACGTAGGCCGGCACTTTGCTGTGCTTTTCGGCAGGTGGCGGCGGGGGTGGCGGCGCGGTTTCGGCCACCGGCGGCGGCGGCGGCGGCGGCGGTGGCGCCTTCGGCACCATTTCGACCGACTGCTGCACCTTGGTGCCGGCCTGCACCTGCAGGTCGAGCTCCTTCGGATCATAGCCTTCGGCGGTGAGCGTGAGCTTGTGCGGGCCCGGGCTCAGCTTGAGCACGGCCGGTAGTGGACCGGGCTGTGGAGTGCCATCGACCAACAGCACCGCGCCGGGGGCGGCCGTAGTGACCGTAATTTCGCCGACCAGGGAGGCCTTGAGTGCGGTCAAGCGCGCGTTGGCGTCGGCCAGCTTCTCTTCGCCGAGCTTGCTGGCGTTCGGATCCGCCAACAGCGCTTCGTAGCCCTTGATGGCTTCGTCTGTCTTGCCGCCCTGGTCGAGGGACTTGGCCACCCAGTAGGAGGCCTGCACGGACGGAATCAGTTCGTTGGCTTTGCTGTAACCCGTGTAGGCGGCGCTGAAGTCTCCCGCGGCGTAGGCCTTCTCGCCCTCCCCGTAGGCCTTGCGGGCGGCGTCTTTGGTCTTCTTGTCGGGGGCTCCGCCGGTGGTCGCGGGCCCCTTGGTGGCAGTGGGCTTCGCAGCCGGTTGGGCGGTGGGCTTTGCGGCGGTGGGCTTTGCAGCCGGTGCAGCCGGAGCCGGCTTGGCAGCGGCGGGCTTGGCCGGGTCAGCAGCGTGGGCAGGCGCTGCAAAAAGGGTGACCCCCAGGGCGCCGATGGCGACCGAGAGAGCAAGTTGGGAAAACGGCGCAAAGCGGGTGAAACGTCGCATGAAATGCCTCCGCCGCCTGGGAGCCCAGCGCGGCTCGCGGAGGGTAGTCCGCTATCGATGCTCCGTACAAGCCCTCTCGCCGGCTCATTGCCATGGAGGCGGATTTTGGGGTTCGCCCGCGGATCGCGACCGAGATCGCAACCGAGAAGGCGGGACGCCAGACGGTTTCGCTATATTGTGGCGTGGGGCTCAATCAGGGGCCCCCGCATGCGATGAACGAAGACCTGCCCAACGAAGCCGTGCTCGACTCTGCTTCGGGAGTGCTCGGCGATGCGCCGAGAACCGAGCGACTCAGTACCGAGCGACCCAAGCATCGCAGCTCGCTGCCGCCCGAAGTGCTCGGACGGGACGGACCTCGCTCGGCCGCTTCGCTCGCGCTCCAGCGCTACGAGCTGGACATGCCCGTGCCGCATCGCGTGGGGCCGCGCGCCGAGCTGGCCACGCTGAACGCGCGCTTGGCCGCAGCCGGTGCGGCGGGTGACGGAGAGCGAGAACGGGTCGCCGCGGCCTCGCTCTCGCGCGCCCTGGCTGCACGTGGCACGGAGCTCGAGCTGGCCACGCGTTATGCGCGGCGTTCGCTGTTGATCGCCGAAGATCCCGCGCTGCGCGAGGAGCTCGCCAGCTGGTTCGCGAGCCTGGGTGAACCCTCGCTGGCCGCGCTGACCTTGCGCCCCCTGCTGAACGGCAAGAGCGGAGCGGAGGCTGCGGCGCTGCACTTGCGGATCGCCGTTCTGCTGGGCAGGGCAGGCGACGCCGAAGGGCAGCGCGATGCGCTCACTCACGCCGCAGCCGAGAACAGCGCTGACGCTCAGCCGCTGGAATTGCTGGGTGCGATCGCTGCCTGGGCTCCTCAGGTGATGTCGGCGTCGGCGGCAGCCCATGCCTATCTCGAAGCTGCCGAGCGTCGCGATCGCGCCGGAGAACGGGCGAGCGCGTTCGAGAATCTGTTGCGAGCCTACGAGATGGCACCGGAGCTGCCCGCGGCCGCGGCTCGTTTGGCCCACGTGCTGACCTTGCGCAGTCGGGCCGGGGCGGCCGACGAGGTGTACCGAGAGCACGCGCTTTCGCTGGGCGGCGGGGGCCAAGCGGTGCAGCGAAAGCGCATGCGCGCTGCCATCGCAGACGGCGATTGGCCGCGCGCGTTGGGTGCCGCTTTCGACGCGGGCTGTGATGCCGAGCTCGATTCGCAGAGCGTGCTCCGGGCGATCGAGCGCAAAGAAGGGGCCGCGCTCGCCGGCGAATCCGGCTTCGACGAGCTGCTCGAGCGAACCGGACTGCACGAACTGTTCGCGGCTCGCCTGGAGCTCACCTGCGAAGCGCTCGCGGGCCGTGAGCGTTCCAGTGTGGCGTTGGCGCTCGGCCGGCTGTACGCGGGCCCGCTGTCACGCCCCGAGCGAGCCGCCGAGGCATGGCTCGATGCGCTGGTCGCCGATCCGGGGAACGCCGAGGCGAAGAGCTTACTGCGCAACTACGCCAGCACGTCGCGCGATCACGCGCCCTTGCTCGAGGCGCTGATTCGCATCGGCGAGACCGACCCCGGACCGCACCGCAATGGGTGTCTGCGCGAATTGGCGGCGCTCGCCGAAGAGCGCTTAGCCGATCCGGGGTTGGCGCATTGGGCGCTCACGCGCTTGCTCGAGAGCGAAAACGACGAGTCGGCGCGCGCGGCCCAAGAGCGCCTCGCGCCCCGGTTGGCCGCTCAGAGCGAGGCGCTGCGCGCCGCCGAAGCCGAGCTCTCGCGAGCGACCGGCAGCGATCGCGTCGAGCTGCTGGCGCAGGTCGCCTCGCTGCTGCAAGGACGCCCAGAGCTGGCGGATCGCTCGGCCGCGGTGCTCGGCGAGCTGTGTCTCTTGGCTCCGGCCGATCGCGGATTTCAGAGCCCGCTTTCGCGAGTCTTGGTCCGCAAGGGGCGCCTCGCAGATTTGGAAGCGGAGCTCGAACGGCTTCACGAGCACGCGGCGACCAACGAGCGCGCGCGCGTCGCCCTATTGCGCGCCAATCTGCGTCGCAGATGCGCTGACGTGGACGGCGCGCTGAGCTTGCTGTCGCCGCTCGTCGACCAACCCGGCGCGTATCCTGCCGCATTCAGCCTCACGCTGCTGCTCGCCGCTGGGCGCGCCGAAACGGCGCTGCACGCGCGGGCCTTGCTGCGCGTGGCAGCCCAACTGGCGCCGCCATTTCGCGCCATCCTGAGCAGCGTCGCGGCCGAAGAGTTGCTCGCTGCCGGCGAACTCTCGCTCGCGCGCAGGGCCGCGGATCAAGCGTGCCACGCCGATCCCTCGCTGGCTCGTCCCATCTCCGCGCGGGCGAAAGTGGGCCTGCAGGCGAACGACCGCTGGGGCGCGGAGGCCATGGAACGTGCCATGGGCGTGATCGTCCCGCGCGCGGAATTGTGCCGGGCCCTGGCGCGCACCTACGAGGCGCTCGGCGAGCCGCTGTTGTCGATGGCCTTCACGCAGCGGCTCATCGCGCTGCGCCCGGGGGATTTGGCGGCTGCACGCGCCCGGCTCGAGCACGTGACGCGCGCCGCGGATGGCTCGCGCTTGGCCGATGCTCTGGCTTGGCTTCTGTCACAGCCGGAGCCGCTCGTCAGCCTGGCGGAGCCGATCGACGTCGCGCTGCGCACGTTGGCCAAGCTGGATCCGGGGCGCGCCGGCGGGCTCGCGCGGCGCGCGCTGGACGTGATCGGTCCGCGCTCGCCCGCGCTGCGCCAGTCGGTGCTGGCGGTGGCTGACGCCATCGGTGAGCGTGGCCTCGGCATCGCCGTCGTCGAGCGCTTCTTGGCGGCCGGCGCTGCGGGTGACGAGCGCACGAATCTGCTTTTGGATTTGGCGCGCCGAAGGCGCACGGCCGGTGATGCGGACGGTTCGGCGCGAGCGCTGCTGCGCGCGGTGCGCGAGGGCGCAAAGGCCTCGCTGGTGCTGGCTGAGCTTACCGCTGCTTTGCCGACCAAGAGCTCCGACGGCGAGATTGCGCTCTTGGAGGCGCGCGCCGAAGCCTTGAGCGGTTCGGTCGACGCCGACCAAGCGGGCACGGCCTTGTCCTGGCGCGAGGTGGGCGCCGCCTACTTCGATTTTGCGGCCGACATGCCGCGAGCAGTGCGCGCTTGGGAACGCGCTGCGGCGCTCAACCCCGAACGCGGGCTCGAATGCTTCGCGAGCGATCTGCTGTCCTTTGCCGGCCCGGATGCCGCGCTGGCGGCGCTGCGCGATTTGGCAGCTCGAAGGCCGAAGGCCAGGGACACGGCACGCGTGCTGGCGATCGCCTCTACGGTCGCGCTTTCGTCCGGCAAGCTCAACGAGGCATTTCGGATCGCTGCCCAGTCGCTCGAGCTCGATCCGTCGCGCACCGACGTGTTGGCGGTCGCCGAACGCGCCGCCGGTGACGAGCAGCTGCCCGCGCTCGAGAAGCTCTACCTGCGATTGTCCGACGCCGCGCTCGGTCCGTACGGAGAGCGCGCCGTGCATTATCGCGCGGCGCGCCAGCTGGAAAAGCGCAACGAGACCGATCTCGCCCTGGCCCACGCGGTGCGTGCATTCGAGGCCGTTCCGTCCGAGGGCGTGGCTTTCGTGATCATGGCGCGCCTGGCCGAGCGCTCGGCGCAGAGTGCGGAAGTGGTCCGCGCGATCGAACGCGTCGCGCTCAAGCATGCCACGCCCGAAGCGCGCGCAGGCTGGTTGCGTCGCGCTGCGCTATTTGCGGGCTCCAGTGAGGAGGGCAAGCGACAGCGCGTGGAAGTGCTGCTGCGCGCGCTTTCGGTTCGTCCGGAGGTGGAGCTCGTGCGCTCGCTGTCGGAGTCGTTGCGCGTACTGCTCGAAAGCTCGAGCGAAGACCGCGAGCTGCTCGAGCTGCGCTTCGACAAGGCGATCTCGTCACTCTTGCCGAAGATGGACGGCCCCGAGGGAGCGCGCATCTCGATCGCGTGCGCCATCGCCGCACTGGAGACGTTCGGTTCGGCCAAGGTGGCCGTCGCGGCGCTCTCGCGAGCGGTGCAATGCGACGGTGACGTGGAGGAGTTCACACAGCTCTTCTCTTACACGGGAAGTCTGGCCGCGGTGGGGGGGGGCGGTGCGGTTTTGGTCGCCCGCTTGCTGGAGCTGGCCGCACAGAAATTCGGCGGTGCCGGGCCCACGGTACTGGATCTCGGCGCACGCCTCGCAGCGTCCCTCGGCGATCGCCGCGCGGAAGCGCGGCTGTTGGTGGCGGCAGCCAAGAAGGAGCCGGAAAATGCCAGTCTCGTACGGCGCGCCGAGGCCAGCGCACGAGCGCTCGGCGATCCCGAGCTGCTCGAGGCCGTGCTCGATGCGATTCCAGTGGGCGACCGTGTGGACGCGCTGCTCGCGCTGGCCGACGCTGCCGATGCCGCGCATGATTCGGAGCAGACGATCTTGGCGCTCGGTCGCGCGCGCGCGATCGAAGGGTTGAGCCCGGTCGCACGTCGGACCATCTTCGACCGACTGTGCGATGTCTTGCGCCGCACGGGTCGGCGCGACGATCTGGAGCTGGCGCTCGAGGCGGAGCTTGCGGACCACGAGCTCGACGCGGAAACCCGCGCGCGCTTGACGGCTGAGCTCGCCGCGCTGATCGGTGCACGCGGGGATCCCGATGGCGCGCTGCGTCTGCTCCACCGGATGCTCGACGAGCGTCCGGCGGATCCGGTGATCCTCGCGGATATCGTGGCTCTCTCGCGGCAACTGGGCGATCACTCGTCCCAGGCCGAGGCTCTGGCGTCGCTGGTAGAGGCGACGCACGAACCCTCCGCGCGCCTGCCGCTCTTGCGACAGCTGGCCGCGTTGCACAGCGAGATCGGCGACGAGAGCGCCGCGCTCGTCCGCTTTCGTGAAGTGCTGGAGCTCGACCCGAACGACGCGGCCGCGCTGACGGCGGTCGAACGTGACCTGGAGCGAAGCGGCAACGACGAGGCCCTGGTCGCGCTGCTCGGTCGCCGCGCTTCGCTCGCGGACAACGTCGAGGACGAGCGGCACATCCGCCTGCGCCGCGCGGCGCTGCTGGAACAGCGTCTCGGTCGCGCCGACGAGGCGCGCGCGGAGCTGGAGGCGCTCACGGCCGCAAGCGGTGATCACCTCAGCGTTTTGCGCGTGCTCGCGGATCTGAACGAGCGGCTGGGTGCGCCGCTGCGCGCCGCGCCGCTTTGGCTCAGGGCCAGCGCCATCGCGCAAGAGCGCACCGAAGCGGCCGATCTCTCTCGGCGCGCCTGCGAGTCGTATCTGAACGGAGGGGACGTCGACTCCGCGCGGCGGGTGTTGGAAGGGATGGGCGCTTGGGCGCAATCGCCGCGGCTGCTCGAAATCGCGGTCGAAGTCGAGCGGCGGCGCGGCAGTCCGCAAGCCTTGGCCGAAGCCCTGGACGAGCTGGCCACGGCCTCGACCGCGCCGGCACAGCAACGCGCGGACTGGCTGGTCGAGGGCGCTCGCGCCTGGCTGCTCGGCGGCCAGCCCGATCTGGCGCTCGCGCTGGCCACCCGCGCCGCCCGCATCGCGCCCGAGTCGCCAACGGCTCAGCTCTTGGCGCGCGAATTGGAATATCGCAGCCATGGTCCCGGAGATCCGGCCGACGCGCGGGTGACCGTGGCCGAGCTGCGCCGCGTTCGCCCGCCGCTCACGACCGAACAAACCGAGCTGTGCGCATTCTTGATCGCCGAGGCGCTGGAAATTGCGGCCGGGAAGGGGACCGGCGAGGCCGAGCTCGAGCGCGCCGCAAGCGAGCTCGGCGAACGCCCATTGCTCGCGTTGGGTTTGGCGGAACGCCGCGCCGAGCGCGCGCCGAGCGAGGCGTTGCGGCTGTTCGATCTCGCGTTGGGCGGCGATCTGCACGGCCTGCGCACGCGCGGCAAGGTCGCGCTGCGCGCGGCCGAGGTCGCCTTCGAAGCGGACAACGCGGAACGCGCGCGCGGTTACTTGGCGATTGCGCTGAGCGAACCCGAGACCCGTGAGGAGGCGCGGCAGGTGAGCTTGCGCCATCGCTCGGAGCGCCCGCAAACGACCACGCTGCTCTCGGCCGACATCGGGGAATCCAACGTGCTCACCGAGCGCGGCTTGGGCATCGCCCCGGAAACGCCGTCGAAGCCGGACGAGCAGCTGTCCCGCACGCTGCTCTCTTCGGGGTCGATCCGAGCGGCGGCGAGCAGCGCCGCCGAAGCCACGCGACCCATCGAGGGCCGCCCCGCGCCAGCGCCAGCGCCGAGCGTCGCGCAGGCTGAAACCAGCGAGGGACCGAGCACGGCTCCGCCGCCGAGTCCCGTCTACGACAAACCCACGCCCCCCAGCCTGGCCAATGCGCGGCCATCCGTATCGGGTCGCTACTCGGTCGCGCCGCCGGTCGTGGAAGAGGTCAGTCCGCCGCAGCGTCGGCAGAGCATTCGCCCTCAGCCCGTGCAAAGCGTGCACGCGCACGGGCCACCGCCATCGGCGGCGTCGTTCGCGAGCACCCAGCACGCGCCAGCGACCGTCGCGAGCGCGCATCATCCGCCCTCGCCCCGTCCGCAAGACCCGCTGCGCCAGAGCGGCTATTTCCCCGCGGCGAGCGCCGGAGAATCGGCCTTGTTTCAAGCGCTCAACGACGGTTCGCTGGAGGCCGGCGTCGAGCTCGTGAAAGAGCTCGAAAATCGCACCAGTCGCACGCAAGACTTGGTGATGGTGTGCCGGCGCGTCGCGCTCCTGGCGCCCGGCGACTCGTGGGCCGTGAGCAAGCTGCACGAAGCCGCCTTGGCCGATCGCAACCTGACCTATGCGCGGGCGGTCGAGCACGTGCTGGCCGTGATCACCAAAGGCCGCCCGCGTGTCGAACCACCCCCGTTGACCGACCAAGTCGAGCAACCCGAGGCCGTTCGCGCCATGCTCTTCCGCGACAGCATCGGCCCGGTGCAAGAGGCCTTGGCGATCGTGTGGGAAGGCGCAGAACACGTGTTCCGGCGCGACGCGAGCACCTACGGCGTGACGGGCATGGAACGGGTGGCGCTCAGCGCGGCGACCCCCTTGGGACGGGTCTACTCGGGGGCGGCGCGCGCCCTGGCGCTGACCCGGACGCCGCTCTTCCAGCGCCGAAGCGCCGGAGCGATCACCGTGAATTTGGCCCTACTCTCGCCGCCAGCGGTGATTTTGTCCGGCGACGTGCGCACGGATACGCCCGAGCTACGCTTTCATCTCGGCGCGATGCTTGCAGCTTCCATTCCGCAATATGCCTTGTTGTTCGGCTCACCGGAGTCGCAGGCGCGTGCCGTGCTCAAGGGGCTCGGCTTTGCTTTCGGCCCACCCCGTCAGACCAAGTCGGGCGGCGTGCTGAACTTGGCGGAAGTCTTGTGGGAGAGCATCCCGGCGCGCTTCCAGCGTCGCCTGCGAGAGCTGTGCGATCGCCCCGAGCAGCTCGACTACGACGCGGCGCTCGCCGCTTCGCGCATCGCCGTGCGTCGCGCTGGGCTGTTCGTGGCAGGCGATCTGGGGGTGGCGCTGAACGAGGCGGCCGCTGACG
>DASSMT010000476.1:0-9582 GCA_035688655.1 Polyangiaceae bacterium | reverse complement strand
CGAGGGTCGTAGGTTCGAATCCTACGGGGCGCGCTGTTTCACAGAGCGGGTCCTTGCGCATCGTGGGTGCGTCGGTGAGCGCGTGCTCTCCGGCTCTCCTCACTTGATGGTGAGGACGCGCGAGCAGAATCCGGCGGTCTTCATATGCGGGCGACTCGTTGCGTAGGTAGCGCGCACTCGGATCTTCGAAGCACGTTGCTCCCTCGAAGCTCACGCCGTGCTTTCGCGTGTTGGCGGCTGCGGGGGGAACCCGTGCCGGGGGCGGACATCATGGCAAGCGCCGCGCCTGCACGAGTGTCGATGATGATCTCGTCTTCACCGACGACGACATGGTCGCCCAGATTTTGCACATAGATTAGATAGACGCCTGCTCAACGGCGATCGGAATCCGCTCGCTCTACGACAATGGGAGGCGTTCGCCGCGGACATCTGGTCCGCCACACTTCTTGGTGCCGCGCGAAAATAGTTCGACAACCTCGCAGCCCTCGCCGCAACCCTCTGGAGCCCCGCTCAGGTTCGCGGGCGCGTGTCACCCCAACGGAAGCAGCATGTCCACTAAACTCCCGTTTGCTAGGTCCTCAATTCTTCGGGGCCCATTGGCGCTGTGCTTCGCGCTCGGCATGGCCTGCAGCAGCAGTGAGGGAGGCAGCGGAGCCTCGCCGGGCGCCTCGGGAGCAAGCACGAGCTCCGGTGGCTCATCGACGGGCGGCGCTCCAATTGTTCAGGGACGCGGGGGCTCTGGCGGCGCCAGCGTTCCCGCGATCGGGGGCCTGAATACGGGTGGGGGCTCGGCGACGGGCGGCGCCACGACGGGCGGGGCGGGCGGCGCCATCTCGACGGCAGGAGCCACGTTGATAGGTGGCTCCTCCAGCGTTGCCGGCACTTCGGGCGCTGGCTCCATCGGCTCTGCTGGAAGGAACGACGGGACCGCAGGCACCGGTGGCGCGGGCGGAGGATCCTCGACGGGCGGCGTCAAGCCGAGCGACGGATGCGGAAAAGACCCCACTACGTTGAAGAGCGCGACGGTCGGTCAAGCCTCCCCCGTAAACACCATCTCCGGCAACCGTCAGTTCCTCGTGCGCTGGCCGGCCAACTACGACAACAAGAAGGCTTACCCGCTTCATATCGGTTTGCACGGCCATGGGGGGAACCTGTCAGAAAATGGCAAAGACAACTTTGGCCTGTGGAGCCTCTCCAAAAACACCGTTATCTTCGTGACCTTGGCAGGGGTAAGCGGAAACTGGGATGGCGCTACGGACGTGGCCTATTCCGATGCGGTGCTCGAGCAGGTCGAAAGCGAGCTTTGCATCGACAGCTCGCGCATCATCCTGGAGGGATTCAGCCAGGGCGGGGCGATGGCCTGGTACCTCACCGGAGCGCACCCCGGCGTGTTCCGCGCGGTCGTCGGTCACTCCGGTGGTGGCGTGAGCGGCGTCCCCGCGCTCTCGCCCGTCGCTTATCTCGGTACGCTCGGCACTTCAGATGTGTCAGGCAATTCGCAAGCCACGCAGACCGACCAATTTGCCAAAGTCGACGGCTGCACAATCGAGACTCTTCCAACGGCGACAACCGGAAAGCACGGGTGCACGCCCTACAAGGGGTGCAAGGAAGGTTTCCCGGTCACCTGGTGCTCCTACGACGGTGGCCACGGCTTCCAAGACACGGATGCCGGGTCGTCCATGACCTGGGTGCCGCAGGTGGTGTGGGACTTCCTCTCGCCGATGTTGTCGCACTGATCGTGCGCCGCGCTGCGCGTTTGGCCTTCTCGAAGCTCCTCAGGACCGAGATGGGCAAAGCACCGACGTTCGCGGTGCTGTCTCAGAGTCTTCAGCGGTTCTAAACTCTTCTACTAGGGCGCATGGTCACGCATGCCGACAGGTCGCGGCCCAGTCTTCGGCAGGTCGAGTCCGTGAGGTTCACTTGCCTGCGCCGCGCTCAACGCTTCGAGCGAATTCGCCCCTTGGCCGCTTTCTGACCGGCCAACAACTCACGCGCGCAGTCAACGAGCCCGCGTAGCTTGGGCGAACCTCGGGCAGAAGTCGGGAAATACAAAAATAGGCCCTCGACATTGGTCGCGAAGTCGTCCAGCGCTGTCTCCAAGGCACCGGCCTCGAGCCCATGGCGCGCCTCGGACTCGACCACGAACGCGAGCCCGAGATCCCGTTCCGCACATGCCACCAGCAACTCGGTATCGTTCGATAGCAGCGGCCCTCTCACGGCGACCTCGAGCTCACGGCCCTTGTCGTTGAATTCCCAACGATACTCGGAGCCGCCCGCGAGCGAAGCCAACCGAGACAGGCGTGGTGCACGAGATCGCGAGGGTGTTTGGGTTTGGGGTGACGAGCGAAGTAGCGCTTCGAGCCGACTACAGCGAACTGAATCGGGGGCGTGAGTCGCACCTCGATCATGTCCTTGTGAATCGAAGCTCGCGCGCGAATACCGGCGTCGAAGCGGCTCTTGACGATATCGATCTGGCGATCCTCGACCTCTACCTCGATGCGCACTTCCGGGTGGCGGCGAGCGAACTCCGCGAGCAGCGAAGGCAGACCGACGCGACAAGCGATGCGAGGCACGTTGAGTCGGAGCGAGCCCGAGAGCCCCCGCCGCTCGCTCTTGGCGTTGGCTAGTGCTGCGCTGGCGGCACGCAGCGCGGGTGCTACGTCCTCGAGCAAACGGGAACCTGCCTCTGTCACGTTCACGCTGCGCGTCGTGCGATTGAGGACGGTCACACCGAGCTCCGCTTCCAGGCGCTGGATGGCTTGACTCACGGCCGAGGTGGACAGGCGCAACTGGCGGGCCGCAGCCGTGAAGCTGCGCAGCTCGGCTACCGCCACGAAGACCGGCAAGTGCGCGAACGCGCTACCGCGAATTGTTAAGTCACCGTTCACAGTGCCATCCCGATTCTGGCGGTTCACGTGATGATGCTAGCAGACTACGTCTTCGATTCATGAAGCACGTCAGATTCGGGGTCAGTGGACTGCGCGTTTCGGAGCTGTGTTTGGGTGCGATCACGTTCGGTGATCCGCGTTCGTTCGGCTCGAGTCCCGAGGAAAGTCGGGCGATCTTCGACGGCTTTGCCAGCGCGGGCGGCAGCTTCATCGATACCGCGAACATGTACGGTGAGGGTGCCAGTGAACGGCTGCTGGGTGAGTTCATTCGAAGCGATCGAGACTCTTTCGTCATTTCGACGAAGTACACGCCTTCACGCTCCGGTGGCGTGCAACGCTCGGGCAATGGGCGCAAGAACATGATGCGCTCGATCGAGGAGAGCCTGAGACGACTGGCAACGGATCACGTCGATGTATTTTGGCTGCACGCGCGCGACGGCGTGACGCCCTGGGAAGAGATCATGCGCGGGCTGGACGACTTGGTCGCGTCCGGCAAGGTTTTGTACGTGGGCGCCTCCGACACGCCAGCTTGGGAGATCTCCCGCGCAAACCTGCTCGCGGAGCTGCGCGGCTGGTCGCGCTTCGTGGGTATTCAAGTCGAATACAGCTTGGTCGAGCGCACCGCGGAGCGAGAGCTTTTGCCGATGGCACATGCGCTAGGCCTCGGAATCACCGCCTGGTCACCGCTGGCCGGCGGCGCACTCAGCGGCAAGTACAGCAGCGAGAGCCCTGCCGAACCGACCCGACTGCGCCGCGAAGGCATCAATCGACGCACGCTCGATATTGCCGATACGCTGGCTCTGGTCGCGCGCGACGTTGGCGCGAGCTCCGCGCAGGTCGCGCTTTCATGGCTATCGGGCCGGGACCAAGGCGGTCCGACGATTCCGATCGTTGGCGCGCGAACGCGAGCGCAGCTCGACGAGAACTTGGCGAGCCTGAACGTGACGCTCGACTCTTCCCAAAGGGCACGACTCGATGACGCGACCCGGATCGATGCGGGCTTTCCTCATCAGTTTTTGGCCAGTGACATGCTGAAAAGGTTTCTGGCCGGGGGTGATCCGTCACTTCTTCGCTAGGCGTTTTTTGTCAGCCCGTCGCGCTTCTAAAGTTCCCTAGGAGCGCGCGTCGCGACACATGCACAGGAGTGCGGAGGTGAAGTCGTTGACCAGGCTCGCCTGCATCGTCGACGCGGGCAGCGAGGGGAACTTGCCTCCAGAAGTGCTTCGTGGACGTGAGTCGAGAAAGAGAGCGATCGCGTTCGCGGCGAGCGTAGTCCATGACCAAGGCGCTTCCGAGGTTCGTGCGGCTGCACTTGCGAAAACAGATCTGCTGGGCAGCGCGGAGACTCGCGCAAGATTCTTGGCCTTAGCCGAAGTCGGGAGCGCCGTCGTCGAGCCGTGTTGGGCGACGACTTCACGCCGAGAGTTCGGTTGAAATCCATGCGAGCCGAGCGCAACGAGCGAAAACGAGCCCATGGCGGCCATGACCCAGGCGACCGGCCTCCGGAAGCGGGTGAACTGGGCGAGCTGCTCTGCGGTCGGAGGTCGCGCCTCAACGGCGTCGAACGCGAGCGTCAGGGACCCATCGGCGCCGTCTCGCTCGGCTTCGTAGCTCGCGAAGAAGTGCTCCTCGTCCGCGCAAAACGAGTCAATCCGTTTCGAATGCTGCACGCCGATCCTCCCTTGGTAGGTATTGGACACAACCGAATCCATGACTGCGCTGCCGTTGCGAGCAGCCATTCTGTACATCGCGACGGCTCGCGCTCGTAGTTTTGAGTCAGGAATTGGTCACGCTCGACGTGTCAATTTGTCCCGAGCGAGCGCGGACTTTTTTCCGAGAAAAGCGCACGACAGCTCGGAGCTCGCACGCGCACGTCCGGAATGTTTTGTCTGCGGTGCACGAAGCTACGGTGCGCTCGCGCCGGCGGCGGTTCTAAACCTGCTACTGGGCGCGCCACATTCTAGGCGTTGGTTGGCTCTTCACGGAGGCGCTCGGCGGCGAAACGCGCCTAGACCGCGCCACTGGCCTACTCGACGACCCACGCGCTGCGGTGAACCACGGTGATTGGGCCGCTCGTGTCCAGCCAGCCGCCGTCTTTGGCTTCGCAGGTTGCGGCGTGCGTGGGTGCCGGACAATCACAGCTTGCGTTGGCGGGACAGCCGAGTGCCTGGTACGCCTCCGCTAACCGGTTGAGTCTTTCAATTGGTTTTCCGAGATACCAGCACACACCCAGCCCCAGCTCACAGTGAGCGGTCGTCGTCGTGCTGCAATCGGTGGGCTCGCACCAGTAGGAAAAGTTGTACGGGCCCGGGGCAATGCCAGCGCTCCCCGTCTCGACGAAGCCGATATGTCCGTCGGCAAGAACATCCGCGTAGCTCTCTCGAACCTCCGCACAGTCTGTCGCGCAATGGGCGGCGCCGTTTGGGGCATCCAGGCAGCCCCCTGGAACACACTGTGCCACAGGCTGGTAGCATGCGCCCTGGGATAGATGAACGCATTGTGCGAGCTGTTGATCACCGAAGCAACGCGGGCCGGTCGTGTCATTGCACCTGCACCCGCAGGGATGCGTGCATTGCTCCCCACACATCGGCGCGTCGACGGGGAAGCAATCGGCGACCACGTCACCGTCATTGGAGCACGCCATGAGTAGGTTCGCCAGAACCGGCATCGCAACCCTCAACGCCCACCTCACCACGCTCTCAGTATGACGCAAGGTCCGAGCCAAGCAAACTAGGACCAGCCTCACGGCATTCGGCGCGGAAAGCCGGCCCCACTGAACCAGAAGACCTTCGCGTGCACCGCCTCAGACATTGAAGTCCCTCGCCTCGGGCTGATGCGAGTACTTCGCGAAGGAAATGGATCGGGGCACGCAGACGTCCCAGCGCGGCTCATGGAGAAATCCGCGATTCGCGGCTGGGGCGCGCTAACCCAACCAATCTTGTACTTTGAGTCACGCGCGCTCGAGCACCCAATACGGCAACGCTTCGATGAAGGATTTGTCCCTTGAAGGAGGCGCTTTGGCGTAGGCCACGCCGAACTCGTGCGAGGCGGCACCGGCCAGGGCGTGCGCCACCCGCCGAGCGTATTGAATGCTCTCCTGCTGGCGCAGACGCCCCGAGAGCCAACTGAGCTCGCTGTCCGATTTTTCACGCCGCGGCGCCTCGAATAGCCGTGCAATGCGTGCCCGCTCTGCGTCACTCGCGTTGCGCACGAGGTGCAGCAGCATCAGCGTGCGTTTGCCCTCGCGCAGATCGCCGTCGAGCTCCTTGCCGTAGCTCTCGTGATCACCCGTCAAGTTCAGGAGATCGTCTTGGATCTGGAACGCCGCGCCGAGGAAGAAGCCGAAGCGCACGAAGAGGTCGAGATTCACTCGCTCGCGCGCGCCAATCAGCGCTCCGATGCGACTCGGGTAGATGGTCGTGTACCAGCAGGTCTTCTTCAGCGTCATACGCAGGTAATCGCTGTCGCCGAGCGAAAGCCGGTTGTTGCGCCGCCAATCCAGCTCGAGCGCTTGGCCTTCGACGGACTCGCGGACCATGCGCTCCGTTTCCTCGAGCACGCGCCAGGCCACACGCGCTCCGAGCGTGGCGCGATTACCGAGCAGCGGTCCCAGCGCGAGCACGACCAGCGCGTCGCCGGCATTCACGGCGATGGGCACGCCGTGCAGCTCGTGGAGCGTCGGTTTTCCCCGACGTTCCTCGCTTTCGTCTTCCACATCGTCGTGCACCAAGAAAGCGTTGTGCATCAGCTCCAGCGATACCGCAGAGCGCACCGCGTCGCGCACCGGCGCTCCGAAGGCGCGCGCCGCGGCGATGCAAAAGCTGGCGCGCAGCGCGCGGCCGCCGCGCAGTGGGTAGTCGGCGGCGAGGCCGTACACGGCGTCTCGTCGCGCCTCGTGCTCGAGGTATTTCCCGAGGGCATCGCGCGTGATCTCGCCGTACTCCGCCAAGACCTCGCGCACCAGCGCGGAAGCTCGAGTGACGCTCGGCACGGGCCTCAAGAGACGACGAGCGTGATCGTTCCGCGAGCGCGCTGGCTCTCACGATCGAGCAAGAGCCCGTTGTAAACCCCCGCAGCCTGCTGCTCGGGCACGACGACGCGCAGCGAAGCTGCACCGCCCTCGCTCAAACGCAGCTCCGGCTCGGCCAGCGCCGGCGCGGCGTTGTTCGCGGCTCGCAGCGCGGTGGCCACGAGGCGTGCCAGTTCGGGAGCGCCGTTGAGCTCGACCGACACCTCGACGGGGCGGCTCGCGACGACGCTGACGGCGATCGTTTGCGTGGTGGCCCCAGCGTGCGTCATGGGCGGCGGGACGGCAGGGCGCGTGGCTGGCGCGGGCGCTGCTGGAGCGGCGGGCACAGTCGCGTCGCGCGCCACTCTGCCCGCGGTGAACGCTCCCGCGCCACCCGTGGGTTGATCGACCCGCGGTCGCCCAAAAGGCATGAGCGCATTTGCCCCGCCGAGCAACCCGGCGCCTGTGCTGAACTGCTGCATCAATTCGGCCCAGGCGAGCGTCATGTCGCCGAATGCGCGCATCAGGTGCTCGGCCGCATTCAACGGTTTGGGTGCGCCCGAATTGGCGCCGACCGTCGGCATCCACAGGCCCTCCGCGATTTTTTGGCCTTGGCGCATGTACTCGTCAATCACGCTGTAGGCGTTGTTGACGGCTTCGTAGGCGGTCTCGCGCGAATCAGCGAAGGCGCTGTTTGCGTCCGCGGTCGGATCATAGCGCCCGCTGCTCGTGGCTGCGGGGGTCGAGGGGGCGGTACCGACGAAGGCGCGGTGCGGTCCGGTGCGGTCGGGCTCTGGTCGCGTGATCCTGTCTGCGATCGTCATTGGGGTCTCCCTACGGGTGGTCGTAACCTGTGATGTCGGAGAGTGCCGGCGTGCCCGAGATGGCGTGGGCTGCAAGTAGGCCGGACATCACGGCTGCCTCCACGCAGCCCATGTTGATGCCGCACTCGGTGTAGTCGCCGGCGAGCGTGAGATTGTCGAAGCTGCGATCCAGCGGCGAGATGCGATACTTGGTGGTGCCCGGCAATGCTTGGCTGTATTTGTCGCTCGGCCGCACATTGGCGGTGAAGTACTGGGTCGATAGCCGAGCCTCACCCCGCGCCGAGGCGGCGCCGGAGCGGGCGTCGCACAGCGCGTCCCAGCAGAAGTCTCCGTGCTCCAGCGCAGCTGGCCACAGCCATGCGATGTCGCTGCGCAGGAAAGCGCGAGCATTCTCCTTCACCTCGGCGAGCCGCAGACGTACGAGCTCGGCTCCGGGCGGCGGGTCGAAGGGAGCGGCGAGTCGATCCGGAAGCACGTTGCAAAAATAGGCGATCGACTTCGGCGTCTCGGTCCAATCTTCCCGCGCCGCGAGGTGCGTCATGTCCGCCCAAGTGTCGAAAGGTTCGACGAAGCCCGAGACGTTGATGCTCGCTGATTTCCAGCCCAGCTGCTGAATGTCGCGATTGAGCCACAGCTGGAAGGCTTGCGTCGGCACCGATTTCACGTGCTCGACCATCGCTCGATAACGCGCGCTGTGTTTGATCAGCGGCGCGCAGACGTAGGGCAGCACGCCGAGCCCGACACCCAGCACCACGAGATCGAAATCTACAGCCACGCGCAGCGTCTTCGACTCCACACGCTGCTCGTCCCACTGCGACTCGAAGTCGATCTTGCGCTCGGCCAGAGCCGCCCCGCCCTCGAGCTGCCCGAAGTCCGGCTCAGCCGGCCAACAGGCGAGCCCCTGGTACGTCCGCAGCGGTTCGTACTCGCGCCCGTCGGCCACACGCGCCTGCACGTCGAAGCGGAGCGCGTCGACGTGCGGTGATTCGCTGCCGACATTGACATTGACTTCCGTCAGTTTGTGAAAGAACTCGAAGCGAACGCCACGGCGCTTGAGCACCGAATAAAACGGCGCAAACACTACATCGCCCATGCCCGCGTTCATCTTCCAGAAGAACGCGCCGCGGTACGCGAAGAAACTGCGAAACGCCCCGCGCAACGCCGCGCCCGCGGCGATCGCCGGCCGGTTCGGATTGCCGCCTTCGTAGCCGAACGCGAGATCATAGAGCGCACGAATGAAGGCGCTGTTGATCGAGCTTTCCGCAGCGCCGTTCAAGCGTAACCACTCGCGCGAGTCGTAGTCGTCGATGGCGTCGAACCCGCGCGGATCGAAGGCGAGTCGAAATCGAATCGAGCCACGCAAAGACGCGAGCAGCAGATCCACGACTTCCCACAAGCGGCGGACCGAGTCGTCTTGTTCGATCAGCCCTGCCAGCTGCTTCTTCGCCAGATCGCTGATCGTGTCGAGCAATTGCGCGATCAGCGTTTGTGGATAGAGCGGCAAGCTGCCCAGGATTCGCTCGAGTAGCCCGAGTGCCTCGATCACCATGCCCAGGCCCGCGAGCGCCCCGTATTTCAACAAACGCCGCAGGGCCTGGCCGACCTGATCCACGCCCAGCGGTTCCGAGCCGAGCTCGGGAAACGCCGACCGCGTCGTGTCCGGCCGATGCTCGGGATCGAGCGGCAAGGTCGCGAGCAGCGTGCGTACGAGGCTCGCCGCGCGCGTCAAATAGTCCGTTACCCCGAGCTTCGGCGCGCCCGGATCGCCGGGCAGCCCCGGCATCGCCGGCAGGTCCACCTTCCACGGCAACCAGCGCCCGCTTGGTGACCAGTCCATCGCGCCGTTGTAGTTCGCGGGGCT
>DASSMT010000474.1:0-19807 GCA_035688655.1 Polyangiaceae bacterium | reverse complement strand
AGCGGGAACACTGCGCTTGTCCGCTACGACGCCCGCGGCGCCCTCGACAACGGCTTCGGCGACCAGGGCATCGTGATCACCGAGGTGGCGGCCGCCAGCAAGGCCGACCAAGGCAGCGCGCTCGTGCTCGCTCCCGACGAGCGCGTGCCGTCCGAGCGCATCCTGGTCGCCGGCTTCGCCAACGTGAGCTTCTCGCAGTTTGCAGTCACGCGCTATTGGCGCTGACGCTCAGAACAGAAGGACCCACGCGTCGTAGATGGTGTGGGTCCACACTGCCGGGGCAAACCCGCGGAAGGCGTAGATCAGGGTGAACGCCAGGCCGCACACGCCACGGAACACGAATGAACGCAGCTCGAACGGCTCACCCAAATCCCCCACGTAGTGCCAGCCGCTGAACACGAACGCGACGGTCAGCGCCCAGGCGAGCGCGATCAGGCTGCGTTTCGCGCGCGACAAACTGCCGATCAAGCCGAGAACCAAGCGCAACCCGAGCCCGAATAGCACGACCCGAAAAGCGATCTCTTCGTAAAAGCCGGCGCCGAGCGACATCACGAGCGCGCCGAAGCGACCGTCGGGAACTCCCGTCGCCAACGCCAGCTGGCTGACCACGTATTGACCGGCGAGGCGCATGGCGATCGCGTACACGATGCCTTCGATGGCGACGAACACGAAGCGCGAGGTGCGCAGGGTGTGGCCACGCCCGAGCGCCAAGAGCACGCTCGCGAACGCCGCGCCGATGCCGAGGGTGAGCCCGATGTACTGCCAGATGCTGTCGTGGGCGAGCGCGGTGAGCTCGCGCGTCACGATGTCTGCGGCGTTCCGCACCGGCAGAAAGACGACGCCCAAGTGGTAGCCGACGAACACCGGCAAGGTGAGCGCCAAATCCGCCCACGGTCCGCTACCTTCACGCAGAAAGCGCTGCGCCTCACTTTCGGCTGCTACGGGCTTGGCCATGCTCGATTCGGGTCGGAGACCCGGCGGAGAGCTTGGACCAGGGCCGGGTTCTTTGGCAAATTCCCGCGCGTGACTTTTCCCGGCCTGCTCGTCCTGCTCAGCCTGCTCGTCCTGCCTCTCGGCGCGCCGTGCGCCGCGGGGTGTCCATGACCACCCTCGCTGCCGCAAAGAAGCGCCACGCCGCACTCGTCACTGAAGTGCGCGCCCACGACTATCGCTACTATGTGCTCGACGATCCGTCGCTCAGCGACCGCGAGTACGACGCGCTGTACGCAGAGCTTCGCGCCCTGGAGCAGGAGCACCCGGAGCTGAAATCTGCGACTTCGCCGACCCAGCGCGTGGGCGACGAGCTGCGCACCGATCTGCGCACGGTGCCGCACGTGGTACCGATGATGTCGCTCGACAACACTTACAACGACGACGATCTGGCGGAGTTCGAGCGCCGCGTGCTCGCTGGCTTGCCGGCAAACGCGGTCAGCGAATTTTGTGTCGAGCCGAAGCTCGACGGCGGCAGCGTCGAGATCCTGTATCGCGACGGGCAGCTGGCTTCCGGCTCCACACGCGGCGATGGCGTGAGCGGCGAAGACATCACCACGAATTTACGCACGATTCGCTCTTTGCCGCTCACCATCCCGTATCTGGGACCGCTCACGCTGCGCGCCGAGGTCGTGATTTTCCGCCGCGATTTGGCCAAGATCAACGAACAGCGCGTGGCCGCCGGGGAAGCGCCGTTCGCGAACCCGCGCAACGCGGCTTCCGGCTCGCTGCGCATGCTCGACCCGCGCGTGGTCGCGCAGCGCCAGCTGCGGGTCATGGTCTGGCAAGTGGTGGAAGGTCCAGAGCTGGCTCCGACCCACGCCGGCGCGCTGGCCAAGATCGCCGAGCTCGGCTTGCCGACCCACCGCTTGGAGCGCGTCTGCAAAACGCCGGCGGAGGTGCGCGAGGCAATTGCGGACATCGACCGCGCACGCCGCGGTTACCCGTACGAGACGGACGGCGCGGTGATCAAGGTCAACGCCTTCTCTTCGCAAAACATCCTCGGTACCACCGCCAAGTTTCCGCGCTGGGCGATCGCCTACAAGTTCGGCGCCGAGCGAGCGAACACGCGCGTGCTCGGGATCGTGGTTCAAGTCGGACGCACGGGCGCGTTGACCCCGGTCGCGAACCTCGAGCCGACGCAGCTCGCGGGTACGGTCGTGTCGCGAGCCTCGCTGCACAACGCGGAAATCATCCAGCACTTGGACGTGCGCGTGGGCGATCTGGTGAGCATCGAGAAGGCGGGAGAAATCATCCCGCAGGTGATCGCCGTCGACCCCAGCGCGCGCACCGGCGCGGAAGTGCCCTGGAAAATGCCCGATCGCTGTCCGAGCTGCGACACCCCCGTGGTGACCAGCGAGGAAGAGGTGGCGATTCGCTGTCCGAACCGCGTCTGCCCGGCCAAAGTGAAGGGCGCGATTTTGCATTTCTCGCGGCGCTTCGCGATGGACATCGATCACCTGGGTGAGTCGCTGATCGAGCAGTTGATCTCGAGCAAGTTGATCGCAGACGTGTCGGATCTGTACGAGCTGACGGTGCCGCAGATCGAGGCGCTCGAGCGCATGGGCAAGAAGAGCGCCGAGAACGTGGTGCAATCGATCCATCGCTCGCGCACGCAACCGTTCGAACGGCTGCTCACCGGCATCGGCATCGAACACGTCGGACAAGTCGCCGCCAAGCAATTGGCCGAGGCCGCGGAGTCGCTGCAAAACATGCTGGCGTGGGGACCGGAGCACGTCACGGAACACGTCGCGCAAATCGCCGGCTTTGGCCCGAAGATGGTGGAGAGCGTGCGGCTGTATCTGGAAGACCCGGAAAACCGGCGTTTGCTCGAGAAATTCGCGAAGCTCGAGGTGTCTCGCCCACAACCCAAGGCGCGCGCGGCGACGCAAGGGCCGGTCACGGGCTCTTCGTTTTGCGTCACCGGCGTGCTCTCGCGCAAGCGCGAGGACGTGCACGACGCGATCCGCGCGGCCGGCGGTGAGGTCCACGACAAGGTCAAGAAGGGCACCACCTATTTGGTCATCGGCGAAAAAGTGGGCAAGGCCAAGACCGACTCGGCCAAGAAGTTCGGCGCGCGCGTGATCGACGAGCCCACGCTCGAACGACTGCTGCGCGGAGAAGCGATTGAAAGCGATGCCAGCGCCGAAGCTTGAAACGCGGGCCACGCGGCTACTCGGCCTGGCGTTGCTGCTGACGGCCGCAATCGGCTGTCACCCGCGCAGCGCGCCCACGAAAAAGCAGCCCGCGCACGTAGCAGCACCGCGCCAGAGTGCGAGTGCGAGTGCGAGTGCGAGCCCGAGCAGCGCGCTGTCTGCGCTCGCGTCAGCGAGCGCGACAATGCCCAGCGCGAATGCGAACGCCAGCGCGTGCGGCCCCGCAGCGCCCGCGCCGATCGCGCTCACGGCCATGAAGACCACGCCCCCGAGCGTCAACCTGGTGCCGCTGCGAGCGCAGCCCGGGCTGTGGCTGGCCGACGAAAATAGCGCGCTGCTCGACGCCAAACCGGCGCTCGAGTGGGCGGATGGGCCGCTCACCCTCGCGAGTGACGGCAGCAGCGCCACGCGTGGCGTGACGCTCGCGCGCCTGCCCAAGGCGCTGCGCGGCTGGCTCGGTCGCCCGGTCAAGGTGCTGGGCGCGAGCGGTGCGGTGTGCGAGACGCGGCTGCAGCGCTTTGCCCTGCGCGCGAAGGTCACGCCCGATCCACGCACAGCAGAGTTCTGGGAAGGCTGCGCCGAACCGCCGCTGCCGAAGGAGACGATCGCCAAGGAAATTTGGCGGCTGTCCGCGGTCGGCGGGCGCACGCTGATCGCCGAGTTCTCTGCGCCCTGCAAAGGCGCGCTGCTGGCCGTCGATCCCAACCTGCCCGCGCCGGCGATCGCCGCGCCCGAGCCCGCGTCGGCCGAAGTCGGCGCGGCGGTGATGAGCGCATTTCGCGCGCTGCCTGCATACGCGGCGCTGCAGGCGCGCTTTCGAGCCGAGCACCCCGAAGCGGAGGGCGCATGGGACGATCGCGATGCGCGCCGCAGCGTCTCGAAGCTCTCGTTACCTGGAACGCCGGAGCTCTTGTTCGTGAGCGTGGAGACCGGCTCGGGCTGCGCGGGTTTTTCGGCCAGCCTGAGCGCGATTTGGCAGTCGGGTCCGAGCGGCCCGAGCAAGGTGCTGACCGCGATCGACAACCGTCGCCTCAGCCCGAGCGCGATCGTGGATTTCGACGGCAGCGGCAGTTCGTTGTTGCTCGGCCCGGACGGTCCGCTGCAGATGCGCTCGGTCTTGCGGGCCGGCTCGTTCGAGCGCTCTTTCTTGAGCGACGTACCGTATTTCGCCGGGCCGTGCTGATCCCGCGCGCGGTTTCGCGCTATCTTTCGCGGCCCCAGACGTGCGAAAAATCCGACTCACGCGCATCAACTACGCCGTGGCGGCGGCAGTGACGGCGTTGGCTTCAATCGCGCTCAGCGTGCGCTTTGCACAATCGCAGCGCAGCGAACCCGTGCGTTGCCCGCCGGGCCTCGCCATTCAAGACGCGCGCTGCTGCGGCGTCGGCCAAGGGCTCACCAGCAGCGGCCAATGTTCGGGCGTCGCCAGCGCGTGCGCGAGCGAGATGGTCAGAGACGACTCGGGCATGTGCGTGCTGCCCGACGCGCGCATCAGCCTCGACGGCGGCGTCACTCACCTCGGCGCTTCGGATTGGGAAGGCCCCGAACAAGCCTTGCCCGAGGCCCGCGTGCAGCCCTTCGCGCTCGACCGCGCAGAGGTCACCGTGGCTCGCTTTCGCAGCTGTTCGGCCGCACGCCTCTGCCCGAAGCTCCCGGACGACTCCGAGCCGGGGCGCCCGGTGCGCAACCTGAGCCCGAGTGAAGCCAGCGCTTTTTGCGCCTACGTCGGTGGCCGGTTGCCGAGCGCCGACGAATGGCTGTTCGCAGCCGCGGGCAGCGCGGGTCGGCGCTACCCGTGGGGCAACACCGGCTTGGTCTGTCGACGAGCCAGCTTCGGATTGGTGAGCGGACCGTGCGCTCGCAGCGGCAGCGGCCCCGACTTGGCCGGAGCGCGGCCCGATGGCGCCACGCCCGAAGGCATCTTGGACCTCTCGGGCAACGTCGCCGAATGGACCGTCGAGCGCGACGGCTCGTTTGCCGCGCGCGGCGGCTCGTACCGCTCCGAGCTCTCGGCCGACCTCAAAACCTGGTCCGTCGAACCTCGCAAGACTCGCGCGCCCTACGTCGGCTTCCGCTGTGCATATCCCCTGAGCCCCACGCAGTAACCGCGCCGTCGACCGTCGCTTCACGAAGCAGCAAAAGAGGGGGGCGCTCGCGATCCCGCAGCGCACCTCGCAGAACGGCGAGGTTCCCGCCGGAGCGTGGTATCCCTGCACTCATGTCAGCGGCGATCTTGTGCATCGGGACCGAGCTCACCCGCGGTGAGCTGCAAAATACCAACGCCACCTGGCTCGCCGAAGCGCTGACCGCGATTGGCTTCGATGTCCAAGACATCGCCTGCGTGGACGACGAGCGCACGCGCATCGAGGCCGCGCTCACTCGGCTCAGCTCGGTGCATCGGGTCGTGGTTTGCACCGGTGGGCTCGGCCCGACCACCGACGACATCACCACCGAGTGCGCCGCGCGCTTGGCCGGCGTCGAGCTCGTGCGCGATCAACCCTCGCTCGAGGCCATCCGCGAACGGCTCTCGCGCTTCGGCCGGCAAATGGCGCCGTCCAACGCCAAACAAGCAGATTTTCCGCGTGGCAGCCGGATCTTGCCCAACCCGAACGGCACGGCGCCCGGCTTCGAGCTGCGCCTGAACCGCGCGCTCGCCTTCTTCATGCCCGGCGTGCCGTTCGAGATGAAGGCGATGTTCGAATCCTTCATCGCGCCTGCGGTCAGCTCGCTCTTGGACGACCGCCACTACCAAGTCCTGCTGCGCACGTTCGGCTTGCCGGAGAGTGAAGTGAACGATCGCCTGGCCGGGATCGAAGCCGAATTCGGGGTAGTGATCGGCTACCGCGCGACGCTGCCGGAAATCGAAGTCAAAGTGCTGGCCCGTGCCGAGAGCGTGGCGCTCGCGCAGGAGCGGGCCGAGCGCGGAGCGCGCGCCGTGCGCGCGCGGCTGGGCGAAGAGGTGATCTTCGCTGAAGGCAAGACGCGCTTCCCCGAAGCGGTCTGCTCGCTGCTCCTGGAAAAGGCACAAACGTTGGCTCTGGCCGAGTCGTGCACCGGCGGCTTGGTGTCCGAGCTGCTCACCGCGCATTCGGGCGCGAGCGCAGTCTTCCGCGGCGGCGCCGTGACCTACTCGAACGAGTCGAAGATCGCGCTCTTGGGCGTGCCCGCAGTGCTGCTGGCGCGCTTCGGCGCGGTCAGCGCAGAGGTCGCGCGCGCCATGGCCGAGGGCGCGCGCCTCGCGTTCAGCGCCGACCTTTCACTGGCGCTGACCGGCATTGCCGGTCCCACGGGCGGCTCCGCCGAAAAACCAGTGGGCCTCGTCCACTTTGCCGTGGCCAGCGCCGGCGGCGTGAGCGACCGCCGCGTGGTCTTCTCCGGCAACCGCGACCAAGTCCGCCGCCGCGCCGCCTACGCCGGCCTCGCCCTAGTCCGCCGCGTGGCCCAACACGGCCACGAACCGCCGCCCTGAGGCACGCGCGCTCAGTTCAGCGAAACGTTGGGGCGGCGTTTGGGTTCGGGGGCGGGGTCGCCTTTGGGGCGGCTGGTGAAGGTGAGGCCGGTGGCTGGGTCGTAATCCACGTACACGATTTCACCGGGTGCGAACGCGCCTTCGAGTACGCGGCGGGCGAGCGCGTCTTCGACCAACTTCTGGATCGCGCGCTTGAGCGGGCGGGCACCGAATTGTGGATCCCAGCCGGCCTCCGCCAAGTGCTCCTTGGCGGCTTCCGTGATTTGGAAGCCGAGCTCGCGCTTGGCGAGACGATTGACCAGGTAGCCGAGTTGGATCTCCACGATCCGGCCGAGCTGGCTGCGATCGAGCCGGTGATAGACCACCACTTCGTCCAGGCGATTCAAGAACTCCGGGCGGAAGTGGGCGTGCAGCGCGTCTTGCACCGCCTTTTGGCTGGCCTTCTCGCGCTCCTCGGCGGTGAGATCCCGGCGGTCTTCGATCGCGGCGAGCTCCGAGGTGCCGATGTTGCTGGTCAAGATCACGACCGTGTTCTTGAAGTCCACGGTGCGACCCTGACCGTCGGTCAGACGGCCGTCATCGAGCAGCTGCAATAGCGTGTTGAACACGTCTGGATGCGCCTTTTCGACCTCGTCGAACAGCACCACCGAGTACGGCCGACGGCGCACCGGTTCGGTCAGCTGCCCGCCCTCGTCGTAGCCGACGTAGCCAGGCGGAGCGCCGATCAGGCGCGAAACCGCGTGGCGCTCCATGTACTCGCTCATGTCGATGCGAATCATCGCGCGCTCGTCGTCGAACAAGAACTCGGCCAATGCCCGAGCTGTTTCGGTCTTGCCGACACCCGTGGGACCCAAAAACAAGAACGAACCGATTGGCCGCTTGTCGTCACCGAGACCCGCGCGCGAGCGGCGCACGGCATTGGCCACCGCGACGAGCGCGGTCTCTTGGCCAACCACCCGCTGACGGAGGCTCTCTTCCATGTGGATCAGCTTCTGCTTCTCGCCTTCCAGCATCTTGGACACGGGCACGCCGGTCCACTTGGAGACGATCGCCGCGATGTCTTCGTCGCTGACTTCTTCCTTCAAGTACGAGCCATTTTGCTGAACCCGCGCGAGCTCGGCGCGATCCTTCTCCGATTCTTTCTCCAAGTTCGGGATGCGGCCGTATTGAATTTCCGCGGCTTTGCCCAGGTCACCAGCGCGGCGTGCAGACTCCGCCTGCTGCCGCAGCTGCTCGAGCTCCGCCTGGTACTTGCGCAACCGTTCGATGATCTCTTTTTCGCGCAGCCACTGCGCGCGCATGCCGTCGCGCTGCTCGTTCAGCTCAGCCACTTCACGGCGCAGCTCTTCCAAGCGCGCTTTGCTGCCCTTGTCGCGTTCGCGCGTGAGCGCTTGCTCTTCGATCCGGAGCTGCAGCAATTTGCGCTGCACTTGGTCGATTTCGAAGGGCAGGCTGTCGATCTCCATTTTGATCTTGCTCGCGGCTTCATCGACCAAATCGATGGCCTTGTCGGGCAAGAAGCGGTCGGAGATGTAGCGCTGGCTGAGCACCGCCGCCGCGACCAAGGCGGAATCGGTGATCTGAATGCCGTGATGCACCTCATAGCGCTCTTTCAAGCCGCGCAAGATGGCGATCGTGTCTTCGACCGTGGGCTCGCTGACCATCACCGGTTGGAAGCGCCGCTCCAGAGCCGCGTCTTTCTCGATGTGCTTGCGGTACTCGTCGAGCGTGGTCGCGCCGATGGCGCGCAGCTCACCGCGCGCGAGCGCCGGCTTGAGCATGTTTGCGGCGTCCATTGCGCCCTCCGCGGCACCCGCGCCGACCAGCGTGTGCAGCTCGTCGATGAACAAGATGATGTTGCCGCTCGAGGCTTCGACCTCTTTGAGCACCGCCTTGAGGCGATCCTCGAACTCACCGCGGAACTTCGAGCCTGCCACCATGCTCGCCAAGTCGAGCGCCAGGATGCGCTTGTCTTTCAGCGACTCAGGCACGTCGCCCTTGGCGATGCGGTGGGCAATGCCCTCGGCAATCGCCGTTTTGCCGACGCCCGGTTCGCCGATCAGCACCGGGTTGTTCTTGGTGCGGCGTGAGAGCACTTGCATCACGCGCCGAATCTCTTCATCGCGGCCGATCACGGGGTCGATCTTGCCGCGCTTGGCCAGGCCCGTGAGGTCGCGCGTGTACTTCTCGAGCGCCTGGAATTTGCCCTCGGGGTTCTGGTCCGTGACCCGCTGCGAACCGCGAATTTCGGCCATGGCGCGCACCAGCTTGTCGTACGACAAGCCATGGCGATCGGCGACGGCCTGCACGTCCTTGTCGTGCTTGACCGCGGCAAGCAAGAAGTGCTCGACCGAGACGAAGTCGTCTTTGAGCCGCTTGGCTTCGTCTTCCGCTTGGTTCATCAAAGGGACGGTGCGCCGCCCGAGACTCGGCTCGGCGCCGCCGCTGACCTTGGGCAGGCCCTCGATGCGGGCGTTCAAGTCCTTGGCGAAGGCCGCGGGATCCGCGCCCGCGCGCTGCGCCAGCGCGGCACCGACACCGCCGTCTTGTTCCAAGATTGCGACCAGCAGATGCTCGGGAATGAGCTCCGGGTTCCCACGCCGAGACGCATTCGCGGCGGCGGCTTGCAGTGCTTCCTGACTCTTGCTGGTCAAACGATCCATACGCATCGGCGTTCACTCCGTTGTCGGCACTGGAACAGTGCGCAAGCAACCTAAGGCTCGCGAGCGTCGGATCAAGGGGCGCCGCGCATGCGCCCTGCTTGCTCGGCAGAACTGCCGCGAAAATCAGCCGCCGCTGCCGCCAGTGCCGCTCACGCTGCCGCCGCTGCCGCCGCTGATTTCGCCGCCGGTTCCACTGCTGCCGCCGCTGGTTCCGCCGCTGGTTCCGCCGCCGGTTCCACTGCTGCCGCCGCTGGTTCCGCCGCTACCGCCAGTGGCGCCGTTGCCGGCGTTGCCCGCGGCGCCGGAAGCGCCGTTCGATTCCCCGCCCGCGCCCGCCTCTCCACCGGCGCCAGCTGCGCCGATGTCACCGCATGTCTGAGGGGTGGCGCCGTTGAGGAACGGAGTCGAATCGACGCAGCCGAGGCCAATGTTGAGCAGGCCCGGGATCTTATCGAGCTGGTAGCCACAGACATTGTCGGGGCGACAGCAGCCAGGAAATGAAACCTCGAGACCCGTCGATCCGAGAGGCACTTTCGGACTTTCGGCGCATTTTGCGTCCGCAGTTCCCGGTTGTGCGAGCGGCTGACACTTTTCCGTGAATGTGGCCCCGAGCATTTCGAACACTGTGGAATCGAGGCCACAGTGGCTCGTCTCAGCGTCGGCACAGCAGCCGGGAACGGTGATGTTCACGCCGGGGATGACCAGGGGTTTGCAGACCGCATCGCCGCATGCGTCTTTGCTCGCACCGGCGCTGCCGCCGCTCGCAGGCGCACCTGCTCGGCCGATGGTGCTGTTGCCACCAGCTCCGGTGCGACCTGCGGTGTTGCCGCTGCCAGCGCCACCCGCCGGCATCCCAAACGGCTTGTCGGAAGAACTGCCGCCGCATGCAGGCGCGCCGAGCACAACCAGGACCCCAGAAACACCCAAGACACGCAAGACTCGCCAAGCCATTGCGCGCAAGTGTTCCATTTGCAGCCGCGAGAGGCGAGCTTTTCCGGCGGCGGGGACGTGCGCCGCCGGAACGCGAGCCTCGGCTGAAGGGAGACGCCTAGCTTCAGCGCCGTTACTTTTCCTGGTTCAGGCCCGCGCCTTCTTGCGCCCACGGCTGCGCATTGGCCCTCCGAGCAACTGCACGACTTCGTCCCACAATTCAGGGCTCTTCATCAGGGCCCCGAACAGCGGCGGATGCAGGTGCCCCGCGGCGGCGAACCATTTGTAGCGCTCGACGCCGTTCACGTGGAGAAACGCGGCAATCTCTTCGAGCCGGCCGATGCCGATGCCTTTGCATAAGCCCGACTCGAGCATTCCCACATAGCTTCCGGAACGAACTCCAAGCTTTTTGGCCAAGTCCTTCTGCGTCAACCCGCGATGCATGCGCGCCGAGCGAATGA
Source organism: Polyangiaceae bacterium (assembly GCA_035688655.1). GTDB lineage: Bacteria > Myxococcota_A > Polyangia > Polyangiales > Polyangiaceae > PMG-095. Next base: position 9,138 of record DASSMT010000474.1, on the reverse strand, counting down.
GTCGACCGACCTTTTTTGTAGTGCCTTTCTCCGCCATCGGAATCCCGCGCTACCCGGCGGATGCACCCGGTGCGAGGGGCACCTTTGGCTTGCGCTGGGCAGCCCCTCCTTTCTGACCGCAGTGACCAGTAACGCTCTGCCTGAAGCCCCCGAGCTACGCCCGGAAGCCTCGAAGCAAACCCTCGTGGCGGCAGAATAAACCGGGCGAGCGGAGGTCCGCAATGGCCGCGTGAAGCAAAGCGACTGATTCGGCGGTACGCGCCACGACTCCAGGCAAGGAGGCCTCCACCCCAGTGAGTGGCGAACAGCGACTGGCGAGCAGCGACGCACGCGTGCGCGGTGCGCACCCGCGCGCGGTCATGCGCGCCCATGCCTGAGCGCCCGCGTTTTGCCCCAAAACAGTGAAAGATTCGTGTCGGCTCGGATGCGTGCCTAGACTCCGAGTTGGCTCAAACTGCGAATCTCGGGCCAGCAAATCCACAACCGTACGAGTAGCGAAATCCGACGACAGCTTGTTTGGGCACACTTCGAGTCGGATTCATGAGCGTTGCAAGATGCACCCAACACCCGCGCTCGAGGCGCGGCCGAGCGCCAACGCCGCCGCTCGCGCTCCAGTGTACCCAAAAAAAATCCCGTGAATTCGCCAACTAGCGCCAGGCGTCACACTATGGCAACGCCTGATTGCGTGGCGTAGACGGGACTAAATGTCCAAATTGCGGACGTTCAACGCGTTGTCTTCGATGAACTTGCGCCGCGGTTCGACCTGGTCGCCCATGAGCACACTGAACAGCTCATCGGCGCGCACCGGGTCGTTTACTTTGACTTGAAGAAGCGTGCGAGCGTCGGGGCTCATGGTGGTATCCCAGAGCTGGTCCGCGTTCATTTCGCCCAGGCCCTTGTAGCGCGTGATTTGCAGGCCCTTCTTGCCACGCTCGGAGAAGAACGCCTCCAGCGCCTCGGGGTCCGGTAGCGTGCGCGGCTCGCCGTCGTTCACCCTGACGGTGTATGGCATCGCCCCGATCGAGCGGATGTCTTCCTCGATCGAGAGCAGCTCCTGATACTCAGCGGATTCGGCCAGCTCCCAGTCGGCGACGGCTGGCCGCGCCGAAGCGCCCGGGCGGAATTTGACGTTCAGGCGCCCGGCGTCATGCGCCTTCTCCCATTCCACGCTGACGGTGAGGGGCGTCAGGTCGGGGTAGCGCTCTTCGAGGTACTTTTGCAGGCTCTCCGCCGCCGCCTCGACAGTCTGATGATTGCGAAAATCAGCCAAAGTCATGGCCTTGGCGCGAAGCAGCGCGGCTACCACGCGCGCATCGCAGCGGCGGTCGATCTTCGCCAGAATGTTGCGCATGGAACGCAAACGCGTGGCCAAGTTGAACAGCGGCAAGCCGGACAAGGACGGACCGCTCGCCGCCTGAACACTGACGTCTTCGATACCGCTTTCCATCAGGAAGCGATCGAGCGCCGGCTGATCTTTGAGATACTGATACTTCTTACCCTTGCGCACGCCGAACAGCGGCGGCTGGGCAATGAACAAGTAACCTTTTTCGATCACGTCACGCATCTGCCGATAGAAGAAGGTGAGCAGCAGGGTGCGAATATGGCTGCCGTCGACGTCGGCGTCCGTCATCAGAATGATCTTCTGGTAACGGAGCTTGGAGATGTCGAAACCGCCGTTGTCACCGATGCCACAGCCGAGCGCGGAGATCAGCGTCGCCACTTCTTGTGACGCGAGCATGCGGTCGAGGCGCGCGCGCTCGACGTTCAGAATCTTGCCCTTGAGCGGCAAAATCGCCTGGAAATGCCGATCGCGGCCCTGCTTGGCGCTACCGCCGGCGCTCTCACCCTCGACGATGTAGAGCTCGGAAATGCTCGGATCTTTGCTCTGACAGTCGGCCAATTTGCCGGAGAGCGAGGAGCCATCCAGCACGCCTTTGCGCACGACCTCGCGCGCCTTGCGCGCTGCCTCGCGCGCCTTGGCGGCCATCACGGCCTTGTCCAAGATCTTGCGCGCGACCTGCGGATGCTCTTCGAAATAGACGCCCAGGTGCTCGCTGACGGCGTTCTCGACGATGCCCTTCACGTCGCTCGAGACGAGCTTCGATTTCGTTTGTGAATCGAAGCTGGCATCCGGGTGCTTCACGTGGATCACGCAGATCACGCCTTCACGGGTGTCGTCCCCGGTGAGGCCGGTCTTGGCGTCTTTGAACAGGTTGTTGGCGGTGCCGTAGTTGTTCAGCGAGCGAGTGAGCGCGCCACGCAGGCCGGTCAAGTGCGTGCCGCCGTCCTTGTTGTGGATGTTGTTGGTGTACGCCAGGATCTGCTCGGCGTAAGAGTTGGTCCACTGGAGGGCCAGATCGACGACTGCCGTGCCTTTGCCGTCACCCGTCGGAAACTCACCGGTGAAGGCGATCACGTCCTCGTGCACGGGCTCTTTGGCTTGCGCGAGCAGCGCGACGAACTCGCGAATGCCGCCCTTGTATTGGTAATTGTCGCTGCGACCGGTGGCGCGCTCGTCGACCAACTTCACGGCCAGGCCCGAGTTCAGGAATGACAGCTCACGCAGGCGATTGGCGAGGATGTCGTAGTCGTACTCGAGGTTCGTGAAGATCTCGTGGTCGGGCTTGAACGTGACCTTGGTGCCGGTCTGATCGGACTCGCCGATGGCCGCGAGCGGGGCCTGCGGCACGCCGCGGCGGTACTCTTGGAACCAGACCTTGCCCTCACGCTTGATCTCCAAGCGCAGGACCTCCGACACGGCGTTCACGGCGCTGACGCCGACGCCGTGCAGACCCGCGGAGACCTTGTAGCTCGAATGGTCGAACTTACCGCCGGCGTGCAGCACGGTCATCACGACCTCCGCCGCGCTCACGCCGCGGTCTTCCATGATGCCGACGGGGATACCGCGACCGTTGTCTTCGACCGTGATCGAGCCGTCGAAGTGTACGGTGACGCTGAAGCCCGTACAGAAGCCGGCCAGGTGCTCGTCGACGGCGTTGTCGACTGCTTCCCACACGAGGTGGTGGAGCGCAGAGCCATCGTGCACGTCACCGATGTACATGCCCGGGCGCTTGCGCACTGCCTCCAGGCCTTCGAGCACGGTGATGTTTCGAGCGTCGTAAGTCTCCGCAGTGCGCGGTTGTTCTTCTGCTGCCTCGGTCGTCAACTTGGAGGTCCTGGTCAGGTTGTCGAAACCGACACGGCAAAAGGCCGGAGAGGTCTCGAATTCGACCCGGTTTTTATAGTCACGAAGCCCCCCGCACGCAAGCAGAATCCGGCTTAAATTCCGCTGGATCTGGTGGTTTGGTCAGGGGCTCGAAGGCGCACTTTCGGAGGCCATTTACAAGCCCTTCAACTGACCCGAAACGAGCTGCCAATCGGCGCGTTCGAGGCCGCTCACACCAGGCGTTGGAAACAATTCCGGCCGCGTCGTGGTCACGAAAACCTGGCTCTGAGTTTCGCGCAAGAAGTCGTAGACAGCGCCGGTTCGGGCTGGATCGAGCTCGCTCGAAACGTCGTCCAGGAGCAGCACGGGGTGTGCGCGGCGCGCCTCGCGCACGCACTCGAGCTCCGCGACTTTCAGTGCCAAGGTCAAGATGCGCTGTTGGCCCTGTGAGGCGTGATGCCGCGCAGAACGACCGTCCACGATCAGTTGCACTTCGTCGCGTTGCGGTCCGAAGGAAGCCGCGCGCTGCCGTGCATCGCGCGCTCGACGCGCCGATAACTCTGCGGCGAACTCCGCCGGGTCCTGCGTGCCCCCAGGCCTGTACTGGGCGCGCAACGAAAGCCCGGGCTGGGCCATGCGCTGAAAGGCGGGCTGGAGCGCCGCGAGCAGGCGCTCGGCTGCTTCGCGCCGGGCCCGGGCGAAGCGCGCCCCGTGCTCGGCCATGACCTGTTCGAAGGCGGGTAGCTCGCGCGCCGACGGACCACGCGTGTCGAGCGCGGTCTTGCGCTCGCGTAGCGCACGCGTATAGCGCAGACGCGCGTCGCTGCTCTGCGGATCGAGGTACAGCGCGATGCGATCCAAGAGCTTGCGGCGCGCCGCCGCACTTTCGTTCACCAGCTCGACGTCACCCGGGTGAAAGACGACCGCGGGCGTGCGCGTGGCGTAGGCCGCCAAGCGCTCGGGTGCTTTTCCGTCCAGCAGCACGCTGCGCTGTTTGTGGCCGAGCACGGCGCGCTGTTCGCGAGTGTGATCGCCATCGCGGATCTGCGCGCGAACGCTGGCGTACTCTTCACCATCTTGAATCAAGCTCTCGAGCTTTTCGGCGCGGAAGCTGCGGGTGACCGCCACGAAGTACAGCGCTTCGAGCAAGCTGGTCTTGCCCTGGCCGTTGTCACCCGAGATCACGTTGAGCCCGGGCGCGGGCGCGAGCTCGACCAGTTTCAGGTTGCGAAACGCGCGCGCGGTGACGTTCTCGAAACGAATCAGCGCCGTCACGCCACGACCTCAGCGCGAGCGCGTCAAATGCGCATCGGCATGATCACCGACAAGTACTGAGTCGTGCTCTCGCCGACGGGGCGAATCACGGCGGGATCGAGCTCGCCGCTCACGGCCAGTTCGATCTCGTCCGAGTTGATCGCGCCGAGTACGTCCAAGAAGTAACGAGCGTTGAAGCCGACGGTGAGCTCGGGACCGGAGTAGTCGACGTTCACCTCGTCGAAGCCCTCACCGCTGTCTGGGTTCTCGCTCTCGAAGCGCATCTTGCCATTGGCCAGGCTGAGCTTGATGCCGCCGGTGCGGTCGCTGGCTGCCACGGAGACGGCGCGCAGCGCGTCGGCGAGCGCGGCGCGAGGCGCGCGCACCTTCTGCTCGCTGTGCTCGGGAATGACCTGCTGGTAGGGCGGAAACTGCGCGTCCACCAGCTTCACGCTGAATTGGAAGCCGGCGAGCTGGAAGAAGGCGTTGGGACCGCTCTGCGAAATGCGGATCTCGCTCGAGCCCGACTCTTCGCTTGCTTCGTCGCACAAACGCTTCAATTCGAGCACGCCCTTAAGCGGGATGAGCATCGTGGCCGAGGCTTGCTTGCCCGCCAGAACCGCGTCCATCTTCGAAAGGCGATGGCCGTCGGTGGTGACCATGCGCACGCGATCGCCTTCCCACTCGAACAAGGCGCTGTTCAAGTGCAGCCGAGTCTCGTCGGTGGAAATCGAAAAGTAGGTACCAGCGATCAGCGAAGACACGGTGGTGATCGGGATCGTGAGCGGTGTTGCAGTTTCGTCCGGTTGCGGCAGGCTCGGGAAATCTTCGCCGGGAATGCCGTGCAGCGTGAAGCGGCGCGAAGCACCGACGGCGCGGATCGTGGTTGCAGCGCCGCCCGAGGTGACGATCGAGATCTGTCCGTCGGGCATCAATTTCACGCGCTCGAACAGATCACGCGCGCCGATCGCGATCGCACCGCCGCTCTCGACCTTGGCTGGGATCTTGCCGCTGACGGCGAGATACAAGTCGGTCGCCGCCAAGCGCAGCTGATCGGTGCCGGAGACTTCGAGCAAGACATTGCCGAGCACGGGCATGGTGCTCTTTTTGTCCGCTACGCCCTGGCAGCGCGCGAGAACTCGGAGCAGGTCTTTCTTGGCGACGACGACGTGCATTGAACGCCCACGTCTACCTGCGGTTTCGCTGAAGCGCCAGAGGCGCGTCGGGCTGCTCGCGATTCGGCCTCATGGCCCAGGGAGGGCCTCGCAGGACCGGAGCTCTTCTCTCTATATCTCTCTTTATTTAGAAATAGAGAGCAGTCTCAGTAGGGGCTGTGCGGACTGTGAGTAACTCTGGAAGAGCCGGAAATTAGTCAAGTAATTGGCTAAATGCGCTGTGGACTTGCCCGGGACGCCGATCGGGACACACCCGGGATAACTGCGCCGGGGCAGGTTTCCACAGGGTTAGTACCCGGCCAGTCCAGAGACTTTTCCCCAGGCTGTCCCGGTGGCCCCAGCCACCAAAATGGCCCGCCTTCAGCGCTTGGACTCGGCCCGCTCGGCGGCCGATTTGGGCCGTTTACGCAGGGTCATGATCTTGCCCTTCTTGCGCGCCGGAGCGGGCGAGATGGGCAAGCCCAGGCGCGCGATGGCGTCGATCAACGCGACGCGCGTCTGCTGGTAGGAGCGCGGGCCGATGCGCTCTTCCCGACGCGCGACTTCGAGCGCCTCGAGCTCGCGCAAGAGCAGCTCTCTCGCGCGCTTCTTGTCTGCCAGCGCGCTGTCGCCGCCCAGCTCGGAATCGAACGCGCCACGGGCCGCGAAGGCGCCGAAAATGGCCATGCAGCCCGCGATCGCGACCGCGAACCAACGCCCCGAGCCAGCTGTGGGGATGCCCGAGATCGTCGCCGTGAAGTCCTTGAGCTCTTCGGTGTTGTCTCTGAGCTGCTTGACCGAGACCAAGACGCGTTGCCCATTCTGATTGGGCATCGGCACGGGCGGCTGAAAGCCATCGACCGACAGGTTCATGGTCGACGACGCTTCGGCGATCACGCGCATCTCGGCCACGTGCGGCGGCACGGCCATGCGGAAGGTCAAGGAGTCTTCGTTGGCTTTGGGCAGCTGGAAGCGAAACGCGGCCTCCGCCTGTCCTGGCGCAAAAGTGCCGGTCAAACGCGCGCCCACGCCTTCGACTTCTTCGAACCGCACGTCGGTCATGCCCTCTTGCGCCTTGAAGGCCTTGAAGCCTTTCGGCAACTGGATCACGACGTCTTTCGGTACCCAGGAGACGCGGCCGACGTTGAACACGCGGAACAGGGCCTCGCACTGAAACACGTCATCACGTGTTTCGACATACAGATAGCCGCGCATGCCGAACGGGGCTGCCTCACTGTCGGAAGTGGACGGGAACACGCGCAGCACGACGCGCTGCCCCATGTCCGACTTCAAATTGAAGGGCGACGTTTGATAGTTCGCAGCGCCCACCTTCACGGTCACACGGTACGCATACTCGCTCCCGCGGTTCAGATCGGTGAACTGCACATTGCCCTGGGCGTCGGCCTGCGCAAACTTCTCCGAGCGCGATTCACCCTCGGCCACCTTTTGAAACATGATCCCCAGGCGCACCGCTTGGCCCGCGATCGGCAGCCCGCGATCGGTCACGATCGTGGCTGAAATCGTACCTGGCGCGAGCGCTGGGCTGGGCTCGCTGACGTCCACTGGCGGTGCGGCGTTGGCGACGCCGGGATGCCCGGCGGGCAACCCTTCTCCCGCGCCGTCGGCCTCGTCAGTGGCTGGCTCTTGGGGCGCCTCAGGTCCCGCGTTGGCGGGTGCTGCGGTCGCGCTCGCTGCTGAGTTGGCGGGTACTGCGCTCGCGCTCGCTGCTGCGTTGGCGCTCGCTTCCGGGGTTGCCGCGTGAGCGAGGCTCACTGGTAGCGCTGCCACGAGACAGAACGCGATCAGACGTCGAACGGCACTCACGACTGACTCTCCTCGGCGGGTGCCATGCTCTTTCCGCAAGCCTTGCAGAAACGAGCGTCGAGCTCGTTCTTCACCTGGCAGGCGGGGCACGGCCGGCTGGGGGCGGCGCTGACTTTCGGTTCGGAAGTGGCTTCCGCCGTGGCCTCGTCGAGCGTCTCTTCCGGGGCCGAATCCCCGTTCGTTTGCGCGGCGGCCGACTCGCTCGGCTTGGCTTTTTCGGACTTTCGGCTGAGCCGCCGGGCGAGCTCGGTCTCGACCTGGCGCCTGCCCTCGGCCAAGTTCTCCTCCAACCCCTGGATCAAACGCTTGGCTTCGGTGCGATAGCGCGTGGCGTACTCGTTGTAATCTTCGTCGCTGATCTTACCGACACTGCGCTCGTATTCGAGATCCTTCAGCGCCCGCAACACGGCGCGCTTTTGCTCTTCTTCCGCCGAGCGCGCGCCCAAGCTGAAGGCTTCTTCGAAGGTCAGCTCCGATTCACCGGTCAGCGCCTGCACGCTGCTCCAGAGCAGCCAGATCACGAGCAAGAGCGCGCCGCCGGCCAGGATCAGTACGGCGAGCTGCACGCCGTACAGCGTTCCGGCGATGATGGCAGCGACCAGGGTAGTGAGGGGAGCGGCCCAACGGACCACACTCGAACGAGACAAGCGATTGTTCATCCGTTAGTCGCGCGCACTTTTAGCATCAACTCGACGGCGCCGTCCGAAGGAGACCACCGAACCCAGCGCTAGACCCGCGAAGCCCGCTGCGCCGAGGCTGGCAGTGGGCAGGGCTTTTGCCGGGGAAGTCGCGGCAAGCGCAGGGCGTCGCGCGGTCGCCTCTGGTCGCTCCTGCGTGAAGGCCATGCCCGGGGCCATGGCGATCCAGACCGCGAACGCCGTCCCCGTCGCGACGCCCGCGGCGCCGCGCACGTACGACCAAGCGCCGACTTCACCCAAGCTGAGCTCGGGAAACAAGGACGTCACGGTGCCGCCGATCAGGATCAAAAGGCCAACCCAGATCCACGACACGAGTGGGTTCACGTGGAACTGAAACGTGGCGCGCTTCGACTGCGGGTCGATCTGGCCGACCACCGTGTACAGGTCCTCGTGGAGCGAGCGCATCATGGCAACTTCGGTCGTCGGACCATCGGGTGAGGCGTGGTAGATGAACTTGGCTGGGTGCACGTAGCCCACGTCCTTGCCCGAACGAGTCACCTTGAGGTCGGCGAAGATCATGGTCTTCTCGATGTCGGCTTGTTCGGCGGGGCTGCACTTCGGGTTGCCCGGGCAGCGGCGCGAGCCTTCGTACTTGAGCTCGTATTCGCCGATGCGTTGGCTCTGTCCGGGGACCATCGCGGTCTCGCGATCGATGTTCCAAGCGGTGCCAGTGAAGCCGACGAACATGGAAACGATGCCCAAATGCACGATGTATCCGCCGTAACGTCGGCGATTTTTCTCGACCAGCCGCAGCAGCGCGAGCAGCACCGACTCTGGCTCACCGCGTTTGTCCGCGGCGGCCAGGCGCGCGCGCACGCCGCGCACGAACTCTTGCACGATCACCGCCACATTGAAGCCGCACAGCGCGATCGTGATGCCCGGTAGGCAAGAGCCGATCTTCTGCAGCAGCACGCCGACCACGCCGGGATAGAACGCGTCGCGCGGGACGAAGAACGGATAGCCGAGAGAACCGCCCAGCGACAAATGCAGCACGACCGTGACGGCCAGCGCGATCAGCGGCGCGCGAAACGCCTTCTTGATC
>DASSMT010000472.1:0-19363 GCA_035688655.1 Polyangiaceae bacterium | reverse complement strand
CGACGAAGAGAGCACAGATGTCGTCAAGGTCGTCGACTTCGGCATCGCCAAATTCAACGACACCTCGCTCAGTGCGTCTTCCGCCACGCGCACCGGCTCGGTGCTCGGTACGCCACACTACATGAGCCCCGAGCAAGCGCGTGAGCCGGTACTTGCCAGCGACCACGCCTTGCGGAATTGGTGGATCAGAGTGAGTCACGAATACCCGAGACTACCGGTGTTCGCGCGCCAAAGCTAGACGCGTGCGACGAAACGCGCCAGGCGCCGCTGTCATCTGCGCGGCGCTCTTCGCGCTTCTCCCCTCATCTACCCTCTCATCTACCCACATCTCGTCTGTCTCGTCCTCGTCGCGTCTCGTCTCGGCTCGCTTGCCCCGCGGCTCCGCCGCTCGCGGTGGACGATGTGGGCCGCGCGCGCCCTCGCTCGTGCCGCGCAGCGCGGCACGACGCGTCGAACTCGCGCCCGGCCTCGAGGCCGCCGCAGCATTCGCCAGGGTTTTCGCGGCGCAGGCAGCGCTCGCCGACTCGGGTTAAGACCGCGCCATGACGCAGCTCTTTCCAGCAGCAGCACCTGACGTGCTGTACATCGTCGACCTCAGTAGCTACGTGCTGCGCGCCTATCACGCGATCGCACCGCTCTCGAGCCCGACGGGGGAGCCGACGCACGCGGTGCACGGCACGGTCAGCATGCTGGAACGACTCGTGCGCCAATGTCGACCGGCGCTGCTGGCAATCGCGATGGACTCCGGGCGCGTCACGTTTCGCAAAGAAATCTATGACGCATACAAGGCCAACCGCCCTCCGGCGCCGAGCGATCTCAAGTCGCAGCTCCAGCGCTGTGAGCAGATCGTGCGCGCGTTCAACATCCCGATCTTCAAGCAAGACGGCGTAGAGGCGGACGATTTGATCGCCAGCGCGGTCAAGCGCGCAGGCGAGCACGATCTGCGAGTGGTGATCGTTGCGGCAGACAAGGACCTGATGCCCCTGGTCAGCGAGCGCACGATCATGTGGGACACGATGCGCGACCGCGTGTTCGGCGTGGCAGAGGTCGAAGAACGCTTCGGTGTGCGTATCGACCAAGTCCAAGACTTATTGGCGCTGACTGGAGACACGTCGGACAACATCCCGGGGGTGCCCTCGGTCGGGCCCAAGACCGCCAAAGACCTGCTGGTCGAGTTCGGCTCTCTGGACGGGATTTACCAGCGCATCGACGAGCTCAAGAAGAAGGGTCTGAAGGACAAACTGCTCGAGCACAAGGACAAGGCGTTCCTCAGCCGAGAGCTGGTCAAACTCAAAGACGATTGTCCGATCACCATCGACGCGGAGCACCTCGCGTATGGCGGCCGCGACATCCCGGCGCTGCGGACCCTGTACGCGGAGCTCGGCTTCCAACGGCAACTGCAAGCGTTGGCAAACGAGCCCGACTCCGCGAGCAGCGCCGGTCAGAGCCCATCGGGCCAGACGCTGCCGCTGTTCGACGCTGCTCCGGCATCGACCACGCTCGCAAACCGCTCCGCGCGGGCCGCGGAAGCGCCCGCTGCGCCCGTCGGTGCGCCCGAGATCTCGCTGATCATGAGCAAGGACGAGCTGTCTATCCTTGCCACCGAACTGCGCAAGGCCGAGAGCTTTTCGATCGCGGTCGAAACCAGCACACCGAGCCCGTTGCGCTCGGCCCTGGTCGGCCTGGCGTTCGCGTTTCAGCCTGGGAAAGCCGCATATTTGCCGCTGGGGCACCGCTACATGGGTTGTCCCAAGCAGCTCGCGCTCGGCGACGTGCAGGACTGCTTGGGTCCGCTCTTGGCCGATCCGGACCTGAAGAAATCCGCGCTCGACTTGAAACGCGTCGACGTGGTCCTGAGCCACGCGGGCTACCGCTTTGCGGGCTATGGCTTCGACGCCACCTTGGCCGCCTACTTGCTGGACCCCGAATCGCGCAACGATCGCGAACCGCTCGTGCAGCGCGAGTTGGGCGTGGTCGCAGCCAGCTACGACTCGTTGACCAAGAAGAAACGCGGGCAGACGCTGGATTTCGACGAGCTCACGATCGAGGAAGCCAGCCAGTTCGTTGGCGCGAGCGCAGTCTTCAGCTACCACCTGCAACAGCGGCTGGAGCCGCGCTTGGCCGAAGAGGGTCTCGACAAGCTGCTGCGCGAGGTCGAGCTGCCCCTGGCCGCGCTGCTTGCGCGCATGGAGCAGCACGGCGTGCTGGTCGATACCCAGCATTTGGCGGCGCTCGGGCGCGAATGCGAACGCGAGATCCAGCGCCTCGAAGCCGAAGCGCACACGATCGCCGGCAAGCCCTTCAACGTGAACTCGCCACGCCAGCTGGAAACGTTGCTCTTCGACGAGATTGGTCTGAAGCCGCTGCGCCGCACGAAGACCTCGCGCTCGACCGACGCCGACACGCTCGAGGCCTTGGCCGAGCTGCACGCGCTGCCCAAGGTGATCCTGGAGATCCGCCAATTGAGCAAGCTCAAGGGCACTTACATCGACGCCTTGCCACAGCTCTTGAACCCTGCCACCGGTCGCATTCACACCTCTTGGGAACAAGCCGTCGCCGCGACCGGCCGGCTCTCTTCCAGCGACCCGAACTTGCAGAACATCCCGATTCGCACCGAGCTCGGCCGCAAGATCCGGCAAGCCTTCGTACCACCTCCGGGCTACGTGCTGGTCAGCGCCGACTACTCGCAAATCGAGCTACGGGTACTCGCGCATCTCTCGCAAGATCCGGTTCTGCTCGACGCTTTTCGCACCGGGCAAGACATTCACACCCGCACCGCGCTGGAGATTTTCGAGCTGCGCGAAGAAGAGCTCACGCGCGAACACCGCACCCGAGCAAAGGCCGTGAATTTCGGGGTCATCTACGGTCAGGGTGACAGCGGGCTCAGCAAATCACTGGGCATTCCCCGGGCCGAGGCCTCGAGCTTCATTGCAGCCTATTTCCGCCGCTACGAAGGCGTACGCCGGTTCATGAACGAGACGCTGGAGCGCGCGCGCGCCGGCGAGGCGGTACGCAGCCTGCTCGGCCGCCGCCGCTTGTTGCCGACCATTCGCAGTGCCAACCGAGCCGAACGCTTGGCCGCCGAGCGCATCGCCATGAACATGCCGATTCAAGGCACTGCCGCGGACCTACTGAAGCTCGCCATGCTGGCACTCGCGACCCCGCCTAGCCCGGGAGCGCGCATGACGCTCAGCGTGCACGACGAGCTCGTGTTCGAGGTGCCGGAGGCAGAAGCCGCGCAGGCCGAAGCGAAGATCAAAGACGCCATGGAACACGTCTACGCGCTCGCCGTGCCGCTGATCGTCGAAGTGGGCCACGGCCCCAACTGGAACGACGCGCACTGAGAGTGCTTCGCAATGACTATCTCCATGCCCACCCCAGTCGCGATTTTGGGGGCCGGCCTGACCGGGCTGAGCGCGGCGATCGAGCTCGGACGACGCAGCGTCGAGTACCGGATTTTCGAGCAGCGCCCCGAGCCGGGAGGCCACGCGGTGACGGTCGAGGACAGAGGCTTTCGCTTCGATCGCACGGGGCATCTGCTGCACCTGAAGAACGACGCACTGCGAGCCGAGGTGCTGGAGTGGATCGGCCCCGATCACCTGCAAATTCAGCGACGAAGCGTGATCTGGTCGAACGGCGTGTACACCCGCTATCCGTTTCAGGCCAACACCTACGGCCTGCCGCCGCAAGTCGCCTACGACTGCGTGCAGGGCTTCCTGGATGCGCATTGGGCACGGGACAGGCAGACCAAGCCGGAACCGACGAACTTCGAAGAGTACTGCCTTTATCACTTCGGTGAGGGGTTCAGCCGGCATTTCATGATTCCTTACAACTGTCGCTTGTGGGGCGTTCACCCGCGAGAGATCAGTAGCGCATGGTGTCAGCGCTTCGTGCCGCTGCCACGTTTGCAAGACGTGATTGCGGGCGCGGTCGGCCTGAACGATCGAGAGCTCGGCTACAATTCGAACTTCATCTATCCGCGCCTGGGCATTGGTGAGCTCACGCGAGGCATGGCGCGCCGCATTCCTCGCCTGGAGCTCGAACGTAGCCCGCAGCGCATCGACCTGGCCAAGCGGCAGTTGCAGTTCGAAGACGAGCTGGTTCCGTTCGACGTCTTGCTCAGCAGCATTCCATTGCCTCGACTGCTCGCCTTGATCGACGGACTACCCGAGCCCGTGCGCCAGGCGTCCGAGAAATTGCGCTGCTCGGAGCTGTACTATTTGGATGTGGCGCTGAACCGCCAGTCGGGCAAAGATTTTCACTGGGCCTACGTGCCCGAGGCCCGCTATCCCTTCTATCGCGTCGGCTGTTATTCACACTTCTCCCAAGCGCTCGCGCCCCCCGGAAAGGCATCGCTCTACGTCGAGCTCGCTGCGCGCTCCGTGCCGGATCTCGCGCAGCTCTTGCCGGAGGTCGCGCGCGGCTTGATCGAGATGGGTGTGATCGATTCGCCGGACGAGATCGAGTTTGCGCGCGTGCGGCACATCGAATATGCGTACGTGATCTTCGACCACGAGTACTTCGCGGCGCTGGACGTGATTCGGCCGTTTCTAGACACCTGTCGCATCGTCTCCAGCGGTCGCTACGGCGACTGGAACTACTCGGCGATGGAAGATGCGATTGCTTTCGGCAAAGCCGGCGCACAGCGCGCGCTCGAGTATCGACGGAACCAGGAATGAACGCGCCCGAAATCTCGATCATCATCCCCGTCTACAACGAAGAAGGTATCCTGCATTCGGCCGTGGTCGACCTGCGTGAACGGCTCGCCCCTTTCGGCTGGAGTTACGAAATCATTCTGGCGGAGAATGGTTCGCGCGACGGCACCGTGACCATCGCCGAAGCGCTGGAGGCAAAGTATCCGGAGCTGCGCCACATTTCGGTCGCCGAACCCAACTACGGCAAAGCCTTGCGTCTGGGGATTTTGGCGGCCCGGGGCGAGCTCATCTTGGCCGACGAAATCGACCTGTGTGACACGGACTTTCACCGCCGCGCGATCGAAAAGTTGCGCGCCGGCGAGGCAGATCTGGTGATCGGGTCGAAGCTGATTGGGGGCGCCGAAGACGAGCGCCCGTTCTTCCGCCACGCAGCGAGCCTGCTGTACACGGGCATGCTGCGTGCGCTGCTCGGTTTCCGCGGCACCGATACGCATGGGCTGAAGGGCTTCCGCCGCGAGCTGCTGCTGCCCGTGGCCGAGTCGTGCCTGGTCGAGAAGGACGTCTTCGCCAGTGAGTTCGTGATCCGCGCCTACCGAGAGCGATTGCGCGTGCTCGAAATCCCGACCCGAGTACTGGAGAAGCGCCCGCCCACGATCAACCTGCTGAAGCGCGTCCCGAACGTGCTTCGCAGCATCGCCAAGCTGACATGGGCCATCCGCGTGCGCGGCTAGTGCCCGGCTGCTGCCCGGCACGCGCTTCGCGAGCTACCAATTCTGAACCTGCCAGCCGCGCGCGCGCGCGGTCCGCAGCAGCCGGCGATCCGGATTGACCGCGACCGGCTCGTCTACCTTCGAGAGCAAGGGCAGATCCGTAATGCTGTCGCTGAAGAAGGTCACCTGGTCGAAGCCGAGGCCGAACTCGTTCAGCAGCGCGGCGGCGCGCGTGATCTTGCCTTCCCCGTAACAGAGCGGTTCGATCGCTCTGCCCGTGAAGCGGCCATTTTCGATCTCCAGCTCGGAGCACACGACATGATCGATGCCGAGCTCGCGCGCCACAGGCCAGGCGACGTACGACGTGGCGGCGGTCACGATCGCCACCAGATTGCCCGCATCCCGGTGAATTTTGACGAGCTCGCGACCGCGAGCTTGGATCTCCGGCAGCACGTATTGCGGAAACCACTCGTCACAGGTCGTGATCAGCCAGCTCTCTTCTTTGCCCGCGAAATCAGCGAGCGCTTTGCGCGCCACGCGCGGCGCGTCGATCATCCCCGCGGTATATTGCAGCACCCACCAGGCGACCTGCAGTGAAGTCCACACGCTCACCTCACCTTTGGATCGTCGATAGCGAGTGAACAAGCGAGGTGTGGCGACCCGCACCAACGTTCGGTCCAGATCGAAGAAGGCAGCGCGACGCTCGGACATCCCAAGAGTCAGCATAGCCCAGAAGCGACCCGTGAAAACCCTGAAGCCACTCGGCCCTCGCGACGCACTATCCGCCGTTCGGCCGCCCTGATTCCACGTGCGTCGTGACGAGAGAATGGGCGCCCGCTTTCCAGCAACGCACCTCGGAGCGCGCGCCGTTCCCGGCCGTTCGCGCCAGCGCGCATTTGGTCGGAAGCGAAGGCGCTGGCAGTTCGCGTTCGCGAACGGCGCAGCGAACTTCTGCCCGCCCTCGTTTCAGCGAGGGCTGGCGTGGCTGCAGCGCGCGGTGTGCCGCGGTGCGTGACCTAGAGCGGGCCCGAGTCGGCGAGCGCGCCCGTTCCCGCGTGGCCCCCATTCTCCCTTTTTTCAGCGGGCCTGCTGGTTGCGAGCGGAACGATGCTAAGTAAGCGCGCGCATGCTCGCGCTGCCGATCGACGCTGTCTTGTCCGACCTGGAACACGCTTTCCGGGCGGCGCGCGCCGTGGTGCTGGAGGCGCCTCCAGGCGCGGGCAAGACCACGCGCGTGCCCTGGGCGCTGCAGAGCTGGCTCGGCGACGCCGAAGTGTTGGTCGCCGAGCCGCGTCGGTTGGCGGCGCGCATGGCGGCCAAACGCGTTGCGGACGAGCGCGGGCAGACTCTGGGCGAGCACGTCGGCTACAGCGTTCGCTTCGAGGAAGTCGGCAGTGCACGGACGCGCATTCGCTATGCGACCGAAGGCATCGTGCTGCGACGCTTGCTCGGCGATCCGACCCTGCGTGGCGTCGGTGCGGTGATCCTCGACGAGTTTCACGAGCGCCACTTGGCGACGGATTTGCTGTTGGTGCTGCTCGATCGCCTGAGTCGCGCGGCGCGACCGGATCTGAAGCTGCTGGTGATGAGCGCGACCCTCGATGCCGAACCCGTTTCACGCTTCTTGGGCGATTGCCCGCGCATCAGGAGCGAGGGCCGGATGTTCCCCGTGAGCATCGAATTTTTGCCGAAGCTCGATGATCGCCCTCTGGAAAAGCAGATCGTGAGCGCGGTGCGAAAGGCAGTGTCGGACGAGCCCGCGGGCGATGTGCTGGTGTTTCTACCGGGTGCAGGCGAGATCCGCAAAGCCAAGAGCGCGCTCGAAACGCTGGCCAGTGAAGCGGGGCTCTTGGTTTTGCCGCTGCACGGGGATCTTCCAATCGCCGAACAAGCGCGCGCGGTCGAGCCCGCGAGCAGTCGCAAAATCGTGCTCGCGACCAACGTGGCCGAGTCGTCCGTGACCGTCGAGGGCGTGACCGTGGTCGTGGATTCGGGCCTTTCACGCAGCGCGGGTCACTCCCCTTGGAGCGGGCTACCGACGCTCACGCTCGAACCGATCAGCCGTGCCTCGAGCACGCAGCGCGCGGGCCGCGCGGGTCGCACCCAGCCCGGCCGCGTGCTGCGCTTGTACACCAAGGGCGATTACGAGAGCCGCCGCGCGCACGATGCGCCGGAGATCGTGCGCAGCGACCTCGGCGAGGCCTGGTTGATCCTGCACGGCGCAGGCGTCAGCGAGCCCGAAAAACTGCAATTTCTCGACGAGCCGCCGCGGGCGCGCGTCGACAGCGCGCGCGAGCTGCTTTCGCTGCTGGGCGCTTTTGCGCCTGACGGCGGCTTGTCCGCACTCGGCCAGCGCTTGCTGCGGTTTCCGGTGCCGCCGCGCCTGGGTCGCCTGCTGATCGAGGGGGAGCGGCGCGGCGTGGCCAAAGATGCAGCGCTGTGCGCCGCTCTCTTGGGCGAGCGTGACATCGTTCAGAGCACGCGCACGGGCTTCGGCGAGAAGAGCGCGAGCTACGGAACGCGCGGACCGAGCGACGTGCTCGAACGCTTGGAGCGCTACCGTGAGGCCGAGGACGCGCGCTTCGAAGCGCATCGCTTGCGCAGCTTCGGGCTGGACGTGCGCGCGGTGGAGAGCGTGCGCCGTGCCGAGCGACAACTCGCGCGTCTGGTCAAAGATCAGGTGCAAGGGCCAGGCAGCCTGGAGGGCGTGGAGCACGAGCTCTTGCGCTGCTTGCTCGCGGCCTTTCCGGATCGCGTCGCGCGACGACGCCGCCGAGGCGAGCGCGATTTGATCCTGGCGTCCGGCGGTGTAGCGCGTCTGTCCGAACAGAGCGTGGCCGTGGACCCCGAGTTTCTGCTGGCGCTCGACGTGGAAGAGCAGCGCGGAGCAAGCTCCAGTCAAATCACCGTGCGCTTGGCGAGTGCGATCGAGCCCGACTGGCTGCTCACGGATTTCGAGAGCGCGGTGAAGCTGACTGACGAACTCGAGTGGAACAGCGTCGCCGAGCGCGTCGAGCGCGTCGAAAAAATGGCCTTTGGCGCGGTCGTGTTCGACGAAGCACGCAGCGCCGCGCGGCCTTCGCCCGAGGCCAGCGCGGTGCTGGCGGCGGCCGCGCGCCGCGGCTCCTCGCTCTCTTTTGCCAAGAGCGACGCCGTGTCTTCGCTCGGCTCGCGGCTACGGCTGCTGCGCGAATATTTCCCGGAGCTCGGCTTCCCCGAGCTCGAACAAGCCACGGTCGACGCCACGCTCGACTTGATTTGCGCGGGGCTGACCAGCTTCGCCGAGTTGAACGCGGTCGACGTGCCGAGCGCGCTGCTCGCGGGCTTGAGCCCGGCACAACGCAGCGCGCTGGAGCGCGAGACGCCCGAGCGCGTGCGTTTGCCGGGCGGGCATAGCGTCGTCGTGCACTACGAGGCCGATCGACCGCCGTGGATCGAATCGCGTTTGCAGGATTTTTTCGGCATGCCCGAGGGACCGCGCTTGTGTCGAGGCAAGCTGCCGCTCACCCTGCATCTGCTCGCGCCGAACCAGCGCGCGGTGCAGGTGACCACGGATTTGTCGGGATTCTGGCAGCGGCACTACCCGAGCATTCGCCGTGAGTTGATGCGTCGCTACCCGCGCCACCCCTGGCCAGAAGACGGGCGAACGGCCACGCCGCCCGAGCCGCGGCCCGCGCGCCGACGTTAACTCGCGGCGTGCCTGACGTACGCGGCGGCCCGGGTCACGAGCTGTTCCGGGCTGAGCTCCGCGGACAGCGTGAGCGCCTCGCTGGGCGGTTCCAAATCGCGGTATTGGCCGTCCAACAGCCGCGCGAAATCACGCACGATCGCGTGCTGACCGCGCCGCCCTGTCAGCCGCCGCTCGGCCTCCGCCCGCGGCAGCTCGAGGTACACGACGCGTGGCGAGCGCACGCGCTCGAACAGCACTTCGCGATACGCGCGCTTGAGCGCAGAGCAGGCCAAGACGGCCCCGCCCGCAGCTTCCCACTCGACCCCGAGCTCGGCCAAGCGAGCGAGCCAAGGCCAGCGATCCGCGTCGCCCAGCGCGATGTCAGCCGCCATTTTGGCGCGGTTTTCCGGCGGGTGATAGTTGTCCGCATCGTGGAACGAAAACCCCAGCTCGGCAGCGAGCAAGCTGCCGACGGTCGACTTGCCACAGCCGGTAACTCCCATCACGAGCACGAACATCTTGCTTCCCCGTCACCTCTCGCTCAGAGCTTCTGCTTGAGCCGCGCGAGAAACTGTAGCGCCTCGAGACCCGTCACGCGATCGAGATCCAGCGCGCGCAGCGTCTCGAGCACCTCCGCGTGTCCACGAGTCTCTGCCGAGCGCTCGCCGAACAGCGGCAATTGATCGGTATTTGCTCGTGATTTGCCGCGGGCCTTGGGCGCGTCCGAAAGCGCCTGACCGCCTTCCAGAGTGGAAAGGATCGCCCTCGCGCGCGCCAGCACCGTCTCGGGAATGCCCGCGAGCTTGGCCACGGCGATGCCGTAGCTGCGGCTCGCGGCACCAGCCACCAAGCGATGCAAGAACACGACATCACCGTTCTGTTCACGCGCGCTCACGCTGTAGTTGGCCGCGTGACGGCTGCCCTCGGCCAAGGCAGTGAGCTCGTGATAGTGCGTGGCGAACAGCGCGCGACAGCAGATCGCCTCGTCCAAGTATTCGGCCACGGCCCAGGCGATGGACAGACCGTCGAAGGTGCTCGTGCCGCGACCGATCTCGTCCAAGATCACGAGCGAGCGGCGCGTGGCGCTCTGCAAAATCTCGGCCGTCTCGCGCATCTCGACCATGAACGTGCTCTCGCCACCGGCCAAGTTGTCGCTCGCGCCCACGCGCGACAGCACGCGGTCGACGATCCCGATGCGTGCCGAGCGTGCCGGCACGAAGCTGCCCATTTGCGCCAGAATCACGGACAAGGCCAGCTGCCGAAGCAGCGTGCTCTTGCCCGCCATATTGGGCCCGGTGATGAGCCACAGCCGCTCGCGCGCTAGGTCGAGATCCACGTCGTTGGGCACGAAGCGGCCGTGCGCCGCCAGTCGCTCGACCACCGGGTGGCGGCCATCGCGGATCATGATTTGATCGGAGGCATCGACGGTCGGTCGCGTGTAGTCGTAGCGGTGCGCGGTGTGGGCCATGCTGGCCGCGACATCCCAGCGCGCGATTTGGCGAGCGAGCGCCTTGATGCGCTCGCTTTCGCGCGCGGCTTGGGCACCGAGCTCGTTCAACAGCGAGAGCTCGCGTTCGCGATGCAGCTCCTCGGCGTGCGCGATGCGATCCGAAAGCTCGTCGAGCTCGTTGGTCGAGTAGCGCTCACCGGTCGCCACGGTTTGCTTGCGCCGGTAGGACTCCGGAACGCGCCCGCTCTGTCCGCGGCTGACCTCGATGTACCAGCCGAAAACGCGGGTGAATCGCACTTTCAGCGTGCTGATCCCGGTCTCTTGCTTGAGCCGAGCCTCGAGCTCCACCATGCGCTCGGTGCCACTCTTGCGCAGCTCGGCCAGCTCGGCCAATTCCCGATCGAACTCCGGCTTGAAGATCTCACCGTCTTTGGCTTGCGCGGGCGGACGCGCCACCAGCGCACGCTCGAGCAGCTCAGCAAGCTCGGGTACCGTATCGAGCTCCTGCGTCGCCAGACCGAGCGTCTCGCGTAGCCCCAGATCGGTCACGCGCGAAAGCACGTCGGCGAGTGCGCGGGCCGCGAGCAGCCCGTCGCGCAGCGCTCCCAGATCGCGCGGCGTTGCCGCGCGTAGCGAGCAGCGCACGGCCAGCCGCTCGATGTCGCCAATTCGAGCGAGCTCGTGCGTCAGCTCTTCGCGCAAGCGCGCGTGCACGACCAGCGATTCGACCAGATCCAAGCGCCGCCGAATGCGTTCGACATCGGTCAACGGCGCGAGCAGGCGGCGCCGCAACAAGCGCGCGCCCATGGGCGTGTGGGTGGCGTCGAGCACGCCGAGCAAGGTCGCTTCGCGACGGCCGGACACGGACTCGACCAATTCCAAGTGGGTCTGAGCCACGCGATCGATCGCAAGCAGCGTGGCTGGCTCCCAGCGCGCGATGCGGCGCGCGGGCAGCTCGACCCCGGGGTTACAAACCCGAGCAAAGCGCAGCGCGCGCGCGACCGCTCGCCGCGCTCCGGCCGGAAGCGGCGCGGCGTCCGGGGCGAGCTCAGCGAGCGCCTGCGTGGCTTCGGCTTCGCTGAGGGCGGTGTCTTCCCGCAGTGCGGCGCGACCCAGCGCACTCAGCGCTTCGAGCACGCCTGGGCGCGTGGCCTCCGACTCGAAGCCGACCAAGATTTCACGCGGACGAGCGCGGCTCAATTCGGCAAGCGCCGCGGGCACGTCGGGCAGCTCGGCCGAGAGCAGCTCGCCCGTGGAAAAATCGAACAGCGAAACCCCGACCGTACTGGGTGTCACCTCCAGCGCGGCCAAGAAGTTGTTCGCGTTCGCTTCCAGGTGCTCACGCTCGGTCACCAGACCCGGCGTGATGACCCGCACCACCTGCCGGGGCACGATGCCCTTGCACTTGGCCGGGTCGGCCATTTGCTCGCAGATGGCAACCTTGTGGCCCAGGGAAAGCAGCCGCGCGATGTAGCCCGCGGCGGCGTGATGCGGCACGCCGGCCAGCGGTATTTCATCTGCTTTGCCTTTATTTCGGCTGGTCAGCGTGAGTTCGAGCAGGGGCGCAGCGACCACCGCGTCCTCGCCGAACATTTCATAGAAATCGCCCAGCCGAAAAAAGACAATCGCATCCGGATGGGCGCGCTTGGCGTCCGCATGCTGCTGCATCACCGGCGTGAGACGCGCCGACATGGCTCTAGTAGTACGGCGACGGCAGGACCACGCCGAGAGAGTTCAGATCGAACAAGATCAGACCCAACGTCGAAGCATCGACCACCGCCAAGTACCCGGGCTGCGGCAAGTAACCCAGTGACTGCGGGCTCACCGCGCTCGACTGCGGAGTCAGCGACATCGTTTGCGGCAGGAAGCCACCGGTCGTCTGCCAGGTAAAGGCCATCCCGGGAACACTCGGCTCAGCGCCGCGATACACGACGAAGCGCGAGGTCAGGTTTTCGAAGATGCACTCCTTCCCCGGCTTGGTCGGGTCCACTGGGAAAACCTGGTAGCCCGCGGGGGCGTCTTTCGGCTTGTCAGCAACGCAGCCGACGGTCGGGCTGGTGTTCACGCAGTCCTTGTTGTTGGGGCCCGACGCATCGCATACCTCGAACACGCGTTGACCGAAGTATTGCTTGCGCGGATCACAACTTGCGGTGTGTACGCAGCGGCCATTCGCGCCGACCGCGAGATCGTGCAGGCCGTTGGTTCCGGCAACGAGCCATTGGTTCGAAGCGCGCACGGTGTAGGCCGTGCCCGCGGGGAAGCAGCAGGCCAGCTGCGCCAACTTCTTTGCACATTGGTCTCCTGAACAATTGCGTGGCGTCACGGCCAATTGCCCGGCAGAGGCGCGCAGGATCGACAAGTTGCGCTCGGGGCTCAGCTGAGCCGGATTGTCGATGGTTCCGAATGCGCTCACACACGCGTCTCGATCGGCCTTGTTCGAGCCCAGAGCCATTGCGCATTGCGAACCTGGCCCTGGATTCATTGGGTCCCGGCTCCAATAGCGGTCATTCGCCGGCGGATAGTCACCCGTGATTTGCACGTAGTCCGCGTGGGCTTCGGCCCAAGCGGCCAGGGTCGAGGCCGGGATGCCGATGGCCGTGCCACGCGCGCGAATCGTGTCGCTGTCTTCGACGCCCCCGCCGCAGAAGTTTGCGTCCGGATCGCGAAGCGTCCCCTCCTGCGACGTCCCGAGGTCGGCGACGTCTAGAAAGCCGCTCGTGCGAGCCGGGAACAGCGCTCCTTCGAAGGTCAGCGTCAGTGACTCGTCCTGGGCGTAAGAGCGCGGCTCGGCCAAGGGCAAGGTCAAGGAATTGGGCGCCCCTGGCGTTGCTGGATTGGTGATGAGCGGGTTGAAGCTCGTGATGCCGTCGCAGGACGGCACTCCTGCGACACCGCAATGCGCATACAGTTGGGAATTGACGTTGACCTCGGCCGGCAACAGGCCACTCGAGTTCGGATCATCGAAATCGGTCGCCATCATGCGCGGTTGCTTGTCGATCGTGACCGACGAGCCTGGGGTCGAAAACTGAGGGAACGCGCGCAACGAGGGCGCATGCACGCCGTTCGAGGAGCTCGAAATCGACAACGATGCCGAGCGCGGGCGATGATCTTCGATGACGTGGCAGCTCGATTCGTCGGTCACCGTGCGTGTGGTTGTGCCGGGGATCACGTAGCTACCTACGGGCGGATCGTTCCTGCACCCGTGCAGGTCTTCCGTGTCACCGGGGTTGGCGCTCACGGGTCGACGGCAGGGCGCGTCGAAATCGTCGACGTCGATCACCGCAACTTGACCGTTGGTCAGCAAAGCAAAGGCGAACGTGCCGCGCAGATTCACCGCCCTCGCCCCGTCGGTGTAGTCCGAATTCGGACGGTACGCCGCGCCCGGGCCGCTAAAGTTCGGATCCGGATTCGGATCACACTTGGTTCCGAACTCGCCGACGCCCGAGGAATCAGACTTCGGAAAATCCCGCATGACGAAGCTCACGTCACGCACCGGCGCGCTGAAGCGCAAGCGATCCGGCGGCGTGAAGGGCTGCCGCTTGCCGCCTTCGAGCAGCAGCGGCGTGCGGGTGTTCGGATCTTGCGGGTCGATCCGCAATAGATCGAAGACCATGACGCTGGCCGTCGGTTGGTCGTCCTGGTCGATCGCATACAGGAATTGCTTCTGGCCGTCCGGGGACACGGGGCTCACGGCCACGCGCGAGGTCGTCACCACGCGGCTCGGATTGGAGTACGAATTCGGATAGAGCGGCTCCAGTTCCTTCTCTGCGCAGGGATCGGAGACGTCCAGCACGTGTACCAGCGGCCGGGTGCGATCGGCGACGTACACCTCGTTGTCCAATGCCGCCATACCGCCTGGAGTCGGCTGCGCGCTCATATCGCGTGGCGGGTAAGACGGTTGGACGAAGCAGGAGTTCAGTGCCGAACCGTCCTCGTTTTTCCAATCAGCGGGCAACACCGGCGAGAGCGGAGTCGTGGGCAGGGGCGCCTTGAGCTCGAACGTCGCCTCCGGCTCACACTCGTTGAAGGTACCGGGGATTTGGTCGAGCACCCGCTGAGCGTCCAAGAGCACGACCTTGTGCTCGTCCGGCAGCGCGACCAGCAATTTTCGTCGGCCTTTGGGGCCGTTCTCTCGTGTCAAATCGGCGGGGCACTCGCGGCCGTCGAGGTCAGGCGGCGTCTCCGGGATCGGGGGGGCATGGGGGTCCAGGGGGCAGCGTGCACGCGTCACGCCGCTGACTGGTGGATCCACCACCACCACGATATCCCCCGGAGCCGAGCTCAAATGGCAAGCCGACCAGGTCGTCAGATCGCGCGCGGGTTCGTCCGCTATCGGCGGCAAGATGCAAGTCGTGGGCAGCGCGAAAATGCCGTCCTTCTGCAAGCCGCTCACGCCCACGAAGGTCGCGGCTCCGCCGGGCGTGGTCACGATCGCGCCTGGCTTCGCGCCGACGCGCAAGAAGGAGTACCCAGGTGTGGTTGGATCGACGTCGACGATCGACTGCGCGGCAAGATCCACGACCGCGACTTCGTTGGTCGCGGTCTGCGTGACCAACGCCAGCGTGTGCCGCGTCCCAGCCTCGTAGTCGGGGCATTCGTCGAGCTTGTGACCCGAAGCGGAATTGTCGGCACCGCGACAGACGAAGCTCACCCTGCCGCTGGACTGCATGGCGTGCAGATTGACGGTGACCGGATTCTGCGAACACGACGCGAGGAAAGCCGCCAAAGCGCAGATGCCCAGCAGCGCGCACCGCAACCCATCGAACGAACTAGGCAGGAGCCGAGAAGATATTTTCACTTGGAGGTCCGAGGGGCCTTGGGAGTACCGATGCTCGCGACGATCGCCGCGTAGGTTTGAGGGAAGCGCTGATCCAAACTGATGACGCCCAAGTAGGAGTCGGTGAAGTGCCCCAGGTACGCGAGCCCGCGCGCGCCGTCCACGGCCAGCGCGTACGGACCGCGGCCCGTGCTCACGATGGCCTCGATCGCACGCCGCTTCGGGTCGTACACGAAGATACGCCGTGAATCGAAGCACACGACGAAGATGCGCCGCTCGAGCTCGAAGGGGCCCGCGTCATCATGCTGCGCGCTGCTCGCGCTGCCCGCCACGCGCACATCGCCGACGATCACGCGCGAAGGGCCGAAAGTGAGCGCGAGCGAATCCGTGAAGGAAGGCAGCTCGCTCGTGCCCGAGAGATAATTGGGATCCGCGGTCATCGCGCCGACCAAGAGCGATGCCGGCGCGCGGCTCGCGACGTACACGCTCGGCTGGTGCACCGCGCGGTAGCAGCATTGCAGCGGATCGGTGGCTGCTTTGCAGTCGTCACCGATGTTCCCCTGGTCGCACTTGGCGTAGTCCTTGCGCCGTTGCTCGTCGTCGATGGTGATGCCGCGCGAATCGAAGCCCAGTGAGTTGGCGTTGATCGGCACCGAGCCGGTTCTCTGGAGCACGTAGCGGTCGTAGTTGTTGGGGTTGCCGCCGGGGTTCGGCCCGGCGTCACGCACGCGCAGCAGATCGATCTGCGCCGCGGAGCGGTAGGCAACCAAGAATCCGTCGGCAGCCTGGGCGGCCACGTCTGCGTTCGAGTACGCAGGTTTGGGCAAGGCGCTGATGGCAACCGGGGCCACAGGCAAACCGCTCAAGATGTTCACGAGCTTCACGGCATCGTCACGCGCCCCCCAATCGTTTCGGAACAGCGACACGCTGCCCTGGGTTTGATTGGTGATGGCGACGTACTCACCACTGCTCGAGGTATCGATGGCGTACGGCTCTTGTGGCTGCTTGAGGTTGTCGAGATTGTCCGCCCCGACGTCCCCTGAGCGGTGCTCATCGTCGCAGTTGCCATCCTCACTGGTTTTCTGCCCACACTCGAGCTGGCCCTGCGGTTCAACGTCGATCCAGTGCAGAGTCGAATCGCCGCGCACCGGAATGAATAGCCGCTGTTTGCCGCTGGCTTTGTCCTGACGCCAGATCACGTCCGTGGCGAACGCACCAATGCCAACGGTGCCCGCCACTAGCGTGGCTTTCGCCGTTTCCGACTCGATCGGCTGGCAGCGGCCGGGGTAGAGCACCAAATCGGCTTCGTCGCGAAAGCCGTATTGGCATGGCTGGGGGTTGGACTCATCGACGCAATAGTAGGTCGGCGCCTGTTTCACGACGCCGGCACTGGTCATCACTTCGACGCCATCCACGTCGCACTTCATCCCGGCGCCGCAATCGGTTTCCGGGTTGCAATTCCTCGGCACCGCGTCGCGCAGCTTCGCGAGGTCGTAGGAAATCACCGACGCCGAGCGGTATTGCAGATCGAAATCGCTGTTCACCACGTACAGGTAATTGGGCGCCTTCGTCGAAGCAGGGTTCAGTTGCTTCGGATCGTCGAACGCCAAGCCCGTCGGGAAATACAGCTCCTCCAGTGGAGGAGGTTTGCCGTCGCCGGCGGGATAACAAGCGTTCAAGAGCAGCACCGCGAGGGCTGCAAGATGTGACAGGGGTCGCATGCGCGGGCGGAGCCTAATGGCGAGTGCCGCAAGTCGCAATCATTGCGTCCACGGCCCGCGCTCGACATTGGCGCACGATGCGCAGCGACGACAGCTTCGGCGAGTGCGCGTTGTCGCCTAGCGCACTTGCACTTGTTCTGGCTCGAAGGAAGTAAGCTCAGCCGAGATCGAGGATGATCACACCGCGTTCGATGTCATCTTCGGTCGGCTTGGGTTCCGGCGCTGGATGATAGACGTCGACAGGTAGCTCGAGGCGGGGACGATCGAGCTCTTGCCGACGTTGCACGTCCTCTTCCCGCCGCCGGATCTGATCGATTATGAACGGAGGAAGCATCTCGGAGTCCTCGCTTTCTGTCAGGCTTGCGCCGGGAATACTCTTGAACTTTAGCCATGCCGAGACATCGGTCAAGCCTGACTGTTCGGACCAAGTTCATGGGAAACTTGAGGTTTTCCGGTCGCGATCGGCTCCGCACGCCCACCCACATTTCCATCCTCGGATTTGTGCTCGGGTTTTCTTCGCCTTCGCTGCCCCTCTCCCCTCCCGCCGGCCGCGCCCCTTGTCCCTACGTACACCGCCCTTTTCCTCCCTTCCCTTTTGGCCTATGCCCACGTGGGGGGCTTTCGCGGCTAAGGTAGTAGGGAAATGGTGACCACGAGAGCGCCCGGGTCGGGTGATCGGCCGCTGAATCGGGCGCCCGCTGGACGGAGCTCCGGGCGGCGTTGGCTCCCAATTTCGGCTGCTGCTGGACTGCTGTGCGCCACACTGCTGCTGGCTGCCTCAGCCTGGGGCAAGGCCTTCGAGGTCGCGGATACCAGTTGGGAGGGCACCAGTGAGCTGTACGCCCTTTCGCAGCAGCAGCTGGGCAAGGACAAAGTCCAGGTCGTGGCTCTGGTGGATTTCGAGCACCTGGCCAAAGAAGACGCCCTCTTGCTCCTGCATCCGGAGCGGGAGCTCGATTACAACGAGCTGTCCGCGTTCCTGCGCGCGGGTGGGCGCATGGCCGTGCTCGACGACCGCGGCGAAGCCGCGGCGTTCTTGGCGCGCTTTCAGATCCATCGCGTGGAGGCCCCGCGCAACCCCGCGCAGTCGTTGCGCGACAATGCCAAGCTCGCGATCGCCGTGCCTGCCGTCGAACAAGTCGCGGGCCAAGAGCAGAATCGGCATCCCGTGGTGACCGGGGTCGATCGCGTGGTGACCAATCACCCGACCGCGCTGGTGCATCCGAACCTGACTCAGGTCCTGAAAATTCCCGCGCTGGGCGAGCCCGACGCAACGCTGGCTGTGACCGGCATCATCGCCAAGAGCGGGCGGTTGTTCGCGATGGGCGATCCCTCGGTGCTGATCAACGAGATGCTGCGCTATCCCGGCAACCGAGCGTTCGCCACTGGCCTACTCAAATATCTCGCGGAGAACGACGCCGGCATCAGCCGCGGGGGCAAGGTGTACATCCTCGCCAATGACTTCGGCCAAAAGGGACACTTCGGTGGCTCGCGCGGCGCCTTCGCCGATTTTGCCAATTTGTCCGAGACGCTCTCGCAGTTCACCAGCGAGCTGGAAAAGAACGGCCTGCCCGGGACGCTGTCGCTCGCCCTCGCCGCGTTGGCTGGCTCGGGCGCGCTCGCCTGGGTGATCCACTACAGCGCTCGGCGCTATCGCCGCTCGGTGCCCCGTTACGCGCTCGCGCCGTTGTTGGTCGCGCAGGGCGGGCTCGCCGGCCGCGCGGCCGTCCTTTCGGCGCCCACCACCGATCCAGCGCTCGTGTTGCTCGAGCTGCGCTCCGCCTTGAGCGAGGCGCTCGCGCAACGCTTGGGCTTGTCGCGCCTGGCATCGCCCGAACAAGTCCTGGCAAGGTTGGCCCAAAAACCCTTGTTCGACGCCGCGCGCACCCAAGAGCTCGCCCAGCTTTTCCGGGCCCTGGCCGAGGGACAAGCGCCGCTCTTGGCTCGCAAGCGTTTGAAATTGGATCGGGATCGCCTGCACGGCCTGTCGCGAAAGGTGATGGAGATCCTGGACGAAATCGAGCAGCGTAGCCGAATCTAAGGATGCAAGCGTTGAACGTCAGCGAGATCGAGGCCGCCCGTGAACGGCTCGCCGAAGTCCGGCGACAGGTCGGTCGCGTGTACATCGGCGACACCAATTCGATCGATCTGATGATCGTTGCGCTCTTGGCTCGCGGCCACGTGCTCTTGGAGGGCGTGCCCGGCATCGCCAAGACCACCTTGGTCAAAGCCTTCGCGATCACGCTCGGCTGTTCGATTCGGCGCGTGCAGTTCACGCCCGATCTGCTGCCCGCGGACATTACCGGCACTTACGTGCTCAACCCCAAGGATGGCACCTTCTCGCTGCGCGCCGGGCCGATCTTCGCCAACGTGCTCTTGG
>DASSMT010000326.1:0-125329 GCA_035688655.1 Polyangiaceae bacterium | reverse complement strand
CAGCCCAGACAGCGGACGGTAACCGAGGAAGTTGTCCTCCCCGCGCAGCTGACTCTCGTCGCAAGCGCTGGCAAACCAACGGGTATGCGCCGTCACGAGCTCGGCCGCGGCCGAGCGCAGCGCCGAGCCATCCAAGCTGCTGCCCAAGAGCTGCAGCAATTCGGCCACGCGCGCGGGCAGCACCACGGATTCGGCGTGCGCCGGCGCTTCCGCCACGGCGCGCAACTCGACGAATTGAGCGACATAGTTGGGGCCGCCCGCCTTTGCTCCGGGGCCGAAGCTCGATTCCTTCCAGCCGCCGAACGGTTGTCGCCGCACGATGGCTCCAGTGATCTTGCGATTGACGTACAGGTTGCCCGCTTGCATGTGCTCGATGAAATACTCCTGTTCGCGTTCGTCCAGGCTATGGATGCCAGCAGTGAGACCGTAGGCGGTGTCGTTGGCGATGCTGATCGCTTCGCCGATGTCCGCCGCCGAAAGCACCGAAAGCAACGGGCAGAAGAATTCGCTGCGGTGGCTCGCGCTGCCACGCGCTACCCCCAGTTTGATACCGGGGCTCACCAGACGCGGATTGTGCGGGTCGAACTGCGGCTGGAGTAGCCAGGTCTCCCCTGGAGCGAGCTCGGTCAGCGCTCGCCGCTGCAACTCCGAGGGCGGCTGAATCAACGGCGTCACGAAGCTGTCCAGCTCCCACGCGGAGCCCACCTTGAGGCTGCGCGCCGCATCCTCGAGAGCGCGCCGGAAGCCGGGATCTTCGTACACTTCACGCTCCAGGATCAGCTGGCTGAGCGCGCTGCACTTTTGGCCCGCGTGGCCGAAAGCGGACGCCAAAATGTCTTGAATCGCTTGTTCGCGATCCGAAATGGCGGACACGATCAGCGCGTTCTTGCCGCCGGTTTCGGCCAATAGCCGCAGCCCGGGACGCAATCGATGAAAGAGCCGCGCCGTGCTCGTGGCACCGGTCAGCACGACCGCGCTGGTACGCGGATCGACGATCAATTGCGAGCCGACGCGATCCTCACACACCACGAATTGCAGCAGCGACTCCGGGACCCCAGCTGCCCACAGCAGTTCGCACGCGCGCTGAGCGACCAGCGGGGTCTCGAGCGCCGGATTGAGGATGACGGCGTTGCCGGTGACGAGCGCCGCAAAGACTCCGCCCAGACCGATCGCCAACGGGAAGTTCCAGGGGGGCGTGATCACGACGACTCCGCGCGGGCTCGTCGTGATGCGAGAATCATTCATGAGCTCGCGCTGGCAGCGCAGGTAGTATTCGGCAAAATCGATGGCCTCCGAGACCTCGGTGTCGGCTTCCTCCACGCGCTTGCCCGCGTCGAGCACCATCAGCGCAATCAATTCACCGCGTGCTCGACGCAACGCTTGGGCCGAGCGAGCGAGCCATTGCTGACGGTCGCCGGGCTCGTAGGCCCGCTTTTGGTAGGCGTCGACCGCGCGAGCCAAGCAAAGCTCGATGAACTCGGGACTCGCCAACTGAATCGAGTAGGGTACGTGCCCAGGCCGAGAAGGATCGAATCCCGGCAACACGTTGTCGCTGCCCCCACCGGAGCCTGACGAGCTGGAGGAGACGGAGAACTCGGCCCGCGCCACGCGCTCGAGCCAATCTTGCACGTAGCTCCGATTGACGGCACGGGCAAAATCCGTGTCCGGCTCGTTCCGGAACGGAGCCTCCGGCGCGAGTGCCGGCTCCGGCGTGGAGCGATCTTGGGTTCGTCGCGGTGCGCTCGACACCAGGTCCGCTTGCGCACAGGCGCTTCGAAAGCGTGCCTCTTGGTCGCGCCACTCGGCACTGTCCATTTGCATGGCAAAGCTGTGCGCGAGGTAATTCTGTGCGGAAGTGTTCTCGTCCAAGCGTCGAGTCAAATAGGCGATCGCGCTCGAAAACTCGTGCTGGCCGACGATCGGTGCGTAGACCAACACGTTCGCTCCGATTGCGGCCAGCGCGCGCACGAGCGGATTCGACATGCCTTCCAAAAGCTCGAAGCACGTGTGCGGAGTCGCTCGCCGTGAAGCGCTGGCGACCAAACCAAAGCAAATATCGAACAGGTTGTGACTGGCGATGCCGACCTCGGCGCAGGCCGCGTTCTCCGGCTGCAGCGCCCGCAGCAGCAGGCGTTTGAAGTTGGCGTCGACCTCGGCCTTGCTGTCGTAGATCGGCGAGGGAAAGCCGCGCAGCTCGGACTCTACGCGCTCGGCCGCGAGGTTTGCCCCTTTGACGATGCGCACGCGGATCGGACTGCCCCCCCGCTGAACGCGCTGTCTTGCCCATTCCAGGAGGCGAAGCTGAAAGTCGTCGGAGTCGGGCAAGTACGCTTGTAACACCACCCCTGCCTGGAGCGACATGAACTCGGGCTCGCTCAAGACTCGCTGAAAGGCGCTCACCGTGAGCGGCAGGTCGCGATAAGACTCCATGTCGAGCGTGACCAGCTTCGGTTGCTGGTTCTGGCCGGGGTGGCTGAGCGCGGCACGGTAAATCGGGCGCAGGCGCTCGGCGATCCGCGTGACCGAGCGTTCGCACGAGAGCGGATGCAGCTGGCTGAAAATGGACGAAATCTTCACACTGATGCTGTCGATACCGGGGGCGCCGAGCAGCTCGACATAGCCGTCGACGCGTCGGGCCGCCTCCGCCTCGCCCAACACGGCTTCACCCAAATGGTTGATATTCACGCGCACGCCTTCTCGTCGCCGCTGCGCCAGGTACTCGCGCAGCTCGCTCTCGGCGGCGGGCAAGATGAAGGCTGTCGTCTCTTGCCGGATGTGATTCAGCATCGCCGTGCCGCTCAAAGACGGCAGCCAAGTGCCGAGCCGCCGCAGCGCGACCAAACTCAAGCGGTCGAACGTTCCCAAGTATTGCGGGGGCCCCAGCCGTTCGAGCAGGTAGCGAGCTTGCTCGACCGTGCGCTTGCGCGAGCTGGAGCGGTAGGCGCGATCCGCGAGCAAAGTCGTGAACACCTGCCCGCGCGGATCTCGCATCATGCCCGACAACACCTGGGCCTGCTCGATGTCACGAGCGGTCTTGAAATGTTCGAGCAAGCCGAGCAGGCTCTCCGCAAGCTGCACGCTGGATTCAGCGATTTCCAGCGCGGTCAGAGGCTGCGCAGTCACGTGACCGAGCAGTTCTTCCGCTCGAGCGACGAGTTGCCCCGTCTGGCCGTTTGCCATACCCCGAGTATGTTCGACTTTGCGCCGTTCAGCGAACCAATGCCCTTTCCGGTCGCGGGTCCAGTTTCAACCGTCGGGTCGGCTTTTGCGAGGCGCTACGGCTCACGCCCGGTGTGGACTCGAAGCGCAGAATGTAGACTTCATGCCCGCATTCACCGCCGCGCGGGTGTGGGCAGAACGGAGCGCGGCAGCCGATTCCGAGTCTCCCTGGCGCCCTTGAAATCCTAGACCTAAAGTTGACTGAACGACTAACGTATGGGAGCGAGCCCCCGCCGAACACCGGACATGGCGGTGGGTCGGACGGAACTGCCAATGAGTGAGAACGACGAACGTTTACAGCAAGCCGTGAGGGCCGGCGCAATTGGCATTTTCGATCACGATCACGGGACCGACGTCATTTACTGGTCGCCGGAGCTGCGAAAGTTTTACGGTTTCGCGCCCGATGAGCTCGTCACCATGCACACGATCGGCGCTCAGTGCCATCCCGATGATTCCGAGCGCATCATGCATGCCGTGATACGGGCCCATAGCCCCGACGGCGACGGTTCGTTCGATGTCGAGCATCGAATCTTCGATCGAACGGGGCAGTTGCGCTGGCTCCTGACGCGCTCGAAGACATTGTTTGCAGGTGTCGGAGCCGAGAAGCGCCCCCTGCGCACGATTGGTGCCGTGCAAGACGTGACCGATCGCCGACACGCCAGCGCCCAGTTGCGAATTTTGGACACGGTGATCCGGTCCAGCGGCAGAGCCGTCGCGATTGCCGATCCCAGCGGGCGTCTCACGTTTGCCAACCAGGCGTTCGTGCGCTTCTGGGGGCACGAACGGGAGGAGGACGTGATTGATCGTTCTCTGTTCGAGTTCTGGGAGCCGAGCGAGGGGCCCGGCGAGGCGATCGCCGAGATCTTCCGCAAGGGAACCTGGCACACCGAGACAGTCGGGAGGCGACGCAACGGCGAGGCGTTCGACGTCGAAGTGGTCGCCGAGGCCGTCTGCGACGCTCGCGGGCAGCTCGCGCAGGTGCTCGCGACGTTCACCGACATCACCGCGAGCAAGCGAGTCGCGCAGGCCCTGCGCCTGAAAGATCAAGCGATTGCCAGCTCGCTGGGGGCCATTGCCATGAGCGATCCGAGCGAGCGAATCGTTTATGCAAACCCCGCTTTCGTCAAACTCTGGGGTCATACTTCCGACGACGAAGTGCTCGGACGCTCGCCCCTCGAATTCGGCGATGCGCAGCAGATTGCCAAGGTTCTGGACAGCGTGCGGGCGCATGGCTCGTGGGTCGGGGAAGTGGCGGGCAAACACCGCGATGGCGCGGCGATGCAATTGCGCTTGTCGGCACACTCGATCAGCGACTCGGACGGGCAGCTGCTCAACGTGGTTGCGACGTTCGTCGACGTGACCGAGCAGAAGCGCCTCGAAGCTCAGCTCTTGCACGCTCAAAAGATGGAGTCTGTCGGGCGACTCGCGGGCGGCGTGGCACACGACTTCAACAACCTGTTGACCGTGATCCTGGGCGGCATCGAGCTCACCCGGCAAGAGCTCGGCCCCAGGCATCCTGCGCTCGAGTACCTGGCCGATGCCGAGAATGCTGCCGATTCTGCAGGCCTTTTGACCAAGCAGCTGCTCGCCTTTTCTCGCAAGCAGATCATCGCTCCCGAGGTGCTCAGCCTGAACGACGTCATCGGCCGGGTCGAGCGCATGGTGCAGCGATTACTGGGCGAAGACGTCGTGCTCAGGACGATTTGCTCGCCCAATTTGGGCTTCGTGCGCTTCGATCCGAGTCAGGTCGAGCAGATCCTCATCAATCTCGCCGTCAACGCGCGGGATGCCATGCCGGAAGGCGGCAGGCTGACCGTGGAGACGCGCAACGTTCGCCTCGACGAGGGCTACGTCGACGGACATGCCCGCGTCGAGCCCGGCGACTACGTGTTGCTGGCGGTCTCGGATAGCGGCACGGGCATGAGCGAAGACGCGCGCGCACACCTCTTCGAACCCTTCTTCACGACCAAAGAGCCCGGCAAAGGGACGGGCCTGGGCCTAGCGATGGTGTATGGCGCGGTCCAGCAAAATGGCGGTCGAATCGAGGTTTATTCCGAACCGGAGCA
The DNA here is from genome assembly GCA_035688655.1 of Polyangiaceae bacterium. GTDB lineage: Bacteria > Myxococcota_A > Polyangia > Polyangiales > Polyangiaceae > PMG-095. The sequence continues at coordinate 120,044 of DASSMT010000326.1, read as the reverse complement.
CGGCACGACCTTCAAAATCTATCTGCCTCGCATCAGCTCCATCCAGCGCGAGACCCGCGCGCTCGATCGAGAGAGCCCTCGCAGCGGTGGGGAGTCGATCCTGTTGGTCGAAGACGACGAGCGCGTGCGCTCTTTCGCGAAGACGGTGCTCGAGCGCTTTGGATACGAGGTGCACGCCTTCCCTGCGCCGGCGCACGCGCTGGCTGCCCTGCCCGACCTGACTCCGGCGCCCGACCTGCTGGTCACCGACGTGGTGATGCCGGGCATGAACGGTCGAGTCCTCTCGGAAAGGGTCGCGTCGCTCGTGCCGTCGATGAGAGTGCTTTTCGTCTCCGGCTACACGGAGAACGTGATCGTGCATCATGGGGTGCTCAAGGACGACATCGAGTTCCTGGCCAAGCCGTACTCCGTGGATCAGCTCGCCCGTCGCGTGCGCGAAGTGCTCGATGCGACGCCTCGCAATCTCCGAGCGCGCCTGAGCGTCGTCACCTAACAGCGGAAAATTCGACGACGAACGCCCTCGCTGGCGCCCGAGAGCGATGGACGATCGCAAGCGGACGTGCTTCAACGAACGCGAGAATCATGGGCCAAAGACTGGCGGTGTCGTGTGTGCTGCTCTTGGCCTGCGGCTGCGGTAGTCACCAAGCCTCGGCAGGGGGCGCAACGGGAGCCGCAGGGGCGCCTGCGCTGGGCGGCGCGCCCGCGGTCGGTGCCGGCGGAACCGCGAGCGGAGGCAGCGCGTCCGGCGCGCCGAGCGCGCTCGCCGGCGCTCCAACGATGGCCACGGCCGGAGCTGGCGGTCAGAGTGCGGCAGGGGCAGCGGGCGCGGCCGCCGGCGGCACCCCCGGCGCGGCGGACGCGGGTACGAATGCCGGAGGCGGCGCGAACGCCGGCAATGCGAACACTGGCGGCAGCGCGGGCGCGGGCGGCGCCCGCGCGCTCGACGCGACCTGCGGCGGCATGAACGCCTCGGCCATGAACTTGAAGGACAAGTACGCGGGCTGCTTTCCGATCGGCGCGGCGGTCGATGCGCAGTCGTACATGACTCACGCGCCACTGCTGAAGGCGCACTTCAACAGCGTCACCGCCGAAAACGACATGAAGTTCGATGCGCTCGAACCGAACGAGAACAGCTTCAGCTACGCCGCTGCCGATAAGATCGTGGATTTTGCGCGCAGCAACAACATGAAGATCCGAGGCCACACCCTGGTTTGGTACAACCAAAATCCGGCCTGGGTTTTCAGCAATGGTTCGGGCGGAACCGTGTCGAAAGACACGCTGCTCGGGCGCATGAAGAACCACATCAAGAACGTGGTGCAACACTATCAAGGCAAGCTGTACGCCTGGGACGTCGTCAACGAGGCCATCATGGAAGACGGCAGCTATCGCTCCGGCACGCTCGCCGACGACAAGAAGAGCCGCTGGTACGAGATCATTGGCCCGAGCTACATCGCCGAGGCGTTCCGCGCGGCCCATGATGCCGATCCGAACGCCAAGCTCTTCTACAACGATTATTACGACTACATCCCGGCCAAGCAGCAAGGGATCTACAACATGCTGAAAGGCCTGCTCGCTGACGGCGTCCCCGTTCACGGCGTGGGCATGCAATGCCATCTCAATATCGAGCCTTCGACGAAGATGGACAATCAGGCGTACTACCAGTCGGTTGAAAACCTGGAAAAAGCGATCGAGCTCTATTCCTCGCTTGGGCTCGAAGTCCAGGTGACTGAACTGGACGTGTCGCTGTACGTGCCGGGCGTCAGCTACGATCAGAGCACGTACTACACGGCTGCCACCTTCACGGACGCGCTCGAGGCGCAGCAGGCCAGTCGCTACCAGGCGTTCTTCCAGCTGCTTCGTAGGCATCGCGACGTCATCAGCGGCGTCACGCTGTGGGGCATCGCCGACGACAACACCTGGCTGTCTGAATTCAGCTCCGGCAGGAAGGACTTCCCGCTGCTCTTCGACACCAATCACCAGCCGAAGAAAGCCTTCGACGCGGTCATGAATTTCTGACCGCTGGCCGCGCAACGCCCCAGCTCTACGCGCGCTCGGCTGGCGCGGGTTGCTCGTCGTCGACCGACTTCTCGGGGGTTGCCGGGGGGCTGTGCCACGCCGAGCGAGGCACCACCTTTGCCGTCGCGGGATCTGCGAGGTAGTGGGGCGACATGATTTGCACGCCGTACTCGTTGAACGTATCGACCACGTTCGCGTTCAGTGCGGCGAGCGCTTCCGCGCGCGACTTTGCGCTGGTTTGGGTCGCAAGGCACACCAGCTGATATTCGATGTAAAAGTCGGACAGGGCGGTTTGAAAAACCTGTGGGCCGGGCTCGGCCGAGACGCCGGGGGTACGCCGCGCGGCCTCGATCAACAGCGCTTGGATTTGCCGCCAGGGCGAATCGTAGCCAATGGTGACGGTGGTACGCAACATGAAGCCGGAGCCCTTCGTTGGTCGCGAGTAGTTGCGCGTGACGGTGCCGAGAACCAACGCGTTTGGGATCGAGAGCTGCTCACCGAGCCCGGTCGCAATTTTGGTGGTGAAGACACCGAGCTCGGTCACCGTACCTTCGTCGTCCCCCACGCGCACGAACTCACCGATGCGCAAGGTGCGCGAGTACAGCAAAATGAAGCCGCTCGCCGCTTGGCCGAACAGGCTCGAGCCGCCGAGCGTTACCATCAAGCCGAGCAGCACGCTCACGCCTTTGAACGCTTCACTGCTCGCACCGGGCAGGTACGGATAGGCCATGACTGCCGCGAAGGCCCAAACAGCCATTGCGAAAATGCGGCGCGTGGGCTTGGCGGTGTCCGCATCCAGCCAGCCGCCGTGGACGTTGCGCTTCTCGATGCCGTCGAAGACAGGGTCCACCACGCTGAGCAGCGCGCGCGCCAGCACGAAGATCAAGAGCGCCACCAGCAAGTCCGGGAGCGAATGCAGAATGCCGCCGCCGATGCTCAGAAGCACGCCGAGCAGGTAGCTATCGAGTTGTTCGCCCCAGGCGCGCGTGTACGGAAACTGATACATCACGTAGCTCGCCCAGCGGTAGCAGGCGACCAAGAGCAGGAAGGTGCTGCCCGCACGCACCAGCAGCCGTGAAATGGCAAAAAGCCGCGCGCCATACAGGGCCGGAACTGCCGCAGTCAGGCGCTGCGTGCTACCTTCCAAGAGTCGAGTCAGGTGCTTCACCACCCAAGTGCGCGTGCGCAGCACGACCACGAACACCGCGATCAGCAGCAGCGTCGCGATGCCGCCGTGCCAGAGCGCGTGCCACAGCCGCTCGCGGTCGCTCGCTTCGCGCGTTTCTTCGGCGACCCGCTCGATGGCCGCGCGCGCGGCGTGCGTCGCTTCCTCTAGCGTTTGTCCGTCGAGCACGTCCGCGTCGCCGGCGGTCAGCGCGAGCCCGAGCGCGCCATTGACCAAGATGGCGTTGGCCATGGGTGTAGAGGTCACGCTGATCTTCATTGGCCCGGGCCGCGAAAAGAGATCCGAGAGCCGTGCCTCGGTATGGCGCGCGCGGTCCGCCGGCGGCACGCCGAGCAGCGGAGCGCGCAGCACCGTAATCGTTCGATTGAAAACCACGACCGGTGCCTCGACCAGGGCGCTCGGATGGGCGGGCTCCTTCGGACGGCCGGGCTCCGTCGACTCTTCCGCGGCAGCGCTGCGCGTCAGGCTCGCGAGGAGGATGAACAGTAGCAGCAGCGAGTATTTGATCGACCAATGCCTCTTCATTGCGCTCCTGAGTGAGCAGTAGCCTCGATTCTGCACTGGCATCGTGCTCTGGATCGAGCTCGAGTGTCAAAGGCGCGGGCGCGCGCTCACTGCACGAGAGAGTGCATCACGACGCCGAAACCGATCCGGTAGGTCGCAATATCGAACGCGGTGTTGCCGGGTGGCGGGCTGGGCGAGAGGAAGTGATCCCAGGAGAACACCCCCGTGAAATCGACCACGCGGCTGCCAAACAGCGCCGTGTATCCTGTCAGCGCGCCGAGCGGCAGCGTGAGGTCGTGCGCGTCGTTGAAATTGGACTTCACCAGACCGCTCTCGATACCGACGAAAATGTGCGGATTGAGGTTCAGCGTGCCGCGCACGGGCACGCTCAGCCCGACTTTCCAGTCGCGTGATGCGAACGGCACCACGAGCGCGGTATCGAAGCGAAAGGCTCCGCCGCGGTACAAGAATGGAATGCTCGGGTTCAACTGCCAGACCCGCTCACCTTCGGCGTTCTTGTAAGGGGTCTGAAACAGCACGCGAACGCCCAAATCCCAGGATTTGAAGCGAAAACCACGGGTGATGAACACGGTGATGCTGGAGAAGGTGAAGTCCGGCGCCAGGCGAAACGGCAGAAACAGCGCGCCCGCCTCCCAATCGTGGGTGAGGCCGAAAGCGACCCCGCCGCGCAGCCAAAACTCCTGCCCGGGGTTTGGCGTAGTCAGCGGCCCCCGATGAAGGTAGGCAGCACCGCCATCGACCACGCCTTGCTCACCGAAGCGTGCGCCCAGCAACATCGGTTGGCCGGGTCCGGCCATGATGTTGAGGCTATTCATCGGTGAAGTCAGGTGCCGCTGACTCCATTCGCCTTCCAGCCCGGGCCGCCGGTACTCTTCGGCGAAAGCCTTGGCGTGCAAGCCAAACAACGACAGCAACGCGCCGCCGCTCGCGAGCAACGCCAGCCCTCGCGCGTGCCTCACGCGCCGAGCCGTCTTCCGCTGCCTGCGCGTGCCCATCACTTCTCAGCGTCGTGCCGGATGGCGGCGAGCTCGGCCGGCGTCAGCGCTTGCCGGAAATCACGGGTGAGCGTGATGAGCTGTTCGGCCGCAGCGTCCCAAGCCGGCCCCACGTCGCTCAAGCAGCTTTGGTAGTCGGCGGCCGACGCGCTGTACTTGCGGTCTGCTTGCTCGATGCAGGCGCTGATCTTGGCCGTGCGCTCGCGGTGCTTTCGAAACGCCTTGGAAGTGCGCTCGAGCGCTTCGAGCGCTTTCTGCTGGCGAGCAGCGTCGTGAACGTGTTCGCTGACCGCATCGTGCGCGCGATCGAGGAAGCGGCGAATGGCAAACGTGTCGTCGCCCTCGCCCGTGAGGCTCATGATGAATGCGGAGAGCGCTACCCAAAACATGGCGTCAGCGAATCGCGTCCAAGCGCGCAAACTCGTCTGCGGTGGTGAAGCGGCGAAGCTCCATTTGTAGCTCGATGTAGCGCTCGAGCGCGGTCGACTCGAGCTTTCGCACGGCCGTCAAGCGGGCCCTCGTTTCCTCGTCGCTGGCCGGTCGTTCACCACCGAGCAACGCGAGCTGTTGCGCTTGCGCGCGTTTGGCATCGAGCAACAGTGAATCCATGGCGATGTACAGCGATCGAACTTTGGTCGCGCGCTGAGCGTCCGAAATCACCAAGCTCACGAGCTCCGCGCGCGTGGCCATGCGATCGCGCGCGGCCGTGGTCGGTAGCCGAGCGGGCGGTTTATCGCCGCCACACGCGATGAAAACGCAGGCAATCAGCGCAATCAGCGAGGCGACGAGTGAGTTTCCGAGCGCTCGAATTCGAATCACGGCTCCCTCTTGGTCAAACTCGTTAACCGCGGGCGCTCGAGTCGTCAAACGCGTTCCTCTTCTCAGGGCTTGGGTTGGACGGAGGCGCCGGACAAGCTGCGCGGCCTAGCGTAAATCTCGCGCTCAGGTTACGCGAGCCCGCGTTGACTTCGTTCATGCACTGCGTTAAACGTGGGCGTCTATGTTGCTTAAGGCGCGACCGTGGGCTCGGCTGTTGGGCACAGCGGCGCTCGTAGGGCTTTCGCTGGTGGCGCTTCCGGGAACTGCGCACGCGCAGGGTGCTCCGGATCTCGGTAACCCGCCATACCAATACAATTACCTGTTTCCGTTCTGGGGCAAGCGGCTCGCTGCGCGTGGTTTGACGTTCCCTAGGCCGTTCGGCATCGGCCTCAATTACGCGTACGCGAAGCAGAGCGTCGATATCACCGGCGTGAACATCGCCGTCAACGACGGCCCGTACCGAAATCTCGACAACATCGTCAAGTTCGATCGCGTGACCTCGAACGTGATGGTCGGCAACTTGCGGTTCGACCTGTGGCTGCTTCCATTCTTGAACGTCTACGCGCTCGGCACCTACGTGATCGACAGCGACACCGACGTGCTGCTGGCGGAGCCGTTTCCACTCCGCGCTGGCGCCGCGCAGTCGGGCTACGGCGGCGGTTTTGGAGCGACCGCCGCCTTCAGTTTCTGGGGGGTGTTTGCGGTCCTGGACATGAATCTGGCGTGGACCAAAGTCGAGAAGCTCGACAAACCCGTGCGCACGTTCTTGCTCACTCCGCGCCTCGGTAAGCGGGTCGCGCTCGGACGCAACGTTTGGCTCGCTGCGTGGGTGGGCGCGATGCGCCAGTCGATCACGGCCGATACACAGGGGTCGATCTCGCTCAAGGACACGATCGGCGGATCTCCAGACAGCTTTGCTTCCAAGATCGGCAGTTACTACGCGCGCTCAGGGCAACAAGCCGCGGGCGACTTGGTGCGGGCGGGCAACCAGGATCGCGATCCGACCATCCACTACAAGCTCGACAAGTCGTTGTCCGATCCGTGGAACCTGCTGATCGGCGCCGAGATCGATCTGCACAGGCGATTGCAGATGCGCATGGAATACGGCTTCATCGGTCGAACCCAGTTGATCATGGGCTTCACCTATCGCTTCAACATGTTCGAGAGCAAGTAGGCGGCAAACCGCCGCCCCTCGAGCTCAGCGCAAACGGCTGACGACACGCAGCACGAGCGCGTTTTCCCCGCAGCGGCGGCAATGCGAGCTCAGTGCAAACGGCTGACGACGCGCAGCACGAGCGCGTTCACCGCAGCAGCGGCAATGGCGAGGCCGACAAAACAAGTGCGCCCAGGCTCGCTGACTCGCGAACCTGGGCGCCTGTGCTCTACGCGCTCGAGACGCTTAGGGCTTGACCTTCAGCGTCGCCCAGCCGTTGGCCGGCATGGCGAACTGCAGCTTCTTGCCGCCGATTTGCACCACGTAGTTCGCATTCGCCGCGCCGCTGTTGTACATGACGGCCACCAAGCTGCCGTCCATGTTCTTGAACGCGACGGCATCACCGCCCGTGGTCCCGACCACCGTCGCTCCGGGAGTGACGTACTGCGAGATGTGGCGGAACACGTAGTAAGCCGGCGTGGGCGTGACCTGGCCGCCGTCAGCGACCAAGAGCGCGTCCTGCTTCCAATCACGCGTGGTGTCGATGCCCAAACCGGACTTGTCGAGCACCATGTTCCAAGCGTTGTACGACGAGACCTTGACTGTCTTGATCGCGTCGCGAATGTAACCCCAGCTTTCGACGGCGTACGCCTGGTCGTTCGGGGCCTGGCTGCTGTTGTATGCGGGGTAACCCGAGGGATTCCACGGATAATTGCCGCACTTGTGTTCGGTGGCCCAGTACGGCAAGCCCGAGTTCAAGGCGTCCAGCTTGGACTTGTCGAGCGTGTTCCACTGCGCACCCACGACCGCCAGGAAGCTCTTGGCGGTGGCGTCCGCAGCCGGACCGGCGGCGATGTCGAAGTCCTTCTGATCGTTCGACAGCGTTCCGAGCATCACCTTCACGCCGAGCGTCTTCATGGCCGGGCCGAGGTGCGTGCCGATGAAGGTCGTGTACGTAGCCTTGTCCCACAAACACGAGGGGTAGTTTTGATCGTAGCCCGGCTCGTTTTGCGGCGAGACGATCTCGATGCTGATGCCCTGGTCTTTGTAGCCCTGCACGAACTTCGTGTAGTACTGAGCGTACGCAGCCAGGGTCGCCGAGTCGCTCTTCATGTTGCCGCCGTCGTAATACGAGGGCTTCTTGGCGTTCTGGCTCGAATCAGCGCCGCTGTTCTTCTTGTAGCCTGTCTTCATCCACACCGGCGGCGTCCACGGGCTGGCCCAGAAGCGCAGCTCTTTCTTCACGGCGATCGCGGCCTTGATGTAGGGGATCAGATACTTCTTGTCGCGATCCAGCGAAAACTTGGCGAGCGACGTATCTGCCGCGGGGCGATTCGACTCCGTGCCATCGGGCGTGGGATCCGCGCCTGCGGTGTCCTCCGGCGTGTAGCGGATCTCGGCGTAGTCGCTCGCGCCGATTGGAATACGGCCCCAAGCGAAGTTTGCGCCATCTGTCGCGCTGAAGAGCAAGCCGATGGCCTTGTTCTGCATGTCGGCCGTGCTGAGAAATTTCCAGCCGAGCTCGTTGAACGCCGCGCCCATGCCTTCCCACTTCTGCTGGGCGGAAGTGTCATTCACCGTCACCGTCGCGGCAGCGGTGGAATCGGTCGGCATGGCGTCCGTCTTCCAGTACGCGCCGGGCGCTGAGGTCACGAGCGGGGGAAGATTCACGACCGGGGCTGCCCCGCCGGCGCCAGCGGCGGGAGCGCTACCCGCCGTGCCGACCGGAGGCGCGCCGCCACCTGCGTCGCTGCCGCCCACGCTGCTGGGCGTACCCGCGGCGGCATTGCCGCTACCCGCCGCGCCGGGAGTGCCGCCGCCGGTGGGGTTCGACGGAGTACCCGCCGTGCCCGCAGGGGCACCGCCGGTGGTGTTTGTCTGTCCAGCCCCGCTCGGGCCGGATCCGGCAGATCCTCCGGGAGCGAAGTTCCGGTCAGAACCGCACGCGCCCGCAGCCATCATCAGGCCCAGGCTCGTCAGCAAGCCCAAATTCGTTTTTGAAAGAAGTCTAGTCATTGTTCAAAACCTTAGTCACCCAACGCAGAAGATTCAGGCTCACTTACCAACAAACGTGGTTACGGTCTTGCTGGGCAGCGCCGCCATGAAGCTGCCGCCGGTTACCGCCACCGGAGTGCCGGCCTTGAGGTTGTCAGTGGCGGAGGTCACGTTCGGCGTCAGCATGGCCGGCGCGGTTCCGCCCGAGATCGCGATCGGCAGAGTGACATTGGAGCCACCCTTGTTGACCGCGACGATCACGACCGTGCCGTCCGAGCCTTTGAAGCCCGAGAGCAGCACGTCGGCGTTCGAATTGCCCACGACCTCGACCGCGGTGTAGCCGGGGCGAATGAACTTGCTGTAGTTGCCGAGCGTGAAGTAGCGCTTGGCAATGGTCGAGCTGCCCTGGACGACAGCCAGACCTTCATTGTCATTTTGGTAGTAGCTCTCGTACCACCACCAGAGCCAAGCCGAGGCCTCGCCGACGGTGAGCGCCGAGTGGATCCATCCAGCGACCACGACGCCGTTGTTGATGTCAGTCGACGGGCCCTCTTCCGGCCAATACTTCACGCCGGACATTTCGGTCTGCCAGACCTCTTTGTCGCGCTTGCCATTGTTGACGTCGGCCGGCCACGCGAACGCCTTCTGGGAGTCGTACTCATGCACGCCGAAGATATCGAAGGCCTTCCAGGCGTCCTGATCCTTCCACAGCCAGTGCCCGTAGTCGTAGCCGTTGCCGTCGAGGCAAGTTTGGGCGCAACCAGTCGCGTCCAGGGTGGTCGAGAAGCAGCCACACGCGAGCGGATCCGAGCTCTGGGGATGGCTCGAAACCGTTGAGCCCGTGCCCGAGGCGTTGCTCCAGGCGTGGATCCATTCCGACGCTTCGGGTGCGATGACCTTGGTGTTGGGGCTGATCGATTTGATCTTCGGCCCGGCGATCTTCACCCACTTCACCATCTGTTTCGCGGTGTAGGTCATCGTCTCGTAGTCGTCGGTGCAGGGCGGGCCCTTGGAGGCACACGACGCAAAGTCAGACTCGTTCGCGATCGACATGGCGTACAGGTTCTGGGCTTTGGCAAAGTTCGCGATCGCCGTCGCCCAATCGTCCATGCACGTCCCCGTGTCGAGCAAGTACCCACCCTGCTTGACATTGTTGTTGCTCTTGCACTTCGCCGGCGCGCTCCAGCACGAACCGATGACTTTGAGATCCGGATTCTTGGCCTTCGACTCGGAGATGAACTGTCCGGTCAAGCTGCCGTCCGTGTTCATGCCGATGCGCAAGATCGACAAGCCGATTGAGTCCGTCGCCGTGGTCGTGAACAGCTTGTCGACCGGGAAGGTCTTGCCGCTCGGCATCAACGCGGTGTTGATGCCGAAGCCTTGAATGGTCTGATGAGTCGCGTCGAGCTTCACGGTGATGCCGTTCGTGGCCGGCGCTCCGCCCGCACTCGACCCGGCGCTGCTGCCGGGAGTGCCGCCGGTGGTGCTCCCAGTGCCACCGGCGCTGGTGGTCCCGCCGCCGCTCGCATCCGAGCCCGCGGTGCCCGTGGTGACGCTACCAGCGCTGCCCGGATTCGACCCGCCGGTGCCAGGCGTGACGGTCGACCCGCCCGAGGGGGTCGCCGGGTTGCCGGCCGCGGCCGGGGCACTGCCGCCCGTGGACGACCCGCCCGAGCCGCCATATGACCGAGTGCCGTCACTCGAACAGGCTGCGAAAGCCACTGCAAGGACCGTGGGTCCAACTGCTATCGGAAGTGCACGACCCATACGTTCCCACAAGAAGCTACTTGTTCGCATTGGTCGACGGTGTGCCAGAACTTACGGCAGAGTCAAGAGGCAAAACCAACTAGAAAAAACGCAAAAATCTAGCGCGCGCGGCAATTTCGACTCGCGATGACAGTGAGCCATAATCGCTATTTGAACGAGTCAAAATGTTGAGTCGCGCGGAGCGATTTTGCGATCCAAATGCGATCAACTCCCCAAGTTCCGGGCATGGCTCGCGTGCGGAATCCGACGGTTCGAATCTGAAAATTCGAACCGAAATGACCATGACAAATTTGTCCTGTTGATGCCAAGCCGGCCCGCGTCGACGGCAGGGCTGCCTGCAAGGCGGCTGTGAGCGGGCTACGGCGGTAACGTTAGCGGCGTGCAGGGGGCGGGCGCGCACGTCGACAGAAAAACGCACGGGGGCATGTCGGGTAGGAAAGCTCCCCCACAGTGCCCCCGGAAGCCTGTCTGGCAGCACGCCATGCCGGCACGACACTCCGACGAGTTCACACACGCGGTGCCCCTACCCTTGCCGACTGGCTTCGAGCGCAAGTCGCTCGCAGCAGGCTGGGCCGACCGTTGACTGGCCAGCGGCGGAGGTTGCGAGAGCACGCTTGAACTCACTGCCGGTGCCGAGCGCACGAGGGACGGCGCGGCGTCAGCTTCATTCACCGGCGCACTCGCTGCAGGCGCAGGCTGCACCGGAAGTCCGCTCGGAGCTGCCGTTTCGCTCGTCACCGGAGTATCGGGGTGCGCGCGAGAGCACGAAACGACGACGACCAGCCACGCCAGTGCTTCGGTCTTGCTCACTCCCTGCAGCATAGCCAGAGCCTGACGCTCCTTCAAAATTCGCGCGGGACCGCCCGCATCTCCAATTGATACGAGCAGGGCGGTAGGTGCGGCGGCGACGAATGGAGGACAAATCTGTCCCCCCTGCTTCGGCGCCTCGCATGTGCAAAACTGGCTGTGGCCGGCGCGCAGCAGATGACCATCGAGCTCCTGATCCATGCGATCGTCCGGCAAACGACGATCCTCATTGCGCAGCTGGCTACCTCCCGGGGAGTGCGCGCGCCGCTGGCGCAGATCGCCAATCAGGTGTTCATCGATTTGGTACGAGAGCTCGAGCGGCAGGGCGTCAGTCGCAAGGTGAGCGCCGACATGTTCGGGCTCGGGCTTCGCACCTATCGCCGCAAGATCCAACGCTTGAGCGAGAGCTCGACCGAGCGTGGTCGCTCGCTCTGGGAAGTGGTCCTGGAGTACGTCAAGGCGCAACCGCTGGTCACGCGCTTGGAGGTGCTGCAGCGCTTCTCGCGCGACGACGAGGCGCAGCTACGCGCAGTGCTCCACGATCTGTGCGAAAGCCAGCTGATCTTTTCGTCGGGCACCGGTGCAAGTACGTCGTACCGCGCGGCCTCCGAGGACGAGCTCGCGACACTGCAGCGAAAACAGGGTAGTGAGGGCGCGGACGAGCTCTTGGTCGCGCTGATGTACCGCGAAGGTCCGGTGACACTGCGAGAGGTGATCGACATGGTGCAAGGCGACGCCAACGCCGTCGAAGCGGGGCTCGCTCGTCTGCTCGCAGCCGGCCGGATCGAGCGCGTCGAGCATGAAGGCGTCGAGCGCTACCATGCTCGAGCGCTGGTCATCCCGTTCGGCGCCCCCGTCGGCTGGGAGGCCGCTGTGTTCGATCACTTCAAGGCGCTCGTCACCACCATCGTGGCGCGCTTGCGCGAAAATCGCGCTGCCATGCTCGACGACCTCGTGGGCGGTAGCACCTACACCATCGACGTCTGGCCCGGGCATCCGCTCGCGGAAGAAGCGTTCGGAACACTCGGCCGCGTGCGCTCCATGCTGAGCGATCTGCGTAGTCGCGTGACGGAGTTCAACGAAGCACACAGCGTTCCGGAGAGCCATACGCGAGTCGTGATGTATACGGGGCAATGTTTAATCCACGAAGGCAATGAGCATGGCGACTGACCGCGGCCACTGGCTGCGCCGGGCGACGCGCAAGCTCGGCCTCTTTTGCGCGCTCGCTCTGGCCGCGTTCAGCTGCGAACACCAGACCGACGATCCCAGCGGGGGCGAGACGCACTTCTTGGTTCGCTGCCAGCCGGGGACGAACTCGTGTGGCAGTGTGCTCAGCTGCGTGTGCGGCGTCTGCACGCTACCCTGTAATGAACGAGCTACGTGTGAGTCGCTTCCCGCGGCGGCCTGCGTGGCTTCGACCGGCAGCGATGCGTGCGGCAATGCGCAAGCCCCCGGCCACTGTGACGTCGCGTGTCTGATCGACGCGGATTGCGCGGCCCTTTCCCGCGTGCACCGCTGTGAGCTCGGGGTATGCCGTGCGGATTCGCCGCCGAGCCCGCCGGCGAGCGCGGGAGCGGCGGGTGACACGAGCACGAGTGACGCCGGTGCTTGTATCCGGGGCAGCGTCTCGGCCAATCAAGTGCTGGTCATCGGCGATAGCTTCTTTGGGGCCACTCACCAGATCACCGCCTATCTCGAAGACTTCGCACGCAGTGCGGGCGCGCTTTCGATCGGCGAGCGCTATCGGGACAACTCACGGCTCGTGGCCAACTCGCTCAGCAGCGGCGGCATTGCCGACGAATATGCGAGGGCCCAGGCAGAGGCGGACGTGAAGACGGTGATCATGAGCGGCGGAGGCGCCGACGTGCTGGTCGGCAGCTGTGACACCTTGGACGCCGATTGCCCGATGATTGCCGCCGCCGGAGCAGCAGCGCGCGACCTCCTCGCCAAGATGGCGAGCGATGGCGTCCTGGACGCCATTTACGTCTTCTACCCTGACCCGACGAAGGACGCGAACCTGCGCGCAAAGGTGGACGCGCTGCGCCCGGTCATCGAGAACGCTTGCGAAACCAGCGCGGTCCGCTGCCATTTTCTCGATCTGCGCCCGACCTTCGCGACTCACTACGACGAGTACGTCCTGAACGACGGGATGAATCCCACCGAAGCCGGCTCGCAGGCAACCGCGCTGGCGATTTGGAACGTGATGCAACGCGAATGCATCGCGCAGTGAGCCGCGGCAGCCACTCTGCGCCGCGACCCGTCAGCTGCTCAAGGGATCGCCACTTGCTGCTGCACGAAGCTCACTAGGCTGGCGCTCCCAACCGCGACGCTCACGCTGCTCGGGATCTTCACGAGTCGCCACTGCACCTTCCAAGAGAGGTTGCCGGCAGCCGGGATCGACGTGTACGGCCCCTGCACTTCGAACTCTACCCATGCGGAGCTTTTGTCTGACGTGCTGCCGGGGTAAAGACAGATTTCGCCTTCACCGTCCGGGACCTGCGCACTGACCGGTTGATCGGTGAACCGCTTCAAGAACAGATTGCCGCCCGAGACGTACGCTTCCCAGCCATTCGCGCCATCGGCGACGAGCTTTGCGCCGTCGGGGCTGGTGGCCGTCTTTGGCCCGTCATCGAACCAGACCATGCCGCCCGATTGGGTCACCGTCAGCGGGCCCGGCTTGACCGAGGTTCCGGCCGGGAAGAATGCGATCCCACCGCGCGGCACGCGGCTCACCTCCCAGGGGGCGGCCTTGAGCGCTTTGCTGGCGTTGATGGTGTAGTTGATGGTGATCCAACCCGACGCGGAATCGGCGGAATAGTCCTTGGCGATGGAGACGCCGAGCGTGCTGTCGGCCATGCCGGTCAGCATCAGATGCGAGCCCGAAATCGTGGCCGTGTATGGACCATTGTCGATGGCTGCGGGTGGCGGCCATTCGGGCATCCAGGTCTTGAGGCGCGGGCTGGTCCAAAACACGGAGCCCCAGGTGGTCGGATCCGTCGCCGCGGTCATCATCATGTCTGCTCCCGAGAGCGCGAGCTTCGAGACCCGTCCGCCGGTTTGCGCGTCAATCTCGAGCACGGTGTCGTTGAAGCTGAAGCGATACAGGTTGGCGCTCGAACCCTGCACGGGCACGACCGGCGTCGGGCCAGCTCCGCCCGCGCCAGCAGTCGCAGTCCCCGCAGCACCGGCCGTGGCGTTTGCTCCGCTCGAACCCGCACCGCTCGCAGGGGCTCCCGCTGCGCCGCCGGCGCCGCCAGCGCTCGGTGCGCCGCCGACTGCGGCTCCCGCGGCGCTGCTACCGGCCGCGGCCGCGTTGCTGCCGCCGGCTGGTGCGCCGCCAGGGCCTGGCCCCGAGCCTCCCGCGCTTTGCGCACCGCTCGCACCGGGGCTGCCCCCGGTATTGGCAGCCGGCGCCGTGGAGCCGCCGCCACAAGCGAAGCACAAAAGACAGGCAGTTGCGGTCGCGGCGAACCTTCGACCTGCGTTCAATCGACGAGCAACGGTCATGATGCGTCCCAAGATGCGCGGATGTTAGGCACATGCAAGCCGAAAGGGAAACCTCCGCAGCGCGCCCCATGGCTGGACGCGGCCGAGTGATCGCCGAAAACCGACGGGGTAGCCGCAGGATCACAATGGTGCAGTAGAGAAAGACGTGAGCGGCGTGGCTGCCCGGATTCCGACGCTGCCCGCCAGCAACTCGTCGAGCTCGCGACCCCGAGCGGCTCGGGGCCCAGGCCGGATGCGCTCGATCAGCAGTTCGCTGAGTCGATCGAGTCTTCGCTCGCGCGCGTCGTCGTGATCGCACGAAGCCATCGGCGCTCTGACTATATGAGGTGCTACTCGAGCGCAGCTGATCTCCGAAGACGAACCCATGTATGGACACTTCGTATTTCGAAGAAGAGAGCGAACACGCACTCGACTCTGTTTGAGACAAGCCACTGTGCCGAAAATGCCGCATGCAGCCGAGGCTCAAAAATGCCTCAGCTCGACCGAGCAGCGCAAACGTGACGCAGCTCGCTCTCCGACGAATTTCGCCGCGCGGGATGTACTCGATCGTACGACGCTGCGTCACTGACGATTCACACTTACCCCGAGGGGGTTACGACCTTGACCTGCAACGAGCGCGCGTTGAAACTGGTGATGATGGGCCACCATGGGCGCTCCTTCACGCCGACCGCGGAGCTCGGGCGGCCCGCGGTTTTGGCTGTCGATGACGTACCGGCCAATCTGATTGCACTTCAGGCGCTGCTCGAGGAAGTGGACTGTGACGTCGTGTTCGCCCGTTCCGGCAGCGACGCCCTTCGCCAGCTGCTTCGCCGCGAATTTGCCGTGATGTTGCTGGATGTTCAGATGCCGGAGATGGATGGCTACGAAGTCGCGCATCACGCGCGACGCAATCCGTCGACGCGCGACGTGCCGATCATCTTCCTGACCGCTGCCAACGACAGCGAGGGCATGGTCCTTCGCGGCTACGGCTCGGGCGCCGTCGATTTTCTGTTCAAACCGTTGAACGCCGCGATCTTACGCAGCAAGGTCCGGGTGTTCTTGGAGCTGCACCGCGCGCAGCAAAGGGTCGAGCTGACCAATGCGGCTCTCGAGCGCAGCAATGCCGAACTCTACGCGCTGGCCAGCGAAAAGGCGAACTTGGCCGAGCAATTTCGGGCAGCCAACGTGGAGCTTCGGGCCGCATACAGCGACTTGAAAGCCACCCACGCGCAGTTGGTGCAATCCGCCAAAATGGCGTCCCTCGGCGAGCTCGTCGCTGGGGTTGCGCACGAGATCAACAACCCGCTGTCGTTCGTGCTCAGTCATTTGGACACCGTGCGGCGCAAGCTGAGCCAGTTGGAGCCGGAGCTTCCCGCAGCATTGTCTGCTTCGGCGCGCGAGAACTGGCAACGCGCGCAGGAACGCCTACATGAAATCGCCCCCGGTCTGGACCGGATCCGTGAGCTGGTGATCAAGCTGCGCACTTTCTCGCGCCTGGACGAAGGCGAGCGCAAACAAGTCAGCATTCGAGAGTGCGTGGAGTCGGTGCTCACCATCCTGGGTCACCGGCTCAGAAAGATCGTGGTCGAGACCGAATTCGGCTCGCCCGATCAAGTGGACTGCTACGCGAGCCTGCTCAATCAGGCGATCATGAATCTCGTCTCCAATGCCATCGACGCCATGGCCGGCAAAGGCGTCTTGCGCATCACCACCGGCGCCGAGGGCGCACTCTACTCGATCGTCGTCAGCGACTCCGGGCCGGGCATCCCCCTGGCACTCCGTGAGCGAGTGCTCGAGCCGTTCTTCACCACCAAGCCGGTTGGGCACGGCACGGGCTTGGGATTATCCATCACCTATTCGATCGTGCGTAAACACCAAGGAACGCTCGAGCTCCTGCAACCGCCAGAAGGCGGCGCCGCGATAGCGCTCCGCTTTCCGCTCAACCAAGGCCCGCCGCCCGATGCAAGCTGAAAAGCCAAGAATCCTGCTCGTAGACGACGAACCACAAGTGCTGCTCGCGCTCGAGGATCTGCTGGGCGACGCTTTCTCCGTCTTGAAGACCGCCTCGCCCGAGGAAGCACTGAAGTTGGTCGCGAACGATCGAGAGATCGCCGTAGTGCTCAGCGACCAGCGCATGCCGCAAATGACCGGGGACGAGCTGCTGGCTCGGATCGACGGCTCCTCGGATGCCAAGCGCATCTTGGTGACTGCCTTTGCCGATCTGTCCGCGGTCATTCGCGCGGTCAACACCGGACAGTTGTTCGCCTACGTCACCAAACCATGGAACCCGAACGACCTCTTGCTGATGGTGCAAAAGGCCGCCGACCACTTTCGCCTGACCCAAGAACTTGCGCGCGAACGGCAGCTCCTGACCTCGATTTTGAATGGCCTGGACGAGGGCATCGTCGCCGCCGATCGCGAGGGCAATACGCTCTTGTTCAACCCGCAAGCGGCGAGCATCCTGGGCAGCGGCGAGCGCCGCATCCTGCCCCGCAGCTGGGTCCAGGATTTCGGCGTTTTTACGGCTGATCGCAGCCAAAATTTGCCTACCTCGGCGGATCCCCTGCTGCGCGCCGTGGCCGGCGAGAGGGCCGGAGAGATCGAGACCTGGGTGAAGAACGGCACGCCGCGCGGAGCGACCGTTGCCATGACCGGCACTCCCCTGCTCGACGATCACGATGCAGTGATGGGCGGCGTCATCGTGCTGCGCGACGTGACGCACCAACGCGAGCTGGAGACGCAGCTCAATCAAGCCCAGAAAATGGAAGCCATCGGCCGGCTCGCAGGCGGCGTGGCCCATGACTTCAACAACTTACTGGTGGTCATCCAGAGTTATGCGGAGCTCTTGTGCGAAGGCTTGACGGAGCACGACCCCAAGCGCGGTGACCTCGAGGAAATTCTGGCTGCCGCGCGACGCGCCGCCGCGTTGACCAAGCAACTGCTGGCGTTCAGCCGCAGCGAAGCCGTACGTCCCAGCGAGCTACGCCTGGGCGAAGTCGTCACCCGCATGGAAAAGATGCTGCGACGGATCATCGGTGAAGACATCGAGCTGACCACGGAACTTGCTCCGGAATTGGGTTTGGTGTTCGCCGACGCCGGGCAGCTCGACCAGGTGGTCCTCAATTTGTCGATCAACGCTCGTGATGCCATGGTCGAAGGCGGACGGCTCACGATCTCTACACAGAACGTGAACATCAGCCGCGAAAACCCGAACGCGCAAGTCGATGTACCGCCCGGGCGGTACGTCCTTTTGGCGGTCAGGGATTCGGGCATTGGCATGACCCCCGAAACGCAGCGCAGAATCTTCGAGCCGTTCTTCACGACCAAGGAAGTGGGACAAGGCACGGGCCTCGGCCTGGCCACCGTGTACGGCATCGTTCGCCAAAGCGGCGGTCACATCCGCGTGCAGAGCGAGCTCGGACACGGGACGACGTTCGAAATCTATTTCCCGAGAATCGACCAGGTCGCAATGGCCAGCGCCCCACCGTCGGGCGAAGCAGCCACGTGGACGGGCAGCGGCACGCTGCTGATCGTCGAAGACGACTCCGCAGTCCGACAGCTGGCAGCCCGTGTCTTGCGGCACCGCGGCTACACCGTCCTCGAGGCCCGGCGTCCCTCCGAAGCGCGTCGCATCTGCAAGAAGCATGGCTCGACCATCGACCTGCTCTTGACCGACGTGATCATGCCCGAGTGCACCGGAACCGAGCTGGCGCGTGAGCTGAGTAGCCTTCACCCGCGGATGCGCGTCGTATACATGTCCGGCTACCCCGGTTCCGACGCTTCGCGCGCCGCAGCCTTGGCTCCAGGTACGACGTACTTGGAGAAGCCGTTTTCACCCGCAACGCTGAGCGAGAAGATCAGGGCCGCGATGAAGGGCAGAGGCCACGGCGGAGGCGGTTCCAGCTGAAGCTCGCGGCACTGAAATCACTCCGCCCGTGCCGCGGCGGACTCAGCCGTGTGCACCGGCTGCAGCAAGTCCATGGCTGCGGCGATCGCGGCGCGCGACCCAGCGAGCGCCAAGCGATCACCCACCTTGAGCACTTCTGACGCGGTCGGAACCAAGAGCCCTTCGAGGCCACGTTGGATGACGAGCACGGTGGCGCCGGTTTGACCGCGTAGGTTCAGCTGCGCGAGCGACTTGCCGACTGCGGGGCTTTCGCTGCTCAGCTCGAACGGCGTGGGTTCGCCCATGCCCGGCAGCAAATCTCGCACTCGGGCGAGCGGGTCTGGTTCGGGTTCGCTGCCGGCCTTGGCAGGCGCGCCCCCACCCGAGCGCGCTTGCTCGACGAGCGCCTCCAAGATCGCTTGAGCTCCCGCGCGCACATGGCCGTGCAGCTGCCAGGCGCCGCGCCACAGGGAGACGCCGAGCCCGAGCAGCAGCGCCGCAAACAACAGCGGTGCATAGGCGCTACCGAGGAATGGCTGCGTGACTGCCAAGAGCGGAATGCCGACCAGCAGAACGATCCCGAGCTGAATCGTGATCAGCAGTGCGCGCCGCGGTGCAGTCGCCAGATCCGGCATGGTCCCCGGCGCCGCGGGCAACGCCCGTAGCGCGAGCACTAGACCCAATTCGCGCGCGAGGCGGCCGACCCCGGCCACCAGCGGCACTGCCAAGCCGATCGCCAGAGCGATCACCACGATTCGAGCGACGGTCGGCGCGACCGCGAAGCGCGCCTCGAAATACTGGCTCAGACGCGCCGCGCCCAATGTGCCGCCGATCGCCAGCGCAGCCAGCAGCAGCGCATCGAAGATGAGCAGCCGAACCAGGCGTCGAATGCGCGCGTTGGAGGTCTTCTCGCGGGGGGCCGAACCGAAGCTCTGCAGCCAACTCCCGTACAACGTGACGAACGTCTGCAGCGGGCGCGGCGCTTTTCGATCGACGAAGTTGGCGACCGGCTCGGACGCGCGAATGAACCAGGGTGTGGTGAGCGCGGTGAGCGCAGAAACGGCGACCGCGATGGGGTACAGAAATGAGCCGGTTGCGCGCAACGACAGCCCGAGCCCGGCAATGATGAAGGAAAACTCCCCAATTTGCCCGAGACTCATGCCCGCCTGTACCGAGTTGCGAACGCCGTGACCCGTCAGGAACCCACCCAGCGTGACGCCGATCATCTTGCCGCTGACGACCAGCACCGTGAGCACGGTGATCGCCGGCCAGTGTCGCACCATCACCGAAGGATCGATCGACATGCCGACCGAAACGAAGAACACCGCGCCAAACATGTCGCGCACCGGTTGCACCAAGAGCTCGATGCTCTTCGCCTCACCGGACTCCGCGATCAGTGAGCCGGCGATGAACGAGCCCAGAGCCACCGAGTAGCCGAACGATTGAGCCAAGAGCGAGACGGCAAAACACAGGCCGATGCTGGCGACCAAACTGGTCTCTGGGCGTGCCAGGCGGTTGATGGCGCGTACCGCGCGCGGGACGAGCAATAGGCCGATCGCGATCAGCACCGTGAGAAAGCCGAACAGCTTGCCCGTGGTCTTGACCATGTCCGCAGCGGATAGGCCCGTTCCCCCAGCGACGGCGGTCAGCGTCGCCATGAGCAAGATGGCGATCAAGTCTTCGACGATCAGAATCCCTACCACCAGCTCTCGCACCGGGCCTCGGACCCCTTGCTCGTCGAAGGCCTTGGCCACGATGGTCGTGCTGGAGATGGCGACGATCGAGCCCGCAAACAGGCTCTCGAGCGTCGTCCAGCCGAAGAGACGACCGGTCACGAACCCCAGCCAGTTCATCAAGCTGGATTCCAAGAGCGCGGTCAGGCTCGCACCCGCCCCGAGCTTGGCCAACTTGCCCAAGCTGAACTCCAGCCCGAGCGAGAACATGAGCAAGATCACTCCCAGCTCCGAGAGCGTTTGAACGATCTGGCGATCGGCCACGACTGGAATCGGAACGTTCGGACCGATGATGAAGCCCGCTAAAACATAGCCGAGCACCACCGGTTGCCGGAGGCGCTGGAAGACCACCGTCGTGAAGGCCGCTGCGACCAGCACGACCGTGAGCGCCATGAGAAAGGAGTGAGCATCCATGTGATCTCGAGCGCGCGTCTCGACGATGGTCGCAAATCGGGACCGCGGCGAATGCGGATCTATTCCCGAGCGTTTCCAGCGCAGCAAAAGAACATATCGGAGAAAGCAGCCGGATCCACCGGAAAACGCGGGCCGCGATCGAGCGCAGCGCGCCTCGAGCAATCAGCGATTTTCCCGCACAAAACCGAGCGCGCAGCGCCTTGAGCATGGAAAAAGCACGTGATAGCTTCCCGCGCGCTGAAGATGGTGAAGTTCATCGAACGAGTGTTGACACGCCTGGTCACGTTCCAGGTCGCACGGCCATATGTAATATTGACGCTCGCGCTGCTCAGCGTTCTCCCGGCCGCCGCGCTCGTCCGACGACTCGAAATCAAGACCGGTTTCAGTGAGCTGCTGCCGGACGACACACCGAGCGTCGTCGAGATGCGGCGTGTGAGCGGCCGGCTCTCGAGCATGTCCCTGCTGGCGGTGACGGCCGAGTCGAAGGACACCGCGCTACTCAGACGCTTCGTCGATGAAATGGTGCCGAAGCTGCGCAGTCTGCCGGCGAATTTGGTCGCCAGCGTCGAAGACGGCCCGCGCGAGGCCGAAAAGTTCTTCGAGCAGAACAAGCACCTGTATGCCGGGCTCGATGAGCTGAAAGCGCTCAGCGACAAGATCCTCGCGCGCTACGACTGGGAGGTCGCGCGCGCGACGGACACCCTGCTCGACGACGAAGAGCCGGAGCCCATCACCGTGCAGTCGGTGCGCGGCACGTTCCAAAAGAGCCTCGACGAGGCGAAGGCTGCGACCCCCGGCTCCGATGGCTACTACATCGGTGAAGATGGACATCTGGCGGTGATCCTGATCCGCACTCCGCTGCGCGCGATGGATCAACGCGCTTTCGAGCTGGAGGCTCAGGTCGAGCAGCTGATCGAAGCCGGGAACTATCGCAGCGCCGATCCGCAGTTCAAGCACGGTTTCACCGGGAACTTGGTGACCAGCGCCGAGGAATACCGCGACATCACTCGCGATCTGACCGAGGTGGGCATCGCGGGCGGGATCCTGGTCCTGCTCGTCGTGTATCTGTTCTTCTTTCGCATGCGCGCCTTGCTGGCGTTGGGCTTCAGCATCTCCCTCGGCTTGCTCTGGACGCTGGCCTTCACGGTGCTCACCATCGGTCACCTGAACACCGCGACCGGCTTCTTGATCAGCGTGATCATCGGCAATGGCATCAACGCCATGGTCATCTACATGGCGCGCTTCCTGGAGGCGCGCCGAGATCAGCAGCAGAGCATGCCAGAGGCGCTGAAAACGGCCTCGCTCGACACCTGGAGCGCCACGCTGGCAGCAGTGGGCGTTGCGGTCATGTCGTACAGCGCGCTGATGACTACGCAGTTCCGCGGCTTTCGTCACTTTGGCGTGATCGGCGCCGCGGGCATGCTGCTGTGTTGGGTCGCAACCTACACCGTGTTGCCGGCGCTCTTGGCTTCGTTCGAGCGCTTCAAGACCTCGCAGGGCGGCTTCAGTGAGCGACTCGGCGGGCTGTACGCCAAGCCCTTCATTTGGCTGGCGAAGCGCTACTCCGGGCGGCTCTCTCTGTTCGGCTTGCTGTCGGTCTTGACCATGGGTGCGGCGGCCGCCGCGTACTTCGTCTATGATCCGATGGAGTACGACCTGACTCGTATCCGCAACGAGAACAAGTCGCCGAGCTCGGCGCAACAGCTCTCATCGCGCATGGCCAAGATCGTGGGCGGTGTGAACCAAGGCGGGCGTGCCGTGTTGGTCGACCGGCTCGATCAGGTCGCTCCGCTGGTCACGGAGCTCGAGCGTCGGCGCGATGCCGCGCCCGAGAACCAAAAGCCGTTCGGGCAAGTAGTGAGCGTGTACTCGCTGATGCCAAAGGACCAGCCGGAGAAGATTCGGCTGCTTGGCGAGATTCGAGATCGCATCGAGCGCGCGCGCAAGCGCAACCTGGTCTCGGACGAGGACTATCGCGAAATCGAAAAGAACCTGCCGGCGACCCTGAAACCGGTCGAATTGAGCGATCTGCCGGACCTGGCAGTCCGGTCCTTTCGCGAGAAAAATGGCACCATCGGCACGATCTTGTACGTCGGCCCGACCAAGGGACGGAGCGTCAACGACCTTCACTACTTGGAGTTGTGGGCCGACAGCATGCGCGAGATCCAGCTCCCCTCCGGTGAGGTGATCCGCGGTACGGGCGATCCGGTGATCTTTGCCGACATGCTGGACACGATCGCCCGCGATGCACCGCGGGTTGCGTTCCTCAGCGTGCTCGGGACGGCGGCCGTCGTGCTCTTCGCGTTTCGCGGTCGTGCTGGCGGCTGGGTTGCGCTCGCCACCTTGTTCTTGGGGCTCACCTGGTTGATCGGTGGCCTGTACTTCTTGTCGTTGAAGCTGAATTTCTTGAACTTCGTCGCGCTGCCCATCGCCATCGGCGTTGGCTCCGACTACGCGATCAACGTGATGAAGCGGCGTGAAATCGAAGGCAACGAGGGCATCGAGCGCGCGTTCACCGAGACCGGCGGTGCCGTCGTGGCCTGCTCGATGACCACGTTGAGTGGCTATGCCGCGCTCATGTTCAGCGTCAACGGCGCCGTACACAGCATGGGCATCACCGCCGCGTTGGGCGAGCTGACCACGCAATTCTCCGCGATGCTCGTGTTACCCGCAGTGCTGTATTGGTTCTCGCGGCGCGCTACCAAGCGCACCCTTGCGCTCGCCAGCACTCCGGCAACCGATTGAGCGGCGCGAGCGCCCGCTCAGGGCGTGGCGCGACAGGCTTGTCGCGCGCGCTCTTCTTGCGGTGACTTCGGCGAAATGTGCAGCAGTTGCCTGAGCTGAGCGTTGGCTTCTTCGGTGCGGCCGAGCGCACACAGGGCCTGAATGCGCGCAGCGGTGCGTTCTTCGGCCAGCGCACCACGCGGGAATTTGCGCTGGTGCTCGGCCAGCACCACGAGCGCCTTCGCTGGTCGACCCGCGTGCAACTCCGTTTCGGCGCGGGACAGCAGCGCCACTTCTTCGGCCAGACTGTCACGCGCGCGCGGCGTCTTTTGTGGATCGATGGCGCGGCTCGCCCCTTCGGCGGACTCGGCACGTGTCGGCGTGCCATCGACCACCTGAGCGCTGGGGCTCGGCGCCACCTCCGCTGCAGCGCTCGGTGCGGCCGGTGCGCTCAGCACGCTCGCGCTGGCCGCAGGCGCTGCCTGGCGCTGCTGACCTGCGTGCGGCGCGAACCACACCGCGGCACCGGCGACGAGCACCGTAGGCCCGACCCAGCCCCACTTGAGCAACTTGGAGCGCAGCAAGGCCGCGCGACTCGCTGCGCTCGGGGCCTGAACGGCGGTCGTCGCGAGCAGCGCGGCGTCACCCAGGCGCTCTCGCAGCAGAGCCAGCACGCGCTCTCGATCCGCTTCACTCGGGCGGTCGGCTTGCCTCGCTGCGTGCACCAGCGCTTTGCCACCTTCAGTCAAGTCCGACATAAGTCTCCTCTTGCTTCACGACGCGCGAGCGCTTCATTGAAAGCCTGCCTGGCGGCGCGCAGCCGCGAATAGGCGGTGTTGATCGGAATATCGATGGCCTCCGAGATTTCCGGGGCTGTCATTTCCTCGAGCTCAGCGAGCACGAAGACCTCTCGCTTGTCGTCGTCCAGCTCATCGAGCACGCTCCACAGCAGCTTCACCTGATCGTTTTGCTCGGCGAGATCGAGCGGAGTGGGCTGGCGCGGCCCGGGCAGTTCGGCCAAGTCGAACGGCGTTGTAGCGTCCAGCTTGGAGCGCCGCGCGCGATGGTGCGCGCTCACCACCCGTCGCACGACACCGTAGATCCAGCTCCGCAGAGCATTGGGCTGTTCGAGGGTGTGGAGGCGAGCGTGAATCACGATGAACACTTCCTGCACGACGTCGTCGGTCGCAGCCGCAGCTACCCCGAGGCGCCGGGTACACGACCAGACGAAATCGAAATAATCGCGATAGACGGCGGCAAAATTCTGCACGAGGGCTGGTCGGTCAGAGGGGACCAGGCCGGGCCCCGAATAGGGGGCCGAAGCAACCAGGTCGTGTCCGCTCATCTCTCTTCAACTACGGCAGTGCCACGGGGAAGCTCATGCCGTCACAAAATCCGTTCGTAATTGAGAATTACTGGTATGTCTTGGCAATTTTTCGGTCAGGGCAGCCATTCCAGGCCCAGGGCGACACCCAGCGCCACCGGACCTACCTGGGAAATTTCGCCGACGCTCTCCATGACGAAGCGCGGCCGCGAGGTCGCGACCCGTCCGTTGACACCGAACACGAGCGCCGCGTGGCGACCCAAGGACCAAATCCCCTGCAAACCCGCGCCCAGCGATAGCCACGCGGTCCGCGGGTTGGTCGAGGAAACGCCCACCCCAGTCGCGCGAGCTGCGACGTCGTCGAGCCAAACCAACGCGCAAGGAGCGAGCTCGAAGGCGGTCATGTGGA
The DNA here is from genome assembly GCA_035688655.1 of Polyangiaceae bacterium. Taxonomy (GTDB): domain Bacteria; phylum Myxococcota_A; class Polyangia; order Polyangiales; family Polyangiaceae; genus PMG-095. The sequence continues at coordinate 94,805 of DASSMT010000326.1, read as the reverse complement.
AGCCGTGACACGCGGATAGCTCCCCGCTCACGCGCCCGTAGTGAGCCCCATAACCGACGAACTCATCGGATTCGTAGTTTTGTGCGAGCCACAAGCTGCCCGAGAGCAAGAAGCGCCAGGCGTCGTGGCGCATTCCCACCCCGAGCCCCAAGCCATAGCTCGCATTTGGCAACACGCCGATGTCCGTGCGCAATTCAGGCACGCGCAGCAGAAAGCGATTGCGCCTCGGCTGGGCTCCGTCCGCTTCGGCCTCTTGCCCTGCGTCCGCTTCGGACTTCCGCTGCTGCTCACTGTCCTCGACCTTGTCGGGCGTCGCCGCCGCTGCGGATGATTTGCGCGCTGCGTCCGTGGATTGCTCGCGCGTCTCGGCGGTGTCCTCCGCTGAGCCAGCGCGCTGATTCTCGCTGCCGATCGTTCGACCGTCCGCGCCAACGTTCGCCGAAGTCCCACCGAGATCGCGTGCCGTCAGCGGCGTGCTCGAGTTGTGCTCGGCGCGGAACAAGAGCGCGAGTGTGACGGCGGCCACACCGCCCAAGTCCTCGCACGAATTCGCTTGAACCACGCGTGTGCCGTTCACGAGGTCGTAGTGAATGTTCAGCGTGAGCCGGAATCGCTCGCCAACCGTCTCGATCTGCCCTTCGGCGCGCAGCCGGCTTGCGGTCGTGTCGCCCGCGCTGGGGCCCAGCAAGCTGCGCAGCTTTTGCCTAACCTGCGCCTCTTGCGGGCAATTGGCGGGGGCCTGCCAGCGAAGCTGCACACCGCCCTGCGCGAAGCCATTCCGAGCGCAGCACAGGAGCGCGAGCCCGAGCGCTGCCGACGCCGCGCCGCGCTTCACGGTTCCTCACGAATCGTGACGTCGTCGACGTAGACCGTGGACAACGCAGGCACGAGCCTCCGCGCGTAGTTGCCGACGTACCATTCTCCCCAATTCGTGTCGTCGGTGATCAGGTTGGTCAAGTGCAGCGCGGCCACACCGTCCTGAAACACGGTCAGTTCACCATTGGGCTGAGCCGAGCGCACGATCTGAATCTCGATATGGAACCAACTGCCGATCGGGATCGGTGGCACACCGGAGAGCGGTGGGTGCGTACCGGTCAAGAAATTGAAAACCGAGAGTTCGAGCGCGCCGTCGGCGTCGTTCGCGAGCGAAATGTCCCACAGTGCGTGGGAATCGCCTTCGGACTCACCACCCAAGAAATGAAACAGGTTCCAGTTGCCATCGCTGGTCTGCAGCGCGGGCACCAGATACCAAGCGCCGTAATATGCCGACTTCGGCATGACGCCTTGGCGCACGCAGCGAGCTTGGCTGCGATCGGCGGTCGAGGCGTTGCCGTTGACGGTGAAGGCGGCCGCAAATTTTCCGGAGTGCACCGGCGAGCTGACGATTTCGAGCTTCGCATCGTGGCGCGCGTAGCAGTACCCCTGCTCCGCGTAATAGCCGCACGTCCCGTCTTCGAACCCTGTCGACCAGGGCACGCGGACTGGCACGTCGCTGGACATGCCCGTGGCCCCTGCTTCGCCAGTGTCCGACGTTTGGGCGCACCTGCCGATGACCACCGTTGGTTCGCAGCCTGCGCTGAGCCAAGCAATGGCGAGCGTCGCTTGCAACATTGCCAAGGCACGCTGATGATCGACCACGCCGGCGCGCATCCTGGGTACCACGCTCAACGCTTGTCAACCGAAAACACAGGTCCCCTGGCCGGCGGATACCGTACTTTTCCGGGAATTTGGCGTCAGCGCGAGAGCGCCACGGTCGCCACGGACTCGGGGGGCAAGCGGATCACCCCCTGGGTCGACAGCGGGCCGAGCACGCTCGAGCGCTCGATCCCACTGAAAACGCTTCGCGTTACTTCGGAGCTCGACCAATCCCCGGGGAGCTTGAGCCGTGCGCTCAGCTCGACAGCGCGGCTGTTGATCAATACCAAGGTCAAGTCTTGGCCCGACGGCGACTGCCAAGCGGAGACCAGTAGCCCACTGGCGGCGCTGGCTTCGACGCGCGTCCAGCCCGGATCCGTGTGTCCCGCGAAATGCCGCATCGCGTGGAACGGGTCTTGAAGCTTGTAGCTCGCCGAGTCGATGCCGAACAGCGCTTGGGTGTTCGTCAGCGGTCCCGAGACCGGGCCCGTCAACGCCGTCTGCAGGTACGCCGACGCTCCCTCGACCACCGTTGCGTAGTGAATCAGGACAGCGGTTCCGAAGCCATCGGCCTGCATCTCGGTCACGAACACGGGGCGGCCGAACTGGCTGACCAGCTTGGCCATGGCGGCCAGGCCATCCAGATCGACGGCTACGGGATTCACGCCGTACAGCTGATGAGCGAGCGCGTCCGTCTTCGAGGCATCGAGGCTGGGCACGTAGTCGGCGACGCTCCCGAAGTCGCTGGTCTCCGGAGCGAGTAACTTTGGCCGGGTGGCGAGGGTCGACAAAGCATCGAGCGTGGCTGCCTGCGCTTGTGCCAGGCCGGGATAGGACACCTTCACGCTGGTCGCTCCGAGCGGAACGGACACGGTGCCCTCGGACGGCAAGAACTTACACGCCTCGTTCGACTCCGCCGAACTCGGGATCCAGTTCGCGTTGTTTTGTAGGCCCATGTAGTCCGGCACCAACCCGACCTTCGCGTACGCGCCGAGCGAGTTCAGCCAATAGTCCGCCAAGCCGGCGTAGTCGAAGGCACCCGCAGGCGTCTTGGCGAGCGTGCAAGTCTGTACGTTACCGCTGCAGACCAACGCGTTGTTCGCTTTGAGCGCAGCAGGCGGACTCCACGAACTGAGAAAGACCCCGAGCGGTCGCCCCAAGGCGGAATTGCCGGCAGCGACCAGCTCACCCGCCGTCGAGAGATCGTCATCTCCGGTGTGCTGGTAGCGATTGCGGAAACGCAGGATGTCCAAACCCAAGACGTTGAAGATGTCCTTGTACAGCGCCGCCTGCTGCGGGTGACCGGTGATCTGTCCCTCACCGTAGGCCACGGAAGCGCCGAACCCGACCAAATCCTGATGCCGCGTGTCGAGGTCGATGTTGACATCCACCGGGGTAGCCGGCAGTGGCGAGCAAACACCGGCAACGCAGGCTTGGGTCCGCGAGCAATCGCCGTCGTCAGCGCAGCGCGGCAAGCACAGCCCGGGAGCCGGCGGCGGGTTGCCCCCGCACTGAACGATCGCGCCGTTTTCGCTGGCGCCGATACACGAAGCTTGTTGGAAGCTGCTGCAGGTGCTGGGAACACTGCAGGCTATCGTGCACACGCCGCACAGACACTTCTTCCCGCTCGGGCACTTGCTGTCCTCTCGGCATGCCTCGAGCCAGTTGGTTTGGCTGTCGCCATCTTCTCGTGCGGTCGGCGAACAGCCAAAGAGCAAAAGCCCCGCGAACAGCGCCCCGATCCCGTTGAACCAAACGCGCGCGGTCATTCGCTCTCCTGTTCATCCATCAGGTTCTGACCGCAGTAAAAGCTCACCTGGTACGTCGATTTCGCGCGATGGGTCTGGTTGTACTCGGCAACTTCATCCCACAACGACACGACTTGGCGCCGCACGGTGGCAAGCAGTTGCCGCACTTCTCGTTCACGCGGATGCCCAGGCCAGAGGTCGAAGGACAGCGTGGTGCCACCGATCTCGTCAGCGGCGGCAGACACGTGCTTACCACCGACGACTTTGGCAGCCAGCGCCTTCAACACGGCTCGGTGATGATCGACGACCGCGGCTTCCCAACCGGAGGCTTGCCCGATCGGGATCAGACAGCGATCCGTGACGTAAAATACCCCTTCGGCTCGAGTCTCGATTCGGATTCGCTCGTCGGCAACCAAACGATTGATGGCGGCATCGAGCGCAGGCTCGGCCAACGGAACGATGGCAGCCAGGCGTTCACGGCTGATCGGACTGGCCGGGTATAGGTGAACCCAAACCAACGCCGCGTTGGTCTCCTCCAGATCGCCGGCGTCACTGGCTCCGAGCTCTTCCAGCTCCTCCGCGTTCGCGGCGCGGTAGCGCGTCTCTTTGCCGGTTCCGGTGCGCCGGACCAGGCCGCTCTCCACCAGATCGTTCAGGATGCTGCGAACTTTCCCCTCTTCGTCGTGCTTGAAATGTTGCAGCACTTCCGCCCGGCTGGCGGACTCACGCTCGACCAGGAAGCCGTGCAAGGCGCCCCACAGGGTGATGCCGCGGGCAGTCGCTGATTCGCTCAGGCGTTGGACTTTCTGCTGGTACGAGCGGAGTACCAGGCCGAACATGTCGGCAATCACCTTCTTGCCCAGCTTCTGGCGCTCGAGCTCGCGAACCAACCCGACGAAGACTTCGTCCGCGATGTGCGAAAGGGGGGAACGCACGCCATCTGCGGTCGAAAGCTGCGCGATCAGAACCATCGTTTGGCGCACGATGGCATCGATGAGAATTTGTGAGTTCACGCGCTGCGGCTCTCGAACATTGGGGGCAAACTGAGGTTACGGCAATCAGCCGGCGGTTCGAGGACGAGAAAAATCTCGCAGGTCGTCGGCGCGCGCAGGTAGACGCATTAAACCAAAAAATTAGCACGTTTTTTTGCGCGGGCTCGGCAGCCGCCCATTCCGGCGCGCAAATCTGCGCGCGAATGCGCCAGCAAACGCGACCAATCCAGGGGCGCTCAGCCGACGCCGATGGCGCAAAGCGAGACGATCCGCGTCCGCGGGCCGCGTTCTCGCGGCCGCTCCACAGAACAGCCACACGAGACACTTTCACTGAGCGGCAAATTCAGCAGCGGCTCGAGCAAGCTCGATTTGCGACCATCGTCCAGATGTCGGAGGTCGGCGTTCGAAATCAGGAAGTTCGCGCTCGCGCGGACGCCTCAGATGACGATGGCAGCAATTCGCTGAAAGCACCAAAAGGAGGCCACCGCTCCGACCGCATACAAGGCGGGCCGGCGTGCGCGAGACAGAAAACCCTTCGGCCAGGGTACGCTCACCAGCAAGAACGCGAACAGCACCAGCACCAGTTGGCCGAGCTCGACCCCCACGTTGAAGCTGAGCAGCGCCATGGGCAAATGGCTCGGTGGCAGACCAATGCTTTTCAAGGCGCCAGCAAAGCCGAGGCCGTGCACGAGACCGAACGAGAACGAAACCAGAGCCGGCACGCGCCGAGCCAAGCTGTTCGTGTCACGCAGGGCTTCGCTCGCGACGAGCACTATCGAGAGCGCGATGCAGGCCTCCACGGGCGCCGAACGCAGCGTGAGCCAGCCGAATACGCTGCAAGCGAGCGTCAGGCTGTGCGCGAGCGTGAACGCGGTAATGGTGATGATGAGCCGGCGCTTGAAGCCCACTAAAGATAACAGGCTGATCACGAACAGCAGATGATCGATGCCGCTCGCGATGTGCTGAACGCCGAGCACGGTGTAAGCGCGGAAGATCTCGCCCAACCCGCGACGATCGTCGGCGGAGCCAAACAGTTCCACGGAGGGCTGCGATCCGGTCAGGGTGTAGACGCGACTCTGACCGTCCAGCCAGACGATCTTCACCAAAGCAGCCGAGTAGCGCTGGCCCACGCCTTCCATGGCGAACGTGCCCTTCAGACCGTCGCTTCCGCAGTGCACGACGTACGGGTCCGATTGACGGCAGCTCTCCGGCCAATGCGGCTTCAAGTCGCCGCCCATTGGGCGCTTGTCGCTGGCGGCCGACCAAAGCCAGAAGAACTCACCCGGGGCGGTCTCACGCACCTCCATCTCGGCCATGCTCATTTCGTGCGCGCGCGCAGGCGCTGCCAATAGCGCACAGACGAAACCGAGCAGCAGCAAGCAGGCGGCACGGACGGATCGCGTGTTCATTCGCCCGAACTCTTGACCGGTTTGTCGCCCGCGGCGGGCTTCTCGAAGGTGATTTTGTATTTCTTGCTCAGCTCGCGCACGGCGGCCGTGCGCTGTTCGGCGGCCGTGGCATCGCCCCAATCTTGCCGCACCATGCCACGAACGATCTCGAATACCGCCGGCTTGGGCGGGGTCTTCGCATTCAGGCGTATCGCGCGCCAGCCGTCGCGCGTCTGCAGTGCTTGCCAGGTGCCCGGTGTCGACGCTTCGAGGGTCTTGGCGAAGTCAGCACCGTAGCTATCGACTAGATTGGAAAGGGGCCGCCCCTTGAACACGCGCAGGCCCGCTCTTGCGTCGCCGGGCGTGCCGTCGTTCAGCGCCGTCACGAACTGTCGCACGGCAGCCTCTGAATTCGTGCCGGAAAGCGCCGCCTCTTCGAAATCGAAGCGCGCCGGCTCGTCGTACTTGTCGCGATGGGCTTCGAACCACGTGCGCAAGGCCTGATCGCTGATCGCCGGCAACTTCACGTTGCTGTCGACCACGCTCAGCGCCTTGAAGATCACGCGCTCTCGAATCGCCGAGTCGCCCTTGTCGACTCGTAATGCGAGGCCTTCTCGATAGAGCACTTCGTTGTCGAGCCAAACGCGGTGCAGCGCTTCGAGCTCTTCGGGATTGGGAGCTCGCCCGCGCGCCGCTTTGAAAGTCTCCGTCGCTTCGGCGTCGACGTCTGCGCCCACGACGATCGTGTGCGCCTCATCGGTCTTGGCAGCAAAAAAATGATCGGCGAGAAACAACAGCCCTCCGAGCAGCACGAAGTGCAGCAGCGGCTCACGCAGCCACCCGCGGCCCGGAGAAGGAGGGCGCGCGGGCGCGATGGGCTGTGCAGGCTCGGCCTGCGATGGCAGCGACTCGGCGAGGTCGAGGTTCAACAGCGGGGTGGACATTTGTGTGGATGACGGGTCCTAGAAAAGGCAACGGCGCCGTGCGTTGGCCGCGCGGCGCCGTGTCATGCCATCCGTCAGTGACGGTGGCGTCACCCACGAGTGACAGTCACGTCACTCATGGGTGACGGACTGTTCCTCACTTCACGCCGGCAACCGGGGTCGAGCCAGTGACCTCGATGTACACCGGGTTCGAATAGAACCAGAGGTCCGCCCAAGCCGCGACGTCGTACGACACCGCTTTCTGGCCGTTGATCGGGTTCGTGGCGCCGGTCGCGGTCGCCAGGTGATCCGGGCAACCGTCGAACTGGCTGCCGGCGCTGTGCGGCGTCGCGCATGGAATGCGCAGGCGGGTGGTGTCGTTGGCGTTGGTCACGACGTCGGCCAAAGGATTGCCGCTGGCGTCGGTCTCGAACGGCACGGCCGCCGGCATGTTGGTACCGCGCAGACGTACGTACTGCGAAGCCGCCAGTGCCGAGCTCTTGAAGGTCGCCGTCAAGAACGTCGAGCCATCGATCGGGGAAGCAGAAGCCTTCCACGCCGATGCGCCGCTGCCGTTGAACGTCTTCAGGATCGCGGCGGAGACATTCTTGGCAGCAGCAGGCACCACGGACAGATCCGCAGTCGTGCCATCGGCCTTCAGCCAGTTGGTGTTGCGCGGCCACTCACCGGAGTAATCCGCCGAGCCCGGCGTCTTGTAGCCCGTGACCAGACCACCGATCACGTCGATGTGGTCGAGCACCGGCGCGTTGATCGGTTGGTTGACGTTCACCTGTGCCAGCGACGGGTTCGGGAACGTGTACGGCGAGAAGTTCGTGCCGGCTGGATCGCGCACCGTGATTCCGACGACGATGTCGGCCCCCGGAGCGACGACCAGTTTCTCGCCCATGGTGGCGCAACCGGCCGCGCTGGGCGAGCTGTTGGCCACCGCGGCGTTGAGGGACACTTCACCGACCAGCGCTTCGGACTTGCCGGAGCAAACCACGAACCCGAGCCGGTCGATGAGCTGGCCGCTGCTGGCGAAGTTGTTGCCCGTGCGCAGGCCGTCGACGATTTGTTGCGGCGTCGGCTTGCTGCTGCCGGCGCGCACCAAGGTGTAGTTTCGCTGGTACTCACCGGGGTAGAAGTCTTGGCTCGTTCGGCGATCGTCGGGACCGAAGTTACCGCGGTTGTGCCAATCGGAGCTGGCAAAGAACCAGAAATTGCGGCCTTCGCCGAGCAGCGCATCCCACACGCCGCCAATGTACCCGCCGTAGACGCCCGTGCCGCCGTAGGTCGTGCCGCCCACGCTGTCGGTCTGGACGCCGCCGATGTTGTTGCGCAGCACCTGGTACTCGCCGCGGTTGTCCGAAGCGCCGTGACCCGGTTGCGTTTCCATCCCGAACGCGATGCGGGGCGCAGCGTTGTTGAAGTCGCGCAAGTGCTCGACGTTGTAGCCGTTGTTGCCGTCGGGGTTGAACTGGCCAGCGCGCTCGAGATGCGCGGGCACGTAGTACGAGCCATCGGGATGATACGCGGCCATCCACTTCAAGGCTTCGAGCGTCTTGTTGTGACCCTTGATGCCAGTGCCCGTGCCGCCCGCTGGGATCAGCTTCATGGCAGTGGCACTCCAGCTCGGATCGGCCGCGTTCGCGCTACCCGGAACCGAGCAATCCCAGGCATTGGCGACGCCGCGGCTGGTGTCGGTGTCGCCGCGGTCGAAGCAGTACTCCCATTGCGCGAGCGCGGTGCCGTTACCCACAGCCGTATAGCCCGCAGTGGTGGGCAGCGTGACAGACGAGAGCGCAGCCGGGATCTGGCCCGTGATCACGGACATCGAGCTGTGCTCGTGACCCGCGACGACCGACTCGATGCCCAGGAACAAGGGCAGGTTCTTGTACGCGTTCAGGTACTCGATGAGCGGGTATTGGAACTCTTGAATCGACTGCCAACGCCACATGTTCTTGCTCGGGCTGGTGCCGGAAGAACTCCCCTTCGGAGTGACGCCCGAGTTTTCCCAGGTCGTGGTCGGACCTTTGCCCGCGATGAACGGATATGCAGGAGTGGCCAGGGTTGCGTCCTCGACGAGCGTGCAGTTGCGGTTGCCGTTGCCGCCGTGACCGGCCTGCACGAACCAATCGAGGCCGAAGGTTCCGTCGCTCTTGCCGGTCGCCTTCGAGACCAACTTCTGCATCGAGATCGAGCCGTCCGAGCAGGTGGTGTGGTTGTGAAAGTCGCCTGCGACGTACGTGCCGGGTGCCGGCGGCGCGGCCGAGCAGGTGATCTGCACGGTTTGCGCGTCGACACACGAGGCAGCCGGATCGCCATCGCTCACGCTGAGCGTGACGGTCGCGGTGCCGGGAGCCGAGCAGGTGAACGTGGGGTTCTGAGCGCTCGCGCTGCTGAGGCTGCCCGCGCTGGTCGTCCAACCGAAGGACAACGCGCTCGGGGCCGCATCGCTGTCGTGCGCCGCTGCCGAGAGCGAAACGGTGCCGCCCACCGCCACCTCGGTGGGGCTAGCAGACAGTGAGTCGATCGTCGGGCACACATTGAGAGCGCCGGTCACCAGCACGCTGCCGGTACGGGGCGCCTCATGACAGGTGAGCGGCACGTTCACGGTTACGGTGGCGCGCGCCTGCACGTTGAACGTGGCCGAACCGCCACAGGTCGTGGAGGTGTCGGTGGTGGTGCCGTTGATCGTGACCGTGTAGCCGCTGCCAGCGGGGATGCCACCGATGGTGGCGCTCAGCTTGGTGGCCGCCGTCAAGTCGATGCTGCCCGTCTTCGAGTAGGCATTGGGGCCGACGATGGTGTACGTCGCACTGTTGAGCGTGGTGCCGTTGGCGAGTTGCAGGGCCAGATTGATCTCGCCGCCAGTCTCTTCGCTCGAGCCCGCCGGGGCCCGGCTGCCAGTGCCCTGGTCGCCGCAACCGACGATCGCGGTGATGCCGCAAAAACCCAAAGCCAGGATCGATAACTTCTCGGTTCTCATGTCTGCTTTCTCCGATCGGCGATGCCGTTGAAAAAGTGCTAACGCCACTAATCCGCGCGGGTGTTCAGCAAGATGCAGGCCAGCCTTTGCATTGGCGAAAACCCTGGATTCATCGAAGTTTTCGCGCTCGCTTCGGACATGATCCGTCACATGATTTCGAAAACCGGAAACGCGCTTCGAATTCCGGAGAAGCGAGCCGTTGCCGCGCTTCGACGAAGCTCGTGACGGTTCAGTGACGAACGAGTGCGGCGCTCGCAGGCGCTGCGTCGAGTCGTGCCAGGATCTGGCTGGCCTCGCTGCGCGCTGGTTGCAAACGCGAGAGCTCGCCGAGCAGCGTCCGCGCGGCGACGACGTCGGTACGCGCGAGCGCTTGCGACATTGCCAAGAGCGGATCATACGCGGGGCGAAAGTCCGGACTGATGCGCAGCACCGATAGCAGCGGCTCGCGAACTCGAGCGAGCATCTCTTCGACGCGGGCCGAGGCGTGCACATCGCGACCGGCTTCGATGAAGCGGTCGCGCGCCGTCCAATAGGCAGCGATACGAGCAGAAAAGTCGGCGTCTCGCGGACTGCTCAGCAGCTCTGTCGGGTCCAGAGAGAGCTCGCCGAGCAGCGTCATCAGTCGCTCACGCGGCGAGGAATCGGCTGCGTAGGTGATGCGCGGCGCAGAATACATCACGATCGGCCGATCGTCGGTGTTGGCCGGCGCTGATTGCGCGAAGCGCGCGAGCGCCGCGGGCCCAGCGATGCTGCCGCCGAGCACGCTGAATTCATCGTCGAGACCCAACTCCAAGAGCAGCGACGGCTTCGCGCTTTGCGAGAGCCGCGCGCGCAGCGCTGCCACGTCGAAACGACCGTCGTCAGCGCGTGCGATCAGACCCAGCACGGGTGTCTCGAGGCTGTTGCTCGCGAGCACGGCAAACGCTCGCGGATAGACGTTCAAAAAGGCTCGCACGATGCTGCGCAGACTGGCGAGATCGAGCTGGTGGAGCGGCAACCACTGACAGAAGAGGCCAGCTTCACGCAGACGCGCCCGCACGGCCTGGAAGTGCTCTACCGTGTACAGCGCGCCCGAGCCGCTCCGCGCGGGATGGAAATTGTCCGACACGATCACGTCGTACTTTTGTGAGCTGACACGCACGTAGCGCCGCGCGTCCGCTGCCAGCACGCGAAAACGCGAGCCCGCCGAGCCCTCATGGCTTTCGGTCTTGAAGTGCGTCGAAGCCGCGATCACCTCCGGCAAGAGCTCGACCACGTCCACGGAAAGTGTCGGATCTTCCGCAGCCGAGGACGAAGTCACGCCGGTGCCGAGCCCCAAGAACAACGCGCGATTCGGCGCTGGGTGCAGCAACAGAGGTAGCCAGGCCTGACGAGCGTCCACTCGACGGGTCGCGCTGCTCCCCTCCTGCTGTCGATCGTTGATCCTGAGACGCGCGACTCCGGACGCGTCCTCGACCACGCTGACGGCGGCCATGACGCCCTCCTGGTAGCTGACGAGGCGCCCGCCCTCCGGGATATCGATGAACGTGAGAGCGGGCCCGAACAGCGTGAGGCTCAGCGCAGCAGCCGCAGTCAACCAAAAGAACGGTGCACCCCAGGCGCGTCGATGCACCAACCCCAGGTAGCCAGCGACAATCGCCAAAAGCCCCGCTTTCGCACCGAATGCCGGCAGTGCAAGCACACCGAAGAATGCTGGGGCGAGCGCGGCCGCGAGCGTATTTGCACCGAGCACGCGCCCAAAGCCGAGGCCGAGCGCACTGGCCGAGCGGCTCAGGTGACAGAACAGAGCGCCCATCACGATCGTGGGCAGTCCGAAGGCGCACAGCGCGAGCAGCGCTTCGGCGGCGATGGCCGCCAGTAGATCGCCACCCAAGGTTTCACTCGCCCAAGCGCGCATTCGCTCCGCCGCGTACAAGGTCGCGGTGCCGGCGAGACAAGCAGCCGCGAGCGCCGCAAACAGCCGATCGCCGAGTTCAGCGCGCTCGGGACGCGACTCGAGAAAGCGCTGGTAGGCCGCCGCGCCCGCGGCAGTTCCGACCAGATAGACCGCGAGCAGCAGCGCAAAGGTATAGACCGTGTTCTCGGTGACCTGGCTGAGCACACGCACTGCCAGCACCTCATAGCCAATGCCGAGGAATCCGCTGCCCGCCAGGCGTAGCAGCACGCCGCGTGCAGTCGCAGCTGCGCTCGGGCCGGGGCGCTCGGACAGTGCGACGGTTTTCGGCAACACAGACAGCGCGAGCGCTCCGCACGAGAGGTTGAGCGCGACACACAGCGCCGCGCTGCGCGCGAGGCCCAGCGCCGGAATCAGCCAAAATGCCGACGCGAGCACGCCCAGCACGGCCCCGAACGTATTCGCGGCGTACAGCGCCGCGAGCGAGCGACCGTCGCCAGCGGCTCGTGCGACGAGTCGTTCCATCGCGGGCAGGGTCGCGCCCATGGCGGCAGTGGCCGGCAGAAAAAGCGCAAAGCAGGCAGCAAATACCACGAACCAATGCCAAGCCGGCGATGGCTGAACGCCGATCACGCCGAGCAGCCAGCCGCTGAACGGCGCTCCGACGCGCAACAACAGCAAGCTCCAAGCCGCGATCAGCCACTCGCATCCCACATACCACCGCAGCGGCCGCACGCTCCGCTCGATGCGCTCACCGAGAACCAACCCGCCGAGCGCAAGCCCTCCGAAAAACGCCGCCAACACCGCAATGACGCCGGCCGACTCATGACCGAGCCAGAGCGAACACTGCTCGGTCCAGATGATCTGATAGCCCAGGCCGGCGAAGCCCGACGCGGTCATCATCGAAAGCGATGCCCAGCGGCGCTCGACTTCGGTCGTGGGCTTCAACCGGCGAACCTCACCTGATAACCCCAAGAATCCAGCTTCTCCGGGATGGAGTTGAACGAAAGCGTGATCCTGCGCGCGCCCTGGTTGGGCGGCACCGCGTGCATCAGATAACTCGGAAAAAGCACCAGATCGCCTGGCTCCGGCGCGGGACTCACCCACTTGTCCCCGCTGAACTCATTGGGGGTCATGCCCTGATGGTCGTTGCGGAACATGAACTCGCTCCCGCCCGGAGACTTCATGAACACCGTTTGGGAGCCCGGATGAGTTGGCGTGAGATAGACCACTCCGGAGATGAAGCTGTTGGCGTGGTTGTGCATGGCCTGTCGCCCGCCCGTGTCGAGAACGTTCACCCACATCTCCTTGAGCAACCAACGCAAACGCTCACCGAACAAGTGCGCCCCGAACTCGACCAGCTTCGGCGCGATCAAAGTCGCGGCTTCGACCAAGAGTGGACTGTCACTCGGCTGGAGCATCGCCGTGTGCGACAGATTCGCAGAAGAGCTGTTGTCGCGCGTGGCTTGGGCGGTGAAGTGCTCGACCAAGCGAGCAACCAGAGGCCGCGCCAGCGCAGCCGGTGCTCGCATGAACGGCGTGGGAAAGATGCCGAAGACCTGGTCCATGCGGGCTCTGTATCGAAAGCGCCGCGCGGCGTGTGGAGCAATCGGCTGTCGCCACTGCATCGTCACGCGGCCGACACACGGCCGCCGTGCGCGTCACCACCTGACTGCGTTGCGTCCGGCTTGTTTGGCGGCGTACAGGCGCTGGTCGGCGCGTTCGAACAGCCGGATTTCGTTTTCATCGCTGTGGCTGAATTCGGCCACGCCGATGCTCACGGTGACCTGCAGACGCAGGTCGCGAAAACTGACGGTCAGCTGGGCGACGGCTTGGCGAATACGCTCGGCCACGGCGACGGCATCTTCCAGCTTGGTCTCCAGGAGCAGTACGACGAACTCTTCGCCGCCGTAGCGCGCGGCGAGGTCATCCGCGTGCAGGCAGGACAGCACCTGGCTTGCAACCGCGCGCAGGGTGATGTCGCCGACTTGGTGCCCGTGCTGGTCGTTGACCGCTTTGAAGTGATCGATGTCGATCATCAACAGTGAGAAGTTACGATTGTAACGCCGGGCGCGCGAGAACTCGCGCCCGAGCTCGTCGGTCAGGTGCCGTTTGCTGCGCAGGCCGGTGAGTTCGTCCGTCGACACATTCGCAAAAATTTGTTCGTGCAGCGCGGCTTCCAGATCGGAAGCGCTCAGGTACTTGAAAATGGTCGAGCCGACCTGGATGCGGTCTCCGGTGCGCAATTCCACGATGCCGGTGAGTTCGGCGTCGTTCAGCAGGGTGCCGTTGGTGGAGCCCACGTCCATCAACACGATGCGCTCCGAGCGCCGCTCGATGCGCGCGTGGCGACGTGAAACGCCGTCGTCCGCCAAAACGAGCTCATTGTTCGGATCTCGCCCGATACGCAGGGGCAAGCGATCGAGCTTGATGCAGCGACCGGCGCCGCCCTCGCGCTGGTAGACGACCACCAGGCAATCATTGCTAGTCGGGGCGGCGACTACGGCTTGCCCGACGTCGCTCACGGCTGTGTCCTCATCCCGACTGGACATGCCGAATTGTGTTCCCGAACATCCGTGCAGGCAAGATACCCTGGATCAATGAAACCCGAACGAAATAGCCTCCCTCCTACGGAGTGATTGAACGCAACTCACCTACATCGGCCCCGTGCTTGGAGCGCGAGGAGCCGAAGCATTGGCGATTCACTGCGGTGACAGCGCGGTGTAGTCCAGGAAATTGCCGGACATCATCAGCAGCGAGAGCACCGTCCACGACTCGTCGTAGTAGTCACCGCCGACCAATAGGGTCATTGTCGCCACGTTGTCGTAACCGTCTTGGATGAACGTCGAGTAAGTCGGGCTGCTCATCGCCCCGACCACCGCAGGTCCGACGAAGGCCGCGGATTGCCCACTCTGATTTTGAGGCCGCGGCTTGCCGTTGAGGTCGTAACCGTCGACGATTTGTTTGGCGCCGATCCCGGCGAAAAACTGGCTTGTCTTTGCCACGTAACTCTGCGCGCGCGGCTCGGCGTTCTGGCAGTAATCGAGCCCGATCCGGAATGGCGTGCGGCACGAATCGTACTGATAATGAGTGGGGGCGTCGTCACCGCCGCCGCCGCCCGACTTGAACACGTTCGGGTTGGGTGCCCCATCGCTCGTGCACCACGCGGGCACGAGGCCGTTCTCGGTATTGCCGTTCGCGGAATTCAGGCTCTTCTCGAGCGTGTCGTAAGAGGTCAGCAGAACCTGGTTCCACTTGTCGTTGCCCGTGGCCTTGGCGAACGCGCGGTAATAAGACGGTGCGAAATATGATGGATTGACCGTGCTCCAACCGCCCCAACCGTCACCCGGCTTGAGCAGTTTGTCGTCCTGGATCTCCGTCTTGTACACCTGATTGATCTGGTTCTTGGCGATGTTCAGGTAGCTGTCGTTGAGACTGCCTTTGCCGCCCCATTGTCGATCGGCCATGAGCAAAGCCCAGCCCATGTCTTCATCGGCGTCGCTGGCCGCGCCACTGCCGTTGGGCCCAGTGCCCGAGCCGTCGGCCTTGATGTACCAGTCCATCAGCCCGTTCTTGTCCAGGTGCAGCTGCTCGTACTTCCACAGCGAGTCGAACAGCGACTGATCGCCCATGTAGACCGCGATCAGCATGCCGTAGGCAATGCCTTCCGAGACCGTCGAGTTCGGCTCGAGCGTGGGGTCTTTCGGGCGTTTCACGCGCTGGAAACCGCCAGCGCCGTCGCTAGTGACGGTATCGGCCTTCCATTTCGCGTAGGCGGCTTTGACGTCCGCATTGAGGAAGTTGGGATAGGTGCAATTGGCGCTGTAGCGGTTCTGAGGAAACGGAAAGTTCACTCCGTTCGCCGCCGGGGTCGGCCCGCGCGGCTCGGTCACCACGACGCCCCCTGACCCCCCGGCGCCGCCGCTGCCGCCTGAGACCACGTTGGTCGTCGAGCCGCCTGCGTTGACCACCTGAGCCACACCGGCCATGCCAGCGAGTGCTGGCACCACCGCAGCCGTTCCGGCGCTGGCACCGCCGCTAGCGGCGCAGTCCGTGGACGCCGACGGCTCACAGTGAAGGGAAGCCAGCGCAATCAATGACAACGGCCAGCAAGACAAGACGCGAGAATAGCTAGAAGAAGACACGCGCCTCAGCGTAACTCCGTCGGGTGGCGATGCAGCTCGTTTTTGCCTCAGGCTGGTCGTTCTGCGCAGCGCCTCATTAAAAAATTCCCGATTTTTGGAATCGGTTCCAGAAACAGTCTTTCCCAGCCGCGGCAACTCGACGCAGGTGACTCAGGGCGAGACGCGACCCGACCCGCCGAGGGCCACAATGGCTCGCGCCAATTCGACGACGCTCTCCGGCGCGCAGCCCTCGGCCTTGTTGTTGATCAAGACGAAGGCGGGGACATCGTGGGCGAGCGCCTTGCTGACCAGGCTGGCAATGTCCGCACGCGTGCTCGAATCCGGCTCTGCCAAGCGATTGAAAGGGAGCAAGCGGGAACGAGCAGTTTCGTATTCGTCCCCGCGGCGCATCAACCAACGCACGATCAAGGGCCGGCGCGCCGCGGGTGGGATCTGGCGCGCTTGCGCGAGGACGGACGGCATTTGCCCCCACGCGTTGTGCGCGTGCAGCGCGCCGCTCGCGGCGAGAGCGCGCGCATAGGCTGCCGTGAGCAGCTCCGCGTTGCGCAGCTCGACGGCATACGGCACGCCGCGCGGCAGCCGCTCCAGAAAAGCCTGCAAGCGATCCGCGAACTTTGCGGGCTCTTCCAGCTGCTGCGGCGGAAATTGAAACAGCAACGCGGCGAGCTTATGCCCGAGCCCTGGAACGCACTGCGCAACCACTGCGTCCTCGGCATAGGCAGGATCGAGGAAACGCGAGTTCGGAGCGCCTTGTCGCTTCCCGTAGCGAGCATGCTTGGGAAAGCAGGAGAGCGTGCATTCTTCGTGCGCCTTGACCAAGAAGCGAAAATCTTCCGGCACCTGCGCCGCGATTTCTCGGAAGTAACGCTCCGGCAGCGGCTCATAAAACGAGCGATCCACTTCCACCGCTCCGAGCAATGGGTGCTGACTGTAC
This sequence comes from Polyangiaceae bacterium, assembly GCA_035688655.1. Lineage (GTDB taxonomy): Bacteria > Myxococcota_A > Polyangia > Polyangiales > Polyangiaceae > PMG-095. The sequence continues at coordinate 78,157 of DASSMT010000326.1, read as the reverse complement.
GCGCCGAGCCCCGCCGTAGAGAGCAATTTCGGATCCGCGCTCTCGGCGTAAACCAAGCCACGCCAGCCCGGGAACGACCAAGACATCGTGCCCAGCTTCAGCTCTGGGGAAAGCCGGGTCGAGAGCGCGTGCTCGGCCGGACCGACCGTGGCGGGCTGCAGCGTGGGCGGCGGCAGCTCGAACAGGGTCGGTTGGGCATCGTTCGGTGACAAGCGCTCCCAAGGCTAGCCCAAACAGCAGCCTCACGGGTATTCGTCGCACGGACGCAGGACCCCGGAGGGCACGGGATCGATGCGTTTGATCGTGCATTCGCCCTCACCCCGAAAATGGCCGATGGTGCGGGCGAGCGAGATCACGAAATCACCGATGGTCGAGCCGGGAAGTCCGGACGGGTTGTACAAGTCCGGATCGATGTTCTCGTGACACAGCTCCTGGAGCGTGATGTCGCCGTCGCCGTCGCCGAACTCCCCGTCATCGGCCTGTGCCTTCTCTTCGAAGCGAATCGCGGTCGGCTTGGCGTTCTCCCCGGATTGCAGGCTGTCGTAGAAGAAGTGATCGCCATGCGTGGTGAGCTGGCTGGTGTCGGTCTTGTTGGTGGTGACGACCACGCCCTGAGTCGAGATGCCGTTTTCGTCCGAGTGGCAATCCTTGTACGAGGTCTGCGTCCGGAGCCCCCAATGAAAGGTCTTGCTGAGCGTCTTCTTGGCGTCCATGGGATCGGGTTTCGTGGCCTCGCCTGCGACATACACGGACAGACCATCGCGAACCATCATCGCCAGATCCGCGGGGTCGGCAGCGCTGACGATCTGTTCGTCGTCGACCGCGGGCTTGATCTCGTAGCTTACCAGTGTGTACGCCTGCGCCTCGAGCTCGCCGAACGTGACGAGCTCTTTCTCGCCTGCCCTCGTGTTATCGACGAAGCGTGGTTTGTCGAGCCTCGCTGCCTCGTGGCCGGCGCCATCCGCCACGACGATGTTGTGAAAATTGACCAGGAACTTGTGATAGCGCACGGACCAGCCGTCGATGAAGCCGCTCGTCCCGTCGCTCGCGGGGATGCCATTCTCGATGAACTCTTCACCCCAGGTGGTGAAGAGTTCGGTTCCCTTGCCGGAGCTCGTTGGATCGCTGCAACCAACCAAAACCAGCAATGCCACACACGCGAAAAGGCTCGCCGTTCTCGTTCGCATCATTCGATCCCTCGTTCTCGCTAGCCGCTCATTGGCTGTAGCTGAAGTGGTACGCGCTCAACTGCGTGAGCCCTTGTGAGAAGCCCGAGCTGTGAGCCTCAGTCGGGTGGTCCGCGCTGCCCGGGTCGATTTTGGAGAAATCGACCAAGTTCAGCCAAACTGTCGGTCTAATTTCTGCGCTGATCGTACCGTCGGCGCCGACCTTGGTCTCGTCCAAGACGCAGCCATCGACAGCCCCTTCATTCACGTTCATCGCAATGTCGTCGCTGTCGGCGATCAAGCGAAAGTAGATGGGCGTCGCTGCTGCGTCCCCGTGTTTCACGGCTCTTCCCTCCGCGATCGCCAGGTGACCGGCGAGCGCCGCGTCCGCCGGGGCCGTGCTCGGAAATACGAAGCGCGCGGAGCGGTAAATCCCGGTGACGCCCTCCCCCGCCGGAAGCCGCCGCGGGCTCGGGGAAAACAGATCGAAAACGACCGGCTCGCTGAAGATCACCTCGCCCAAAGCCGTGCCCGATTGATAGTGCCCAGGGTGCGCCCAGGCGGTACCCACGAAGTAGCTCGCGAACCGCTCGCGCAAGCTGCGTCGAGGAATGCTCAACGATGCCGTCGGCGGCGGGCCATCGAAGTAATAAAACGCGCTGGTTGCGACCTTCGCCCGGCTGAGCTCGACGTCCCAGCCGAAGCCGGTCGTGAACGGCGAAAGCGCCGCCGCCTCACCGGAGATCGCCGTTTGGAGCGTGATCCGCTTGCCCGTCGTGCTGCCGCCCCCGTCGGAGCCGCAGCCTCCAGTGAATGCGAGCGCGAGCGCGCTGCTGGCAATGGCGAGCGGGACACGGCGATGAAAGGACATGACGACCTCACAAGAAGACGGTGAGCGTGGCGAGCAGGGTGCGCGGCGCGCCGACGGTGACGTGCCGCTGCGGGACCAGCGAGGGCGCCGCGCCGCGCTCGAAATTGGAGGCGAAGGTGTACTCGCCGTCGTACCAATTCAAATTCAGCAGATTGAATGCGCTCAGTTTGAGCTCGACTTCGCGCAGGCGAACGCTGGCGAGCGCGTCGATCAGCGTGTAGTCGTGTCCCATTTCGCCGTACGGCAAGGGCCGGCGCGCGATGCTGGTCTGCCCGAACCCGAAGTGAGAGGTCAGCGGCCGACCGAGCACACGACCGAGCGTGGGCGTGAACGCCACGTCGGTGCGGATCACCACCTGCGGCACGTAAGGCAGCAAGTCGCCTGCGTTGTAGCCGCCGTCGGTGTTGCTGAACTCAGCGCGAGTATAGGTGATGCTCGCGGCGGCCGTGAACCAGGGCGTGGGCTGGGCCGCCATCTCGGCACTGAGCCCGGTCCGGCGCGTGGGCGGAGTGCGCTCGTTGCGCGCGGTGACCTGATTGAACGCGAGATCGTCCGAGAGCAGCGTGCGAAACAGCGAACCGGTCGCGCGCAACGCAGGGGTCTGGTAGCGCACGCCGGCTTCGAAACTCTGCACACTGGTGAAGGGCGCAGTTTCGCCCGCCTGAAGACTGCGAGCTTGCGGCGAACGGAAGCCATCGCCGTAGCTCGCCAGCGCGTGAAGCTCGTTGGTCAGACGCAGATCCAGCGTGGCCTTCTTGCCAAAGTGTGCTCCTTGCGCCGCGCGCCGTTGGCCTTGCCCTTGTCCGCCGTCGTCCTGGGTGACGTAGGCCAGGCCATCCATGCGTAAGCCGCCTCGAAACGTGAGGCGACGGATGGGATGCAGCGCGAGGTCGACGTAACCTGCGATGTCGGTGGCATTGATTTTGGCATCGACCTCGTCGAGCGTGACCTGTGACGTGTCGATCGACAGCTTCTTCTGGGCTTGCTCGATCCGATCGTAGCGGGCAAAAACCCCGGCTTCGAAAGAATCTGCGCGAGAAAACAGCTTCAGTCTGCGGCTGTAGGACGCGCTGAGACCCACGGTCGTGGCGTCGTTGACTTGCTGCTCCGAGTTACCCTGTTCGGAAGCCTTCGCCGCAGCAGCCACTTCGCTCGCGCTGCCGGTCGTTGGGGTCACCAGGTAGCCGGTGAAATCCTGGCGTAGACGCATCGACCGCAGCACGGCGTACGGCGTCATCGACCAGTGCGAGTCTTCGTCGGCTTGGCTGAGCTCGAATGCGAGCTGCGTGCGCGCCGAATCGCCGCCTTGATTTTGATCGTACGAGTCGAAGCGATCGACCTTGCCGCTCTCGATGTCGGACAAGCGCAAGACACCCGCGGAATCGAAGGTCGCCGCGTACGTCGAGGCCAGCACTCTCGCGCGCGCGGCTCCGATCGCAAACTCGGTTTGACCGATGACGGACGCCCGTTGGGCCGCGCGCGCTGGGCCGAAGCCGTCGGTCGCATACAACTCGAACGCAGCGAACGTCGCGTCCGACCAACCCTTCGGGTGATAGGCCATGAAATACCGGCGCGTGCCGTATTGACCCAGAGCTGCGCTGGCCGTGACGCCGGGCTCGCTGTAGCCGAGATCCAGCCACAGCGTGCCCGCTACCGCGAAGTCACCTTGACGCGGATCATAGCTGCCGGGCGCGGAGCGGATTTGCTTCACTACCTCGGCGGGCAAGAAGTTCAGATCGGCATAGCCTTGGCTGTGAATGTTGGAAACGTCGTTGACCGGCACGCCTCCAGCCCAAATCTCCAGATCTTGCCCGTGCACGGCGTCGAAGCCTCGAAAGAAGATCTGATGTGCCGCGCCCTCGCCGCTGTGTTGAGTGAGCGCAATGCCCGGCACGGTCAACAGCAGATCGCTCGCGGTGCGGTGCGGTGCCGAGGACAGCACGCGCTTTCCTTGCACGATCTCCGAAGCGCTGCGCGGCGGCGGCACCAGGCGCACGCCCTGCACGGTGATCGTCGCTGGCTCCGGCGCCGCAGCGGAAATCGTGGCAGCCGGCGCGGGCTGAACGGGCGGTGCGGCCTCGGGTGGAGTCGCTGCAGCGGACGGCTCGAGCGACTCGCGCGGGCGCGCCACGAAGCGCACCACGGCCCGGGCCTTCGCCGCGACCGGCGCACCGTCCTTCTGTGCGGGCTTGAATGTCCAACGGCTCGCTGCGGCGATCGCCGCGGCATCGAACTCGGCATCGACGCTGGCCTCGACCTCGACGCTCTGCACATGGCCGCTGGCGTCGATCACGAGCAAGACCGGAACCAGCACGTCGTGCGCTTCTGCTTCGTCGCGAGGCCAGGCAGCGGGCGGTTGCTCGCCAGGGACGGGCGCGCTGACCTGTGCCCGAGCGAGGTTCGGCGCGCCGAGCAGCACGAACAGACCCGCTAGGCAGGACGAGATGCCGAGCCGGAGCACCCTCATGCCCAAGACCGACACGCGCATTGAATAGCTGCAGAGAGTCCCAGCGGGAACGGCACGGGGGCTCATAGCACGTAAATACACAATCGTGTCACGCTGTTTTTTCCACTTTCGCAGGCATTCGGCGACAAAATGGCGTCAGGGCAGTGACATCGCGGTGTACCGCTCGATCAGTGCCCGTACGCGATGGATACGAGCCAGCGACGAAGACGGATCAGCGCCTTGCGCCGCGGCGCGACTGGCCACGCGCGAGCTCGATGAAGGCGGAGATGTAATCGATCTCGCTGTCGGCCACGCGCACGCCCAGGAAGATCTGCTTCCTGATCCCGTGACGCCCGAGCCGCACCGGGACGATGCGCATTTGCGGTCGGTACTCCGCGACCAGCCACTTGGGTAAGGCCGCGACACCGCGTCCACTGGCGACCATCTGCAGCATGATGTCCGTGGTCTCGATGGTTTTGTGGCTCTTCGGCACGCAGCCTGCGGGGAGCAGGAATTGGCTGTAGACATCGAGCCGCTCGACTTCGACGGGGTACGTGATCAAGGTCTCCCGCTCGAGCTCTGGCGGGCTGACGTAGCTGCGCCCCGCGAAGGGATGCGTGTTCGCCACGACCAGCACCTGCTCGTAGTCGAACACGGGCTCGAAGGAGAGCCCTTTGCGGCGCAACGGATCGGGAGTGACCAGCATGTCGATCTCGTGCCCATACAGCGCGCCGATGCCGCCGAACTGAAAACGTTGCTTCACGTCGAGATCCACGTCTGGAAAGGCTTGCAGGTAGGGTTCGACCACCTTGAGCAGCCATTGGTAGCAGGGATGACACTCCATCCCGATCCGCAGCGTGCCTCGCTCCCCGCTCGCGAACTGCGACAGCACATGCTCGGCGTGTTCCAACTGCGGCAGCAAGCGCTTGGACAGAGCCATCAAGTAGCGGCCGGCGTGCGTCAGACGAAGCCCCCTGCCCTCGCGCTCCCAAATCGGGATCCCCAACTGTTGCTCGAGCTTTCGCACGCTATGGCTGAGCGCGGATTGGGTGAGCCCGAGGCTCTTCGCCGCCGCAGTGAGCGAGCCTTGCCGATCGACCTCTCGCAGCAAGCGCAGGTGCACGCGCTCCAGCTTTTCCATTCATGAATCCTTTTCATCTAGCTATGAGAAACAACCATTATTCCTCATGACTCGAAGACTGTAGGTTTCATCGCCACCACCGGCAAGGAAGCGAAATTCATGGCACTCACCCACAATCTCGGGTTTCCCCGCATCGGCGCTCGGCGCGAACTCAAATTTGCCGAAGAGCAGCACTGGAAAGGCGTGCTGAGCGCGCCCGAGCTGGAGCTGCTCGCGAGCGAGCTCCGGCGCCAAAACTGGCAACGCCAAGCCGGCCTCGATCTGGTCCCCGTCGGCGACTTCTCGCTCTATGACCAAGTGCTCGACACGAGCTTCCTGCTCGGCAATGTGCCAGAACGAGCAGCGACTCTCGGTTCGCACTCGCTAGACGTCTACTTCCGCGTCGCGCGCGGTCGCGCCGCTGGGGACATCGGTGCCGGCGTCGCGGCCGGCGAGATGACCAAGTGGTTCGACACCAACTACCACTACATCGTGCCCGAGCTTGCTCGAGAAACCGCGTTTCGACTGGATGCATCGCGGCTACTGGCACAGATCTCCGATGCCCGTCACGCGGGTGTTCCCTACAAACCGGTGCTGATTGGCCCAGTCACATATTTGTGGCTCGGCAAAGCGAAGGACGGCTGCGATCGGCTGTCACTCCTGCCCGAACTGCTGCCCGCGTATCGCGAGCTGCTCGGCTTGCTTGCGCGTGAGGGCGCGGACTGGGTGCAGCTCGACGAGCCAGCCCTGGTGACGGAGCTCGCGCCCGACTGGCAGCAGGCCTACCGCGCCGCCTATGAAGCGCTCCGGGGAGCGGGCAGCAAGCTGCTGCTGGCGACCTATTTTGGTCGCTTACTGGGCAATTTGGAGCTGGCGGCGAGGCTTCCCGTGGACGGGATCCACCTCGATGCGACCGCTGCCCGCTCAGAAATCGCCGCGTTGCTGAACGCCCTGCCCGAAGGGCGCGTGCTCTCTCTGGGCGTGGTGAGCGGCCGCAACATTTGGAAAGCCGACCTCAGCCAGGCTTTGGAGTACTTGGAGCCCATTCACCGAGAGTTGCGTGACCGTCTGTGGCTCGCCCCTTCCTGCTCACTCCTCCACGTGCCAGTCGATCTGGCCGCCGAACAGAAGCTCGACCCGGAGCTCTCTTCTTGGTTGTCGTTCGCGCAGCAAAAACTGGAAGAGCTGCGCGTGCTCGGGCTCGCGCTGAATCAGGGCCGTGAAGCGGTGCTGGGGCCTCTTGCCGAAAATGCACGCAGCTTGCAGAGCCGCCGCAGCTCGAACAGGGTGAGCGACCCGCGCGTGAAGGCGGCCCTTGCCGGCCTGCCGCGCGGCTTGGGCGATCGTCGCTCGGCGTATGAGGTGCGAGCAGCAGTGCAAGCGCGCGCCTTCGCTTTGCCGAAGTTTCCGACCACGACCATCGGTTCCTTCCCGCAGACGGCCGAGATCCGCAAGGCGCGCCGCGACTACCGCGCCGGCAAGCTGGACACAGCTCGATATGAGGCCGAGATTCAGCAGGAAATCGCACGCGCCGTGCGTGAACAAGAACGGCTGGGTCTCGACGTACTCGTCCACGGCGAGGCCGAACGCAACGACATGGTGGAGTTCTTCGGCGAGCAACTCACGGGCTACGCCTTTACCGAATTCGGCTGGGTGCAGTCCTACGGCTCACGCTGCGTCAAGCCGCCGATCTTGTTCGGCGACATCAGTCGGCCCAAAGCCATGACCGTGGAGTGGACTCGCTACGCGCAATCGCTGACGCAAAAGCCGATGAAAGGCATGCTGACGGGGCCGGTCACCATCCTCAATTGGTCCTTCGTGCGAGACGATCAACCGCGTTCGGTCTCCTGCCTGCAACTCGCCCTGGCGCTGCGTGAGGAAGTGCTGGACCTGGAGCGTGCGGGCATTCGCATCATTCAAATCGACGAAGCTGCGCTGCGCGAGGGGCTGCCGCTGCGCCGCTCGGAATGGCAAGGGTACCTCGGCTGGGCTGTCGCTTGCTTCCGCATCGCCGCAGGTGGCGTCGCGGACGCGACGCAGATCCATACGCACATGTGCTATTCGGAGTTCAACGACATCATCGAAGCGATCGCGGCCATGGATGCAGACGTGATCACGATCGAGACGTCGCGCTCGCACATGGATTTGCTGGACGCCTTCGATCGCTTCGCATACCCAAATCAGATCGGGCCCGGCGTTTACGACATCCATTCGCCGAACGTGCCCAGCGAGCAGCAGATCGTCGAACTGCTGAACCGCGCAGCCGAGCGCATTCCCGCGGCCCGGCTATGGGTCAATCCGGACTGCGGTCTCAAGACGCGCAGCTGGGAAGAAGTGCTGCCCGCGCTCGAGAATCTGGTAGCCGCCGCGCGCCGGCTGCGCGAAGCGCAGCCCGGCTGACTCGTCGTGCGCCGGCGCGAGCGACGCTATTTTGGATGTCCGCAGCGAACCCAGACCAAAATTTGCTGGCGCTCTTCCGCGGTCATGCCTTCGGAGTCGCGCGGAGGCATCGAGCAGCTCAGTAGCTCGTCTCGGATCACCAGTGCCCAGTCGGCAACGGGCTGGTAGCTATCGAGGGGCCACGGAGCATCGCCGATGCCGGTGTGGCACGAGGCGCAGCGATGTTCGAAGATCGGCGCTACATCCGCATACGTCGGCGCAGGGTCGGGGCACTCCGTGGGTGCGACGGGAGCACAGACCGTGGTCAGGGCCGAGTGCCCCTCGCTGCCTTCGCCGCTGCCGCAGGCGAGAGCAGCAGAAACCGAGCACAAGCCCACGAGCCGAGCACGGGAGTAGCGGAACGCGAGCATCTCGGGGCGTGTAGCCTGCCTCGCCGCGAGGCGGCGTGCAAAGTCAGAGCCTGCGAACATTTGCCGCATGCAACCGGGTCACGAGCTGCGCTACGACCGCAAGCGGAGAAGAATATAGATGCAACGAAGGATTTTGCCCGCTTTCTTTAGCGCTCTCGTAGCGCTCGCGTCGGCGACCGCCGAAGCGCACGTGTCGATCGTTTCGGGGTCGGCGTTCGCCAATACTTCACAAGAAGTGGTTTTTGGCGTGGGCCACGGTTGCGAAGGGGCGGACACCTTCCGAGTGCAAGTCGAGATCCCCCCGGGCGTGACCTCGATCCGCCCGGAGACTAGCGACTTTGGCCAGGTCGATCTCGAGACCGATGCCAGCGGGGCGGTGGTGTCCGTGAGCTGGACCAAATCAGACGCGAACGTGCTCGCCTCAGACACTCAATATTACAAGTTGTTTCTGCGCCTCAAAGCGCCCGATGCCCCCTTCACCACGCTGTTCTTCCCCGCGCACCAGTCCTGCCACGCTGCCGGCGGGAGCGAAACAGTGGTGGATTGGGTCGGGCTCGACTCGTCCGACAGCACGGTCGAACCCGCGCCGGCGCTGCGCATCGTGCCCGCGCGCTTCCCTGGCTGGAATAAGTTCAGCGCCAGCACCGCCGTCGATGATTTGAAGGGCTTCTTCAGCGATGCAGAGATCGTGTGGGTGGGCAGCAAGGCGTATAGCGTCAACCCGGCAACGAGCGAGTTGATCGCAGGCACGTCGGGTGTCTCGGCCCTGAGCTCGATCGCGGAAGGTGAGCAAATTTGGGTGAAATACTGATGCCGCGCGTGCTCTTCGCGCTGCTCGGCCTGGCTTCGCTCGTGCTCGTCGCTTGCTCGGACGATCCGCCTGCGCCCAAACCGAACCCACTGAGCTCGTGCCTCGAGCAGCCCGGGCAGGTGCCACGCCCGCCCGCGGGCAAGCTGCCGTGTGAGTTGATTCCACCGAGCTTGTCGATCAAATAGCCAAATATGGCCGCAAATAGCCGAGGGTGCGGACGGTACTGCGCCGCACCCCTGGTTTCTTCATGCTCGCGCTGGCAACCGAGCTACGCGACGCCCGACGCCGCTGCGCGCCCGCTAACCCCAAACCCCAAGAGCGTGACGCGTACCGCGTAACTGCCACGTCGCTATCCGCTACATCGAGGCGTTTGATTTTCGCTGTGCGCGAACGGCGCGTGCACCCTTGCGAGCCATCAGTTTGCTACTTTACGCCTCTCGGGCGCACGCGCATCTTACAGCGCATGCGTTCACAGGGCCCCGAGTCCAGCACGAGAGAAACGACCGTCCAGCGGCGCGTGCTGATCGTGGACGACGACGCAGACTCGGCCGAGCTTTTGGTGCAGCTGCTGGAAATGCGCGGACACCAAACGCGCAGCGTTCACAACGCTGCCCAAGCGATCAGCGAAGCCGCGAGCTTCATGCCCCACGTGGCGGTGCTCGATCTCGGCTTGCCCGACATGTCCGGCTATGAGCTCGCACAGCTCCTGCGCAAATGCGAAGGACTTGCCGAATGCAGGCTGATCGCCGTCACGGGTTACTCCGGCGACGCGGCGCTGGCTCGCAGCAAGATGGCCGGTTTCGACCTGCACTTCGTCAAGCCCGTCGACCTCGAGACGCTCGCGCGCAGCGTACTCAGCGATTTCGTTCCGGCTGAGTTCGATCAGAAGCTGCAGCAGCACTAAGCGCGTTTCGCAACGACTAGTGGTCGAGGTAGCGCGCGAGGTAGCGAGCGGTGCGCGACTTTTGCGAACGTGCGACTTGCGCTGGCACGCCGCAAGCGACGACCTGCCCGCCCTGATCGCCAGCGCCGGGGCCGATGTCGATCACCCAATCACTGCGCGCGATCACGCGCAGATCGTGTTCGACCACGATCACCGTCGCTCCCGAATCGACCAAGCGCTCCAGTTGGGAGAGCAGGCGCTCGACGTCGGCCGGGTGTAAGCCGGTGGTCGGCTCGTCGAGAACGTACACGGTGCCGGCGCGCTGCGCGCGTTGCAGCTCGGTCGAGAGCTTGATCCGCTGCGCTTCGCCGCCCGACAGCTCGGTCGCGGGTTGCCCGAGCCGCAAATAGCCGAGCCCTACTTCGCGCAGCACCTCGAGCATGCGGCGCAGGGTCGCGTCAGCGATGAAGAATTCGTAGGCCGCATCGACGCTGAGCGCGAGCACTTCGGCGATGTTCTTGTCGCGGTAGGTGACTTCGAGCGTCTTCGAGTTGTAGCGGGCCCCATGACACTCGGAGCAAGGAGCATACACGCTGGGCAGGAACAAGAGCTCGACCATGACCGAGCCCTCGCCTTCACAGGTCGGGCAGCGGCCCTTGGCCACGTTGAACGAGAAGCGACCCGCGTCGTAGCGGCGCGATTTGGCGAGCTTGGTCGCGGCAAATAGCTTGCGCACCTGATCGAACAGGCCAGTGTACGTGGCCAGATTCGAACGCGGGGTGCGCCCGATCGGGCGCTGGTCGACTTGCACCAAACGCTTCACGGCCGAAAGCCCGCTGACGATCCGCCCTTCTAGCTCCGGCTCGGCGCCGCGTTCCAGCTCTTCACCTTCTTCCTCTACCTCTGGTAGGGATTGGCCCAGCTCGCGAGACAGCAAGGCGACCAGCGCTTGACTGACCAACGTCGATTTCCCCGAGCCCGAAACGCCGGTCACGCTGGTCAGCACGCCGAGCGGGAACTCCACGCTCAGGTTGCGAAGATTGTTGCGCGTCACGGCGGAGAGCTTCAATGTGCCGCGTGCGGGGCGCGCTTCGTGTGAGGCCACGCGATCTTCGAACAGATAGCGCCGGGTCACCGAGCGCTCGCAGGCGCTCAGGCCCGCGAGCGGGCCGCTGTACAACACCTCACCGCCGAGCTCTCCAGCGCCCGGCCCGACATCGACCAGCCAATCTGCGTGACGAATGACGTCGATTTCGTGTTCGACGACGAACAGCGAGTTTACCGCCGCTTTCAGCCGATCCAGCGCGCGCAGCAGGGCCTCGGTGTCGGCCGGGTGCAGCCCTGCCGAGGGCTCATCGAGCACGTAGACCACCCCGAACAAGTTCGAGCGCACTTGGGTCGCGAGTCGAAGACGCTGAAGTTCGCCGGGTGACAGCGTCGGCGTGCTCCGCTCGAGCGTGAGGTAACCGAGACCGAGATCGAGCAGCACTGCGAGCCGTGCGCACAGATCTTCGGCGATGCGGCGAGTCACGATCGCTTTTTCCGGGTGCGCACGTGCGAGCTCGGGCAGTGATTTCGCCGAGCCGTCCGAAAATGGCAGCAGTGTGCGCTCGAGCCGCTCCAGCGATAGCCGGGAAATATCGGCGATATCGAGGCCCGCGAAGCGGACGCTCAGCGCTTCGCGGCGCAGGCGCTTACCCCGACACTCAGCGCACTCGGTGCTCGACATGAATTGCGCGACGCGCCGCTTCATCAACACGCTCTGCGTCGTGGCGAAGGTCTGCAGCACGTAGCGCCGCGCACTGGTGAACGTGCCTTGGTAGCTGGGCTCCTCTTTGCGCTTCAGTGCTCGCTTCACTTCCGCGCGATCGAAGCCGGCATAAACCGGCACTGTCGGCTGCTCCTCGGTGAACAAGATCCAGTCGCGGACTTTTTTCGGCAAGTCGCGCCAGGGAATGTCGACGTCGTGACCGAGCGTGGTCAAGATATCGCGCAAGTTCTGGCCCTGCCAGGCCGTTGGCCAAGCGGCGACCGCTCGCTCGCGGATCGTCAGCGAGGGATCGGGGACCAGCGAGGCTTCGGTCACTTCGTAGATGCGACCGAGACCGTGACAGGTCGGACAGGCGCCCTCCGGGGTGTTGGTCGAAAACGACTCGGCGTACAGCAGCGGTTGCTTGCTCGGATAGTCGCCCGCCCGCGAATACAGCATGCGCAGCAGGTTCGAACAGGTGGTCACGCTGCCGACCGACGAGCGCGTCGTCGGTGTGCCGCGCTGTTGTTGCAAGGCAACCGCGGGCGGTAGGCCGTCGATCTCGTCCACCGCCGGCACTTCCATCTGATGGAACAAGCGCCGAGCGTATGGCGATACCGACTCCAGATAGCGGCGCTGCGCCTCCGCGTACAAGGTCCCGAAAGCCAGGGACGATTTGCCCGAGCCAGAGACCCCCGTAAATACCACCAGGCGATCGCGCGGGAGCTCGACGTCGACGTGCTTCAGGTTGTGTTCCCGCGCGCCCCGCACGCGCACGAACCCGGCTCGTGGCGACGCTGGGGCGGCCTGAGGAGCGCCCAGTGTCGTTTCTGGCATCACTTTCATCCCTCAGCCCCCTGCAACGACCACGCCGCTGATGTGGCTCACTCGGTCGTCATCCGGCGCCCTTTCCACACGCTCGATCGTGGCGGGATAGCGCTGGCCGCCGTGGTCTTGCAGCACGAAGAAGCGAAGCCGCATCGGATCCAGCCCTTCCAGCGTGTCACTGGCCAGGGTTGCGCGAAAGAGCGTGCCTTCGCGGCCTACCGGGTAGGCGATCTCGAGCGCGCTGAGCCGCGCGATGCGTCGCCCGAAGCGGTTGAGCAGCTCGGCCACGTCGACTCCCGAATTTGGGCTGCCTACTTGCGGCTGGCCGTGAGCGCGACGTCGGCCACGACGGCGACCAGCACCGCGGGCTCCACCGGCTTGGCCACGTGCGCCTGAAAGCCGGCCTGAAGTGCCAGCCGCTGATCCTCACGGCGCGAGTAGGCCGTGAGCGCGATCGCCGGCAGAGCGGTCGCCGCAAAACCTCGTGCCCGGACCGCGCGGATCAACTCGTAACCGTCTTCACCGGGTAGACCGATGTCGCTGATCATGACGTCCGGGACCGACTCTGCCACGCGCGAAAGCGCCTCGCTCGCGTTGCCGGCTTGGCTGACTTTCGCACCTTGTTGGGTGAGCACGGTGACGAGCAAATCACGAGCGTCGTCGTCGTCTTCGACGACCAAGATTTTGAAATTGGAGAGGCGACCGACCGGCAGACCGTGATCGACCACCACGGGCGGCGGACTCGGTCGATCGCTTTCACCGCTCTGCGAGCGCCGCCGCTCGTCGCTGGGCAAGGTGATCGTGAACGACGCGCCGCGCCCCTCACCCTCGCTCTGCGCGGCGACCGAGCCGCCGTGCGCGGCCACGATGTGGCGCACCAACGCCAGCCCGAGCCCGAGCCCGGAATGGCGTCGCGCGGCGGCGTCGTCTTCTTGCCGAAAGCGATCGAAGACATGCGGCAGAAATTGCTTGGCGATGCCTTTGCCGCTGTCATGAACGGACACGCTGACCGCGTGTTCGGAGTGGCTCAGCTCGACCCGGACGCGGCCGCCGGATGGCGTGAATTTGACGGCATTTGCCAGCAAGTTCCCAATCGCTTGCTGCAAGCGGTCGCTGTCCCCGCGGATGCGCAGGCCGGCTTCGGGCAAGCTCAACGAAAGTTCGAGCTGCTTGGCGTCCGCCGAGGGCTTGATCGCGTCGAACGCCGCGCGCGCCACTTGAGCCAAATCCAGCGTGGCCAGCTCCAAGTGCAATTTGCCCGAGATCGCTCGCGTGGTGTCGAGGATGTCTTCGATCAGCTGCACCTGGATCTGGGCGTTGCGCTGAATCGTGGCCAGGCCCCGGGACAGCGTCTCGCGGTCGAGCGTGCCTTCGCTGAGCAACCGCGCCCAACCCAGGATCGAATTCAAGGGTGTCCGGAGCTCGTGTGAAACCGTCGCCAAGAACACGTCTTTCGCGCGGTTGGCTTCGTCCGCCGCTTCACGCGCTCGGCGCGTGGCAAGCTCGGTCTTTTTGAGGCTGTCGTGCAGCAGCCGCGCGCGCGCGAGAGTGCCCACGCGCGCTCGCAGCTCTGCCGGGTCGAAGGCCTTGGTCACGAAATCGTTGGCACCGGCAGCAAGGCCCTCGAGCAAATCGTCCTGTCCGCCCGTGGCGGTGAGCACCAAGATGGGCAAGCTCGCCTCGTCGAAGCGTTCTCGCAAGAAGCGACACACCTCCAGGCCCGACATTTGGGGCATGTGCCAATCGAGCACGAGCACGTCTGGACGTTCGCCGCTCGCCAAGCGCTCGATCACCGGTGGGCCGTCGACGAACACTTCGACTTCGTATTGCTCTGCCAACAAGCGGCGGGCGATTTCCCGTTCTAGTGGGCTGTCGTCGACCAGCCAGATCCGAGCGCGCTCGAGCATGGTTGGGTACGCTGGTCGGCTATCCACTGGCTTCATGGTTCGATCGGGTTTTCATCACGCGCAGTCATGGCGTCGAAACGATAAACCCAAAAGCGGGCAGTCCACCGCGAATTTCGGGTCATTTCTGTGGCATTGCGCCTCAGTCGCTATTTTTTCGAGAACGTGGCGAGCATGCTCGCGCGGGGTGTCGCCCTTCGCAAGCTGCAAGGTTCCAGAGGGGCCGGCGGCTTGACGGGGCGGGCGGTGCGCCATAGCGTCACTGGGAGCACTCGCAAATGACCGAAATTCTGGTGGTTGACGACAGCAAGGTCATGCGCGACATGATTGTCGCCTGCCTGCGAGCCATTCCGGACACGAGCTTCACCCACGCTTCCAGTGGTCTGGAAGCGATCGAGCGCTTGTCGCTGGCCAAGTTCGAGCTCCTGGTGCTGGATCTCAATATGCCAGACATCGGCGGGGTCGAGGTGCTGGAGTTCGTGCGCGCTCAAGACACGCTGCGTGCTCTGCCAGTCTTGATCGTGACCACGCGCGGCGACGAACAATCGAGAGAGCGCGTGCTGCAAGCCGGAGCCACGGGTTTCCTCGCCAAACCTTTCACCCCCGACTCGATTCTCGCCGAAGTCCGCGCAATCCTCGCTGATCGCGCGGAGCATGTCGCGTGACGGGTGCGACCGATCTGCAGGAGTTCATTGCCGCCTACCTGGTGGAGGCCGAAGAGCATCTGGCCGTCGCCAGCACGCAGCTGCTCGCGATCGAGAGCTCGCAGCGCGCAGGAGAGACCAACCCGCGCGCAGTCCGTGAGACCTTTCGCTCCCTGCACACGATCAAGGGCTTGTCCGCGATGGTCGGCGTCGAAGCGGTGGTCGCGATTGCGCACCGCATGGAGAACTTCCTGCGCGACTCGGACCGCTCGGGGATCGCTTTGCCGCCAGCGGCAATCGAAGCTTTGCTGCGCGGGGTGCGCGCCATCGAGCAACGGGTAGCGGCGCTCGGCCGTGGTCTGCCCGCGGCTGCACCGTCGGACGAACTGCTGACGGCCCTGGATTCGCTGGGTCTCTCCACGAGCTCGGTGGCTCGCTCACCCGCGAAGACCCTGAATCTCGAGCCGTCGCTGCTCGCAAAGCTCGCGCCCTTCGAAGTCGATCAACTGCTGCGCGGGATCGCCGCTGGCCAGCGCGCGCTGCGTGCAGAGTTCAGCCCGTCGCCCGAGCGCGCCGCGCAGGGCTTCACCATCAACACCGTACGCGAGCGCACGGCCAAGGTCGCCGAGATCGTTCGCGTGTTGCCGCGCGCACTCCCCGTGAGCCCAGAGGCTCCCGGAGGGCTGTGCTTCGTTTTGATCCTGCTCACCAGCTCGAGCGATGAACAGATTGCCGAAGCTCTGGGCGGAAGCAGCGCGCAGCTTCAGCGCATCACGCTCGATGAAGCCAGCGCGGCTCAGGGGGCCGAACGCGCGCCCGCACTCGCGTCCGACCTCGAGGCCTCCGAAGAAGAGAACCCGGACACGCAACTGCGACGCGGCGTCGTGCGCGTGGACGTGAACCGCTTGGACGAGGCCATGGAGGGCCTGTCCGCGCTGATCGTCACGCGTTTTCGCATGGCGCGCTCGATCGCCGCATTGACCGAGCGCGGCGTGAACACCCGCGAGTTGACCGCGATCATGAACGACAACGCGCGCCAACTGCGTGACTTGCGCGCGGCGATCGTGCGGGTGCGAATGGTCCCGGTGAGTGAGCTGCTAGAGCGCGTGCCGCTCTTGGTGCGTGGGCTCAGACGCGCCACCAATCGCTCGGTGCGCTTGGAGCTGGAAGCGGGCGACGCCGAGCTCGACAAATCGGTTTCCGAGCACTTATTTCCGGTCATCGTGCACTTGGTCCGCAACGCCGTGGACCACGCCATCGAGACCCCGGACGAGCGAGCGCGCCGCGGAAAGCCCGAAGAGGGCCTGCTGCGCATCAGCTGCGGCGCGCATTCGAACACGCGCTTGGAGATCATGGTGAGCGACGACGGGCGCGGCATCGATCGCGCCGCGGTAGCTCGAAAGGCCGGGCGCCCAGCGCCGGACGACGATGCTGGCTTGCTCGAGCTCTTGTGCCTGCCCGGGCTGTCCACCCGAGACATCGTCACCACCACCAGCGGGCGTGGCATGGGGATGGAGATCGTCAAACGCACGATTGTCGACGAGCTCGGAGGCGAACTTTCGGTTCACAGTCAGTTCGGCCAGGGCACGACGTTCACGCTGCGCGTGCCACTCACCATCTCGATCGTCGATGCTTTCAGCTTCGAATGCAGCGGGCAACGCTTCGTCGTGCCGGTGAGCATGGTCGATGAGATCATCGAAATCGACCCGGGTGCCCTGGTGCAACTCCCGGCGAACGACGAGCACAGCCTCGCTGTCGACGTCATTTCACGGCGCGGGCTCACCCTACCCCTGGTGCAGTTGTCGCAGGTCTTCAAACTGAAAGGCGCCCGCACCTCCGCGAACAAGGCGATCGTGGTGCGCCGCGCTGGGACGAGCCTGGCGTTCGCGGTCGATCGCATGCTCGGTCAGCAGGAGGTGGTGATTCGACCGCTCAAGGATGCACTGGTGCGAGCCCCCGGGGTCTCCGGCGCGACCGATCTCGGCGATGGTCGCCCCACGTTGGTGCTCGATCTGGTCGCGCTCAGCGCCAGCCTTTCGCGCTTCGTGAGCGCCGAACATGACCCCCAGCTACTGGCGGGGACGCCGTGAAGCTGCACGTGCTGTTCAGCTTGGCAGGCGCCGAATACGCTTTGCCCTATGACCGCGTGTTGCAGATGGAAAGCTACACGGGCGCGACCCCGGTACCGGGCGCGCCGGACTACGTCGAAGGCATCGTGACCGTGCGCGGAGCGGTGCTGCCCGTGCTGGACCTGCGGACTCGCTTCGGCTTGGTGCGCGTCGAGCCGAATTTGGACACGCGTCTCATCGTCACGGAGTGCGAGGGGCGTGTGGTCGCGCTGCGCGTCGACAGCGCTCGGGAAGTGCTGAAGCTCGACGTCGACAAGCATCAGCCCGCTCCCAGCATCGTCAGCGAGCGCTCGTCGGGCTTCGTGCACGCGCTGCATCCGCTGGGCAAACGCGTGCTCTTGTTGCTCGATCTACCGAAACTCTTAGGTGAAAATCGCTATGACCCCGAGCCCCGCGCCCTCCCCGAAGACGATGGCACAAGCACCCGCTTTCAGCTCTCAGGTTGAGTCCATCGCGCAGTCCCTGCGCAATACCAGCGCAGAGATCGGCGCGCTCGAGGCCACGGCGCTCCGGCTCGCGGCTGCCGGCAACGAGCGCGCAGCGCTCGGCGAGCAGGTCAGCGCTGCGGCCGAGGCCATTGCGGCCTCGGTCGAGCAAACCAGCGCGATGACCGCGAAGACGGCCCGGGCCCAGCAGACACTCGCGGAGCTCGCGCAATCCTTGCTGGGTGACGTGGAGGAATCGAGCGCTGCGCTGAGTGAAGTGGCAACCTCGATCGGCGCGGTCAAAAAGGACACCCAGGTCCTTGCCGAGTCGAGCGAGGGCACGGCAGTCGCGGTCGAGCAGGCGGCCCGCTCTATCCGCGGCGTGAGCGGAAACGCGCAGGATTTGGCCGCGACCAGCGAGCAACTCTCTGCCACCTCGGTGCAGCTGGCCGCTGGTTTGGCGGGCATTTCCAAGCGCGCCGAGAGCACCGCCTCGATGATCAGCCAGGTCGGTGCAACTTGCGAAGAAATGGCCAAGGGCATCGAGCGCTTGGCCAGCGACGCGCGCGACGTGACCACGCGCATCGCCTCGGTCGCGAGCAGCGGCGCCGCGATCGCCAAAGGCATCGAGAGCGTCACCGAGCGCGGCGAAAATTTGGCGGCTTCCGTCGTGCAGACGGCGACCACCATCGAACAAGTGTCGCGCTCGGCGGCCGCCGCCGCGCTCAACTCCAAGGCGCTGGAATCGGCAAGCGCGGAGAATGCGGCCACGGTGACGGAGCTTGCCGCCTCGGTCGAAGAAGTGGCAGCGACCGCAGAGAAGAACGCGCGCGTGATCGAAGAGAACGTGACCACCATCGAACAGCTGGCAAAATCGGCGCAGGCAGTGTCGCGCTCTGCGGAGGACATCGCGCGCCTCGGCGAGGCCAGCGCGGTGGCGAGCCAACAAGTCGAAGCTTCGACGCAGCGCATCGCGCGCGTCTGTGACGACGCTCGCGCCGTCGGCGAGCGGGTCACCTTGCTCGCCCGCGAGGGTGGCGCCACGGTCGGGCGCTCGATCGAGGGCCTGGCCAAAATCCGCACCTCGATCACCTCCTCCGCCGGGGTGATGCGCGAAATGGGCCAGAAGGTAGAAGACATCGGGGATTTCGTGCAGACGATCAACCTGATCGCCGACCGCACGAACTTGCTGTCATTGAACGCGAGCATCGAGGCAGCGCGCGCAGGCGAACACGGGCGCGGCTTCGCGGTGGTAGCGGAAGAGATCCGGGCGCTGTCCGACCGAGCCGCGGCCGCCAGCTCCGACATCGCCAAGATCATCCGCGCCTTGCAGAACACGGCTCGCGATGCGCTCGCCGCCACTCACGAGGGCGAGCGTGTGGCCGCCGACGGCGCAACGCTGGCCGCGGACGCCGAGCGCGCGCTATCCGCGATCGTGGGCGGTGTGCAGGAGCTCGGACAATCGGTGCGTGAGGCGGCGGTGAGCGCCAACGCGCAGGTCGTGGCCGCGAGATCGCTGACCGAATCGGCCAGCAACGTCCGCGAGCAATCGAAGCTGATTGCGACGGCCACCAGCGAACAAGCCAAAGCGACCCAGAGCCTCGCGCAGAGCGCCGGCGAATTGCGACAAATGGCCAAGCAGACCACGATCGCGACGGCCGACCAGGCGCGCGCGTTGCGCGATGTCGTACGCGCCAATACTCAGCTCACCACGAGCACCAAGGAGCTCGCCCTGGGCGCGGCCGAGCAGGCCGCTGCGGCCACGGAATTGTCGAAGGTTGCGCAAAACATGCGCGCTCAAACCGAGGGCACCTTGACCAGCTTGGGCGAGCAGAGCGCGCTCACCAAGAGCATCGCAAGCCAAGCCGACGAGGTGCGCGCCGCGACCGAACGCACGGTGCTCGGCCTGAGTGAGCAAGCCCGAGGCGCGAGCGAAATTGCCAAAGCCATCGACTCCGCTCGCAAAGACGCGCAGCAGAACGCGCGCGGGCTGCAGGAGCAAGCCAAAGCCGGTCAGGAACTGGAGGGAGCGGCCAAACAGGTCGCAACCTCCGCGGCCCAGATCACGCGTGCCAGCGCGGAGCAGAGCAAGGTGGCGCTCGCGCTGGCCAAGAGCACGGACGAAGTGCGACGCATCGCCCGACAAACCGCGCGTGCTCTCGAGGAACAGGCGGACGCCATCACTTCACTCGCCGACACCAGCAGCAAACAGACCAAATCGATCGCCGCCCTCAACCGCGCCCACACCGAACAAGCCAGCGCCGGCGAGCAAATCGCCGCTGCAGTGAGCGATATGCGTGGCCGTTTGCGCGAGACGGCGGTGACCTCTGCCCAGCAAGCCAAAGGCGTCGCGCTCTTCAGCCGCGAGATGGAGTCACTCTCCAGCCAACTGGCGAGGGTCCGCGCGGCCAACTCCAGCCAGGTCGAGGCCGTGCTGTTGCTCGCGGTGAGCCCCGAAGACGGCTCGGGGCCGACATGAGTACTCCGACGCTTGGCGCAGCTCATCCCGATCGCGAGCGCCTTTCGCGGGTGGAGGCCTTGGCTCGTGCGGGTGTCAGCGCGCTGCCGCAGCTGATCGACGAGCTGATCGACGCGAATTGGGCGGTACGCCGCACGATCGTCGCAGCGCTGGCCGCTCAGGAGCCCGCGGCCATGCCGCTCTTGATCGAGACGCTGCGCAGCGCCCGTGACAACGAGGCCAAGATCGCCGGCTTGGTGGATGCCCTGTCGACGACTCAGCATCCCGTCGACGAGCTCGTGCTCGCGCTCAGTCGCGACGCGAACGCAGCCGCCGTTTGTGATGCGGCTCAGATCTTGGGCCGACGTGAGAGTGCCCTCGCCGTGCCCAGGTTGAAAGAGCTGACCGAGCACGCCGACGACAACGTGGCGCTGGCCGCGGTCGAAGCGCTCGGGCGAATCGGAGGCAAGGAGGCCCTGGAGACGCTGCTGGCTCTGGCCGAGAGCCGCAATTTTTTTCGCACGTTTCCGACCATCGATATCCTCGGGCGCAGCGGCGATCCCCGGGCGCTACAAACTTTGTTGAAGCTGGCCGGCGATCCGCTGTACTGCGCCGAGGCAGTGCGCGCGCTCGGGCGCCTGGGCGACCCGAGCGCAGTCCCCGCGCTGCTCGAGCAACTGGCCCGCGCCAGCGGCGGGTTCGTGGCTGCAATCGCGCTGTCGATCGTGGCCATTTTCGAGGCAGCCGAGCAACGCTTCGGCAGCGGCGCGACCGTGGAGCGCTTGCTGTCCGGTTCGGCCAAGGTGGGCGAGATCCGCCAGCGTCTGCTGCTTGCGCTCAAGCGCGCCGATGCGGCCGAGCAGCTGGCACTGAGCCAAATTCTGTCTTGGATTGGCGAGGAGAGCACCGTGCCCGTCCTGCTCGGATTGCTGCGCGGAGCACCGGCCGTGGCCCAGGCCGCAGCGCTCTCGCTCAAGCGCCTGGGAGCGATCGCCGAGCCGCAAATGCTCGCCGCCGTGCAGCGCGGCACGAGCGAGGAGCGTCGGCTCTTGATTCCGCTGCTCGCGGGCAAGTTGTCGGCGCGCGATCAGCTGCTCGCGTGTCTGAGCGACGAAGATCCGCTGGTGCGCGCTGCCAGCTGTGAAGCGCTCGCCCGCACCTCCGACCCAGCCGCGGTTCCAGCCATTTTTCCCTTACTCGCCGATACGGACGCGCGCGTGGGTCAAGCCGCGCTGGCGGCCATCCAAGCCCTGGGCAGCGACGCGACACGCCGGCTCGCGCTGGACGCCGCCTCCTCTGCCAACCCGCGCTTGCGCCGCTCGGCCCTGCGCATCATCGGCTACTTCGGTTACCCCGAAGGGTTACCGGCGCTGCTCGAGGCCTCCGAGAGCACAGACGAGAAGCTGCGCGAAGCGGCCATCGCGGGCCTGCCGTTCATCGACGATCCGCGCGCGCTGAGCGAGCTGTTGAAAGCCGCGCGTCACATGTCGCCGCGCACGCGAACCTTGGCAGTCCGTGCGCTGGGACACAGCACAGGTGGGCCGAGGGTGCTCGACCAGCTACGCGCAGCCCTCGGTGATGCAGACGCTTGGGTCCGTTACTACGCCTGCCAAGCACTCGGCCGACTGCGCGACGACTCCGCCACCGATCGAGTCGCGCTATTGCTGGAAGATCCTTTCGGCCAAGTGCGAGTGGCCGCGGTGGAAGCCCTGGCGCACCTGCGCGGCGCACGCGCCTTCGAGATCCTGACCGGCGTGCTGGGCACGGGTGATGCTGATTTGAATCGCGCGGCGCTGGTCGCCGTCGGTCTGTCCAAGCGAGCCGAGGCATTGCCTCAGTTGCTCACGGCATTGTCTTCGACGGACGCTGCCACGCGCCTGGTGGCAGTGTCGGCATTGGCCGAGCTCGGCGTCCCGGACGCGCTGCCGGCAATTGCACGGGCGACTCGCGACCCAGACGAGGGCGTGCGCGTCGCGGCCACCGGGGTGCTCGCGGCGCGCTCGGATCTCGCAGCAACCAACGCGCTGATTGCGCTGCTGTGCGATACCCCTGCTCGTCAAGCGCTGATCCGCGCCCTGGCCAAACCCGCACCCGACCGTTGTCGAGCCATCGCGTCGGCGCTCGGTCACGCCGATGACGCCGCGGCAGGCGCGCTGGTGGCTGCCCTCGCCCGCATGCAAACCGACGAGTCGCTGCAAACCATCCGCGACGCTTTCACGTCGGACAACGATGCCGCACGCCGCGCTGCTGCCGCGGCGTTGCTCGCGCTCGGCGACCTCCCGAGCAAGGCTCAACTCGAACGCGCGGCGCTCTCCGATCCCGACGCGGAAGTGCGGCGCATCTGTGCCGCGTCCCTGGTCCGATGAGCTCGAGCCTTCCGCTTTCGGCGCAGGTGTTCGCCATCCTCAGCGCTCTGATCGAGGAGCGTACGGGACTCTACTACGACGTCCGCGAGCTCGAGCTCTTCGCCGAGCGGGTCTCGGGCCGCGCGAGCGAGCGCGGCTTCGAATCCCTGCTCGATTACTACTACTATCTTCGCTACGACGCGGACGCAGACGCGGAACTTGCGCTCTTGGCGGAGGCGCTGGTCGTGAATGAGACGTATTTCTTTCGCGAAGTAGCGCCGCTCGAAGTCCTGAGCAACGAGCTCTTGCCGCGCGCGCTTGCCCGAGGAGTCAGTCCGCGCATTTGGTGCGCCGCCTGCTCTACCGGCGAAGAGCCGCTGACCTTGGCCATGCTGCTCGACAAAGCAGGCATTCTGGACCGAGTAACGCTCGTGGCGAGCGATATCAGCGCACGCGTCTTGGAGCGCGCTCGGTCCGGAGTCTATCGCGGCCGTTCTTTGCGCTCGCTTCCGCCCGGCGTCGTCGGTCGCTGGCTGGAAGGTGACCAAAATGCCGTGCGTGTGGCACCGCGCCTCGCCTCCGCCATCGAGTGGCGTCAGGCCAACCTGATGGACGATCGGGAGCTTTCGCAGCTCGGCTCGTTCGATGTCATCATTTGTCGCAACGTATTGATCTACTTTCGAGATCAGACGATCGAAAACGTGGTCGAGCGGCTCTGGCAGCGACTCAATCCGGAGGGCCTATTGGTGGTCGGCGCATCGGAATCCCTACTGAGGTTCAACCTGGCCTTTTCCTGTGAAGAACAGCGCGGGGCCTTCTTTTATCGAAAGCAGCCGAAATGAGCGCGATTCGCGTACTGGTCGTGGACGATTCGGCCTTTGCCCGCAAAGTGGTGCGCGAAAGTTTGCAGACGAGCGCTCAGATCGAGGTCGTGGGCGTCGCCCGCGACGGCATCGACGCGCTGGAGAAGATCGCCGAGCTCGAGCCAGACGTGGTGACGCTCGATTTGGTGATGCCGAACCTGGACGGCCTGGGCGTCTTGTCCGCGCTCAGCCCGGAGCAACGTTCACGGATCGTGGTCGTCAGCATGGCCGATGGCGAGAGCGACATCGGAGTCGCGGCGCTCGGCTATGGCATCTTCGATCTGGTGCACAAGCCGACCGCACTGGCCGTCGCCGGCTTGTACGAGATGTCCGAAGAGCTGGTGAGCAAGGTCTTACTGGCAGCTGCGCAGCCCCGTCGAGACCGCGAGCGCAAGGTCGAGAGCCCGCCGAGCGCAATCCTTCAGCGGCAATCGGAGCGCGTGGTCCTGATCGGCACCTCGACCGGCGGACCGCAGGCGTTGACGCGGCTGCTGATGGCCCTACCGGCGGATTTTCCTGCGCCGATCGCGATCGTGCTGCACATCCCCGAGGGCTACACCGGACCGCTCGCCGAGCGACTGAACCGCGATTGTGCGATTGAGGTGCTGGAGGCCGAAGAGGGCCTCGCGCTGCGCGCAGGGCGCGCCATTCTCGCCAGGGGCGGCGCTCAGCTGTCGCTTGCCGGCACGGGCGACACGCTGACCGTGCACCTCGAAAGCGGCCCGAGTCATTTGCTGCATCGACCATCGGTCGACGTCTTGTTCGAGAGCGCTGCGCGCTGCTTGGGTGAACGCGCGCTGGCCGTGGTGCTGACCGGCATGGGCAGCGACGGCCTGCAGGGCGCTCGCGCGATCGCGCTGGCCGGCGGCCAAGTGCTGACCGAGAGCGAAGCGTCCTGCGTCGTGTACGGCATGCCACGCGCGGTGCACGAAGCAGGGCTCTCGACCGCCGAAGCACCGCTCGAGCAAATGGCCAGCGAAATCGCACGCCGACTCTAACCCGCCTGGGTGGCTACCCGAGCCGGCAACGCAGCATCGACGCCGCAGCCGAGGGTACGGAGCGTCGTGCGCAGCGCCTCGTCGAGTGGCGTGTGTGGTTCCTCACCCAGGAATTTGACCAGCTTCGAGTTGTCGAGCCTGAGCGCCGATTGCCACAGGTAGCGCATCTCGATCATTTCCCGGAATGTCTCCACGAAGGGTGCCAGGAAATACACGACGAACCAGGGGAAGCTCCAGATCCGCGCCTCGCGAGCGCCGGCTACTCGCCGTGTCGCCTCCGCGATCTCCGCGCCGCGCTCGAACCAGTGCCCCCCGAAGTGGAAGACCTCGAACGCGCCGAGCTCTGCTTCGCGCTCCACGAGCCGCGCGACGGTGTCGCCCAGATCCGGCAAATACGCCCAGGCGTGGCCGACCTCGCGCGGGCCGGGATAGAGCAGAAAGCTGAGCGGCTTGCCCGGCTGAACCAGCGCTTGATTGAACCAACTATTTTCGCCGGGAGCACCGAAGAAATCCCCCGCGCGCACGATCAGCACCCGCACGCCCTCGCGTGAAGCTTGCAGCAGGCGCTGCTCCATCTCGACGCGGATCGCACCCTTGCGCGTCCTTGGCCGTTGCGGCGCGGACTCGGCCACCAGCGGGAACGTCTCCGGACCATAGTTGTAGACGGTGCCGGGCAGCACCAAGCGGGCGCCCGCGGCCCGCGCGGCGGCGATGCTGCTCTCCAGCATCGGTAGCGCAAGGCCTCGCCAGTTGCGGTATCGGAGGGGGTTGGCCGCGTGAACGACGAGGCTCACGCCGGTCGCAGCGCGAACCACGTCCGCGATGTTCAGCGCGTCGCCCTGCAGCCACTCGATCGCTCCGAGCGCCGCCATGCGCGCCTTGGCCTGCTCGGGGTTCCTATGCAAGGCGCGCACCCGAAAACCGCGCTCGAGCAGCGCCTTCGCGATTGCGCTGCCCGCTCCACCAGTGGCTCCAATGATCAATGCCGTGTTGGTCATGGGCTCAGCATCGGTCCAGGCCAGCTATAAGAAAATTGTCGAAACTGGTTTACCTGCTATACACATTTGTATGAAGCACACAGAACCCGGCTGGGAGCTGTATCGCTCGTTTTTGGCCGTGATTCGTGAGGGTAGCTTGTCCGGAGCGGCACGCGCGCTCGGGCTCACCCAGCCCAGCATCGGCCGGCACATCGACGCGCTGGAGGCGGCGCTCGGCGTCTCGCTGTTTACGCGTTCGCAGGCGGGCTTGATCGCGAGCGAGGGCGCGCGCAGCCTGGTCCCGTACGCGGAGGCCATGGCCAGCGCGGCAGACGCTCTGCAACGCGCCGCCTCCGGCGAGGCAGAAGACGACCGCGGCGCCGTGCGCGTCACTGCCAGCGAGATTGTCGGTGGTGAAGTCTTGCCTGCGGTGTTGAGCGCCTTCCGCGAGGCACATCCGCGCGTGATCGTCGAGCTCGTCCTGTCCAATCGCTCGGAAGATCTCTTACGTCGTGAAGCGGATATTGCGGTGCGCATGGTGCGCCCCAGTCAAGCCGCCCTGTTCGCGCGCAAGGTCGGGCTGATCCACGTCGGGTTTCACGCGCACCGCCGCTACCTCGAGGCCCACGGCACGCCCAAGACTCTCGCTGAGCTGCGCGCACACCCGCTGATCGGCTTCGACAAGCAACCATCGGTCCAGCGCGTGGAGGGCGTGACCTTCCCGATCACTCGCGACCTGTTCACCTTTCGCTGCGACAGTGACCTCGGCCAATACGCCGCACTGCGCGCCGGCTTCGGCATCGGTTTCTGCCACGTCGGGCTCGGCCGGCGCGACAAACTGGTGGCCATTCTCCCGGACAAGTTCCGGCTCGCGCTCGAAACCTGGGTGGTCATGCACGAGGACCTGAAGTCGAGCCGACGCATGCGGCTGATGTTCGACCACTTGGTCGAGCACTTACGCGCGTACATCGCGTCCGAAACTGCGTAGGGGTTTGGGCGCTCGGAATCCAGCATCGCAACTCGGGGTCTGCTCGGTAGCCGGGATGGGACGCCGAAGGCTTGGACGGTCGCGGGGCGCAGGGTGACCATCAACAAGAACTCCTCCTCAGCGACTAAGGCACGAGCAGGACTTTACCGCGCGCTTTGCGATCGTGGATGTATTGGTGCGCGGCTGCGGCTTCAGCGAACGAGAATGTGCGATCGACGTGCGGCTCGAGCTCGCCTCGTTCGTACATTTGCATGAGATCCGCGAGTTGCGGTTCGACCAGATCCGGGCGTGAAAACAGATGCGCCATGTTCGTGCCACTGACCGTCTTGTTGTCGCTCATCAGTTGCATCGGACTCCAGCTCTTGACCGAGAGCACGGACGCTGCAGCGGTGAGCCAACTGCGGGTATTGCCGGTCGCTGCCGCGGATAGGCCGAATGCCACCAAGCGACCGCAGGGCGCGAGCAGCTCGTAGGCACGGGTCCAGGATTTGCCGCCTACCGGATCCAAGATCAGGTCGATGCCGCGATCGCCCACGATCGCCCGCGCTTGCTCGGCGAAATCGCGGCTCGAGTCGAGCACGTGCTGACAGCCTTGCTCCTTCAGGAAGGCATGCTTGGAGACGGACGCGCTGCCGAAAATCGTACACTCTCGGGTCTTGGCGATCTGGATCGCCGCCAAGCCCACCCCGCCGGCCGCGGACAAGATGAGCACGCTGGATTTGCGCCGGAGGTGCCCCGTAAAGAGCATGGTGTTGTAGGCGGTGACGTACACCACCGGGAAGGCAGCGCCGGCCTCGAAGCTCATCCGCGCCGGCATTTTCAACGCCTGTGAGCTCGGCACCACCACCACGTCGCTGTAGCCGCCGAAGTAGCACATGGCGAGCACGCGATCGCCGATCGAAAACCCGGTCGTGCCCTCGCCCAGCGCGTCGACCACACCAGAGACCTCGTAGCCGACCACGCACGGGAGCTTGGGCGCGTCCGGGTAGAGTCCGACGCGTGCCATCAGATCAGCGAAGTTGATGCCACTTGCTCGCACCCGAATCCGGAGTTGGCCGGGAGCAGGCGTCGGATCCGGGGCTTCCCGCACTTGCAGGACTTTGGGAGCTCCGGCCTTCGTGATCCAAACCTGGCGCATGCGCCGAGATAGAACCCGAGACCGGGCCAATCCCCAAAATATTTCGGGGGTGTGGTGATCGATTTCGTCACGCGCTCGACCTGTGGCCGGCGAGCAGACAAAATGCCGCCAGATCAGCGATCATTCCGGTCAGCCTCTTGCTCTTCTCGGACGTAATCCACGTGCAGGGGGAGCTCGGACAATCCCTGGCGCGCGGCAGCGTGGCAGATACCCGCGCGGCGGGCACTCTTGGCCCCGCAGCGTGAACGCCGGCTGCGCGGGCACAGGCTCGAGCGGCGGGGCCAATGAGCTCTCAGTGTCGGAGCAAGCTCAGCACGATCTCGATCAAGATCAGGAAGATGACCGATGCCTCCAGGAACACCAGGCGCCGATCGCGCGCGATGTCGGTGAGCAAGCTGAGCGACTCTTGCACGCTGCGTAGCTTCAGCTCCAAGGCTTGGTAGCGGTCGGCCAAGTCGAACTCGGCCCGCAGTTCTTCGTAGATGCGCTCGGCGCCAGCGTCGTCCCAAACGACGTCCGGCTTGTCGAGCAGGTGCAATACCGAAATCACCTCACTGCGCGTGCTGATCGCGGCGCCGATGAAGCGATGCAGCTCGGCGGTGAAGATCGAAATGTTGCCGCGCTGCTCCAGGCGCTGCACGAAGCTGTCCGTGTCCGAAAACATCTGATCCACGATCCGCTCGTAATATTCCATGGCCGCGCTCTGGGCGACGGTGAGAGCGACCATGCTCGCGCGCTCGGGCGTGAGCACATCGACGAGCAACACCCCGTCCTCGACGTCCGGGCGCGCATCGCTCTGCTCGCGAACCGTGAATTCTTCGCTGATCACCTGCGCATCGCGCATCAGAGTCGGCGTTCGCCTCAGGCGTAGCAGCTCTCCCTCACGGCCGGCCTGCCCCACATCGAAGAAGATCACCACGCCGAAGCTGAACAAGAACACCACTCCTCCAGCTGCCGCTGGATAGGACAATTGGTGATGCTGACGTTTGGCCTCGGGAAAGTGCTGCGCCAGCTCCTTCATCGAGAAGTTTTCGACGAAGGCCAGCGCGTGGAAGGTATGAACGACGGTCACGCGGGCTCCATGGATCGCGGCGGATCCGAACCTCTAGCATTTGAGCGCGGGCGAACGGAAAACGCTGCCACGGCCCGCGAGCCCAAGGCCTGCTTTCCTGGAATTACTCGCCGCCCAGACGATAACCGACGCCCGGTTCGGTCAATAACCAGCGCGGGTTAGCGGGGTCGGCTTCCAGCTTTTCGCGCAGGTGATGCATGTACACCCGTAAATAGCCGGCATCGCGAACATAGGCCGCTCCCCACACTTCACGCAGCAACTGCTGGTGGGTCATCACGTTGCCCTTGGCGCGCAGCAGCACCCAGAGCAAGCGGTGTTCGGTCGCGGACAGCTTGATCTCGCGACCCTGCACGAAGGCCACGCGCCGCACGGGATCGACGCGCACGCCGTCGATTTCACGAGCTCCGCCCGGCGGCACGTTGCGCAAGCAGGCCCGCACGCGGGCGAACAGCTCATTTTCGCGAAAGGGCTTGGTCACGTAGTCATCGGCGCCGTTGTCGAGCGCCTCGACGATCGAATGCTCGTCCGCGCGCATCGAGAGCACCACGATGGGCACCGGACAATGGCCACGAATTTGCTTCGCCAGATCGATGCCATCCACGTCCGGCAGGCCGAGATCGAGCAGCACGAGCGATGGCGGGCTGCGCGAAATGAAGGACAGTGCCTCGTCGCCCGTCCCACATTCGAAGACTTCATAACCTTGCTCCTCCAAAACCAAACGGAGGACTTTGCGCATCGGCGCCTCGTCCTCGACGACGAGAATGCTGAAGCGGGCTTCGACGGCGGCGGCTGCTCTGGTCATTCGATATTGGGGAGCCGCAGGGCGGCTTCGGAGATTGCTACTTTACTGGTTGGCAGACTCAACGTCACGAGGGCTCCACCACCGGCGGCACCCGCCATCGTGATTTCGCCGCCGTGGGCACGCAAAATGGCGCGGCAAATGGTCAACCCGAGACCCACTCCGCCGTCGCTGCGCGGAGCATTGCTGCCGCGCCGAAATTTTTCGAAGACAAGCTCCCGATCCGCCTCCGCCACGCCCACCCCGGCGTCGGCGACCTGAATTTGAACCCGGCCATCGAGCTGCTGAGTTTCGATCGTGATGGGCGAGCCCGGCGGCGAGTAGCGGAGCGCGTTGTCGAGCACGTTGAGCAGCGCCTGCTCGAACAGGCGCACGTCCAGATCCACCAACGGCAGACCGCGTTGTGCCTTCACCTCCAACTTGCGCCCGACCATGCGGTGATCGAGGCGGCGGAGGGCGTCGGTCAACACCTCGTCGAGTGAGGCGGGCAGCACTTGCAGCCGTAGCTCGCCGGTTTCGACGCGTGTGATGGCCAACAGATTGCGCAAAAGTCCGTCCAAGCGCTCCGCTTCGTCGGCGATGCTGGTCAGCATTTCCCCGCGCAGCGTCGGGTCCATCCCCGCATGGTTGCGCACCAACATCTGTGCCGACGCAGAAATCGTGGCGAGCGGAGTGCGCAGATCGTGGGAAACCGAGCTCAGCAGCGCCGCGTGCACACGTTCGACCTCGGCTTCCAAACGAACCTTCTGCGTCAGTCGCTCGCTGCGCAGCACGCGTGCCTGCTCGCGGCGCAGGCTCTCGGTGAGCCCGCTGACCAGCGCGGACACGAAGATCATACCCACCAGCGTCACGGCGTGGCCAAACTCCAACGAGAACGTGAAGCTGGGTGGCAGGATCAAGAAGTCGAAGGCGAGCACGCCGCCCAAGCCGGCGATGATGGAAGGGCCGAGCCCGAAGCGCCAGGCCACCACCACCACCCCGACCAGGTACAAGATGACCACATCCGCCAAAGACAGCGAGCGGACGCCGAACACGGACAACGCGGTCGCGATCGCCGTTGCACAAACTGCGGCGACGTAGCCGAGCCACTGCTTTCGCCAAGTCCACATGCTCGCTTCGGGTCGGCCGACCATGAACGTCCGCCCCGTCGGGCGCAAGACCCGAAACGCCTCGTTCTGAGTGCTACGCTGAGGCCAAAAGCGGCAGTAGCGGCAGGGATTGCGCGGGTTTTCCGTGCTTGGACAGCAGCTGAGTCAACTCTCCCTTGCACGAGCCGCAACCCGTGCCTGCGCGGGTGCAGTCGCCCAGCGCGGCCACCGAGTCTGCCCCCGCGGCAATGGCCTCACACAGTGTCTGCTCGGTGACCTTGTTGCAATTGCACACCACGCGCTCGCCAGAAGAAGCCGCTGCCCGCGGGGAGCACAAGAGCTCGAGCGGATCGCTCGGCACTTGATCGCCGCGATCGAACAGCTGAACCAAGGTGCCCGTCGCTTCCGTGTTGCCGACCAACATCGCGCCGACCAACACGCCGTCACGCACGATCAATTTTCGATAGCAATCGCGTCGCTCTTCTACGATTTGCACGACCTCGTCGCGTTCGAGCTCCGCTTCGAGCGCGCCCATCGAAGCCACGTCCACGCCGGCGACTTTGAGTCGGGTATACAATTTCGAGCCCCGGTAGCGCTCTTTCGACTGCCCGGTCAGCACGTCGGCGAGCACCGCCGCTTGCTCCCAGACGGGCGCGACGATGCCGTAGGTCTTGCCGCGATGTTCTGCGCATTCGCCGAATGCATACACACCGGGCACTTCGGTCGCGAGTGTATCGTTGACCAGGATGCCTTTGTTCACCGGCAGGCCGGAGGCGCGCGCGGTGTCCACGCGCGGGCGTACGCCGCAAGCGAGCACCACCAGATCGGTGGAGAGCGTGGTGCCGTCGTCCAGCACCACACCGGTCACTCGCTCATCGCCGTAGATGGTCTCGACGGTGCGTCCGAGGCGCGCGAAGATGCCCGTGCGATCGATTTGGCGCGCGAGCATTTCTCCTGCTATTTCATCGAGTTGTGTATTCATCAGGATCTTCGAGGCCTGCACCACGGTGACGTGCAGCCCCAGATCGCTCAGCACCTTGGCGGCTTCCAGGCCGAGTAGCCCGCCACCGACGATCACCGCGCCGTCCCCGGAGCGCACGTACTCTCGCATGCGAATGCAGTCGGCGATCGAGCGATAGACGAAGACGCCGGAACGGAGCTCGCCGTCTTCTCCACGCATGCCTTCGAGCGGTGGCACCAAAGGTTGACTACCCGTTGCGAGGATCGACACGTCGTAGCGACGGTTCTGCCCGTCCGCAGTCTCGACCACCTTGCGCAGCGTATCCAGACGAGTCACCCGCGTGCTCTCGATCAAGCGGATGCCGTGCGCGTCGTACCATTCGGGAGTCTTGGTCACGATCGAATCCGGCGATTCACCGGCCAGCACCTTGCCCAGCATGATGCGGTTGTACGCGCCGCCGCGTTCCTCGCCGAACACGGTGATCTCGTATTGCCTAGTCGCATCGCGGCGCACGAGCTCGTCGAGTAAACGACAGGTGCCCATGCCATTGCCGACGATGGCCATCTTCTTCTTGCGGATGTTCACGACAAACCCTTTGCTGTGGCGTTGACCGCGCGTGCACGCACGGCGCAGACCTTGAATTCGGGCATGCGGCTCGTCGGATCGAGAGCCGGTATGGTGAGCAAATTGGCGGCTTGGCGGCCGCCCCAGTGGAACGGAGCAAACAGCGTATCCGGGCGGATATCTGCCGAAATGTGCACGCGGAACGAGACGCTGCCGCGCCGGCTCTCGACCAACAATTGCTCACCTTGCAGCACGCCCAGCAGAGTCGCGAGGCGCGGATGGATTTGAACCAGGGGTTCCGGTTTGGCGTCGCGCAGCGGTTCGACGAGGCGAGTCTGCGCGCCGCTGTTGTAGTGTTCCTTGTAGCGGCCGGTGGTGAAGTAGAGCGGGAACGATTCGTCCGGCACCTCCGCCGCTGGCCGATGTTGCACGGGAACGAAGCGGGCGCGCCCCGAGGGAAACGCGAAGCGCTCAGCGAACATGCGCGGGGTTCCCGGGTGGTCAGGCGCCGGGCACGGCCAGAAAACACCCTGCTGAACGCGGATCTTGTCGTAGTCGATGCCGCTGTAGTCGGCTTTGGCGCCGCGCGTGGCCAGGCGCAGCTCATCGAACACGGCTTCGGACGTGGCGAAGGAAAACCCGCGCTCCACGCCCAGGCGCTGCGCGAGCGCGCACAGGATTTCGATGTCGGTCTTCACGCCCGGGGGCGCGGGCCGCAAGCGGCGGCGCAAGATGACGCGGCCTTCGAGGTTGGTCATGGTGCCCTCTTCTTCGCCGAACTGCGCGATCGGCAGCACCACGTGCGCGTTCTCGCTGGTTTCGTTCAAGAATGCATCGCACACCACGAGCAGCTCGAGCTCCGCCAGTTTGCTGACGATGTTCGCCGCGTTGGGCGACGCCACACTGACGTTCGAGCCGAAAATGAGCATGCCGCGCACGCCACCCTGCGGGCCCATGGAGTCCAAGAGCTCGTACGCACTCTTGCCTTTGCGCGGCAGCTCGGCCGGATCGATACCCCAGACCGCGGCGATGGCCTGGCGGTGTTCGGGCTCCTCGATCAAGCGGTAGCCGGGCAACTGATCGGCCTTTTGACCGTGCTCACGCCCACCCTGCCCGTTGCCCTGACCGGTCAAGCAACCATAGCCGCTCGCCGGCTTGCCGACTCTGCCCAGGGCGAGCATCAAATTGATCAAAGACAGTACCGTGTCCGAGCCCTTGGACTGCTGTTCGGCACCGCGCCCGGAGAGCACCATGCTCGAATCGGACTCGGCCAGCATGCGCACCGCGCGCAGCTGCTGGGCAATCGAGAGGCCGGTCATGCGCTCGACGAACGCCGGATGACTCGTACGCACGCTGCGTTCGACCTCTTCGAAGCCCTCGGTGCGCGCGGCAATGTATGCGCGGTCGACCAGCTTTTCTTCGATCGCCAAGTAGAGCAGGCCATTGGCCAAGGCCAGATCGGTCCCGGGCGTGAGTTGCAAGTGCAGCGCGGCCGAGCGCGCGGTGTCCGTGAAGCGTGGGTCCACGACGATCAGCTGGCCACCACGCCGCTGTTGCTCGTACACCCACTGCATGATGGGTGGCATGGTCTCGGCGCAGTTCGAGCCCCAAAGCATCAGCGTGTGAGTCTCGGCGATGTCCGAAACCGGAAATGGCAGGCCGCGATCGATGCCGAACGCGCGGTTCTGCCCGGCTGCCGCCGAGGACATGCAGTACCGTCCGTTGTAGTCGATATTCGGCGATTTCAGCGCGACGCGCGTGAATTTGCCAAGCAAGTAGGCCTTCTCGTTGGTCAGCGCGCCGCTGCCGAAGGTGCCGACCGCGGCGTGTCCGTGGGCCTTTTGCAAGGCCTTGATGCGAGCCGCCACGAAGTCGAGTGCGGCGTCCCAACTTGCCGGGGCCAGCTTGCCATCGGCGCCGCGCAGCAGCGGGCCGAGCACCCGCTGCGGATGATCCAGCAGCGCCGCCGAGGTGAAGCCTTTGATGCACATCTGTCCGCGGTTGACCGGAAAATCCGGGTCGGCCTGGACCTTTGGCTCTTCACCTTTGGCGACGCTGGGCGTCACGGTCATGCCGCACTGAAACGCGCAGTACGGGCAGTGCGTCTTGATCGGGCCGGACGGCTCGGAAAGCGTCAGCATTCGCGGCAAGGCGTCGGATAGCGCTGGGGCATCCGTACGAGCGCTCATGCCAAGTCTTTCGCCACCGAAACTTGAACCCGGCCGGCAACGACGCGAATCGGGAAGACCGCCAAGCGCACGCTCGGATCGTCCAAGCACTCGCCTGTCTCCAGGCTGAAGTTCTGCTTGTAGATCGGCGAGGCAATCTTGGGCACACCCGCGCGGTCACCGACGATGCCGCGCGCAATCACGAATGCATTGCTGAACGGATCGAAATTCGACAGCGCCGCGAAGCGGCCATCCCGCGTGCGGATGATGGCGATTTGAACGCCGTCGATCAGCGCTGCGACTCCGCTGCCGGGAAGTACGTCGTCGATCGCGCACACGTCGCGCCACTCGCTGACGTCACTCGCGATGCGCGGGTTTTCTACCAAGGCTGACATGGACATGATTCGGTGACCCCTTCAGACAGACAACACAGGGAGACGGATCTTGCGTGTTTCCACCAGGCTTCGCTTTTCGCTCCAAGAAGCCGGCCGGTGCTGTTCCCGTTCGCGCACGAACGCCACGCTCGGGTCCGGCTCGTCGGAATTCACGAAGGCGCGGAAGGCGCGGAGACGCTCGGGACTCTCCACGGTCGTCTTCCACTCGCATTGGTAGCTGCCCACGATTTTGGCCATATCGGCTTCCAGCTCGGCAGCAATCCCCAGTGAATCGTCGATGATCACGCTCTTCAGGTATTCGAGCCCGCCCTCCAAGTTGTTCAGCCACGAGGCAGTGCGCTGCAGGCGATCGGCGGTGCGCACGTAGAACATCAAGAAGCGATCGAGGTAGCGAACCAACGTCTCTTCGTCGAGATCGGTAGCGAGCAGCGCGCCGTGTTGCGGCTTCATTCCACCGTTGCCCGCCACGTACAGGTTGTAACCTTTCTCGGTCGCGATGACGCCGAAGTCTTTGCTCTGTGCCTCCGCGCACTCCCGAGCACAACCGGAGACCGCGCCCTTCAGCTTGTGTGGCGCGCGCAGCCCCTTGTAGCGGTTCTCGATCCGAACTGCGGCCCCCACCGAGTCCTGCACTCCGTATCGACACCAGGTGCTGCCGACGCAAGATTTGACGGTGCGGAGCGCCTTGCCGTAGGCGTGACCCGATTCGAACCCGGCCGCGACCAACTCTCGCCAAATCCCCGGCAATTGATCGAGGCGCGCGCCAAACATATCCACGCGCTGCCCGCCGGTGACCTTGGTGTAGAGGTTGTATTTCTTGGCCACCATGCCGAGCGTGATCAGTTGATCCGGGGTCACTTCACCGCCGGCCAAGCGCGGCACGACCGAGTACGTGCCGTCGCGTTGGATGTTCGCCAAGTAGCGATCGTTGGTGTCTTGCAGCCCCGCGTGCTTCGGCTCGAGCACATAGTCGTTGAAGGTCGAGGCCAAGATCGAGGCGATGGCGGGCTTGCAAATCTCGCAACCCTGGCCCTTGCCGTGGCGCTCGATCATGTCGTCGAACGAGCGAATGCCCTGCACGCGGATCAAGTGCGCGAGCTCTTGCCGGCTGTACGGGAAGTGCTCGCAAATGTGATTGGTGACGCTGACGCCGGCCTTCTTCAGCTCCAGCTTCAGCAGTTGGTCGACCAGGGAGACACACGAACCGCAGCTCGTCCCGGCTTTGGTGCAGGTCTTGACCGCGCCCAGAGTGCTCAGCTTTTGCTCGCGAATGGCGCCGCAGATCGCGCCTTTGTCGACGTTGTTGCAAGAGCAGATCATCGCCGCGTCGGGCAGCGCGTCGACGCCGAACCCGCTCTTTCCTCCGCCCTCGCGCGGCGGGAAGAGCAGATCTTCCGGGCGCTCGGGCATCTTCATCTCGGCCTGAACGTGCACCAACAACTGACTGTAGGCCG
Source organism: Polyangiaceae bacterium (assembly GCA_035688655.1). Classification (GTDB taxonomy): domain Bacteria; phylum Myxococcota_A; class Polyangia; order Polyangiales; family Polyangiaceae; genus PMG-095. Next base: position 42,102 of record DASSMT010000326.1, on the reverse strand, counting down.
AGGCGTCTCCGACCAGCACGCCGCCCAAGAGCTTGGTCTTGTCCGCAGAGACGACCAGCTTTTTGTACACGGCCGCGTGACCGTCGAACACCGTGAACACGCGCGAGCCGGGCGTAGCGCCGAAGGCATCGCCGAAGCTCCCCACGTCCACGCCCATCAGCTTGAGCTTGGTGCTCATGTCGAAGCCGTCGAACGCCTGGGTCTCGCCTGCGATCGTCGCGGCAGCAACCTCGGCCATGCGGTAACCCGGCGCGACCAAACCGTAGGTTCTGCCGTCGAACGCGGCGCACTCGCCAACTGCAAAAATGCGCTCGTCGCTGGTCCGGCACGAGCCGTCGATCAGAATGCCGCCACGCTCACCGAGGCGTAGGCCCGACTCGCGGGCGAGCTTGTCACGCGGGCGAATACCGGCGGAAAAGACCACCATATCGACGGGCAACCGCGTGCCGTCGGCCAGCAGCAGTGCGTTCACGTGCCCGGTTTCATCGAGCAAAATCTCGCGCGTGGTCGTGTTGCAGCGCACGTGCACACCGAGCTCCTCGATCCGAGCTCGCAGCACACCTGCCCCCATGTCATCGACTTGCAGCGGCATCAGCCGCGGCGCGAACTCGATCACGTGTGTCTCGAGCCCGAGCGTGAGCAAGGCCTTGGCCGCTTCCAGCCCGAGCAGGCCGCCGCCAATCACCACCGCGTTCGACGCCGTCTGCGCCGCTTCGCGGATCGCCACCAGATCGTCGATCGTGCGATAGACGAAGCAGCCCGGTTCGTTACAACCCTTGATCGGGGGCACGAACGCATACGAGCCGGTCGCGAGCACGAGCTGGTCGTAGGCGAGCACCCGACCGGAGGCGAGCCGGACCGTGCGCGCGTCCCGGTCGAGCTCGACCGCGGCGTCACCGCACACCACCTCGACGCCCAGCGCCTCGTAGTACCCTTCGGAGACGAGGGACAAGTCTGCGTCGGACTTGCCCTCGAACCACTTCGAGAGATTCACGCGGTCGTACGCAAGCCGCGACTCCTCGGAAAGTACCACCGTCTCGAACTTGGAAAGCAGGCCACGTTTTTCGGCCTCTTCCACGAAACGATGACCGACCATGCCGTTGCCGACGACAATCAGGCGCGGTTTGGAACCCTCGAAGTAGTTCTTGGACACAGATTTCTCCTCGGAATATTGAGCAAAAGGGGAAGGATCAGGCTTGGGCGCTGGCCAGGCTCGGCACGCGCCGGGTCATGAACGAACGGCGCAGGTAGCACCACCAGGTCGTGGCCACGCAGGTCAGATAGAAAGCGATGAACCAACTGACCGCGGCCGTCGCGCCACCGGTCGCCTTGATCGACGCGCCGAAAGCACGCGGGATGAAGTAGCCGCCGAGCGCGCCGATGCCAGCCACCACGCCGATGACGGCGGCGGTTTCGCGGCGAGCAACGATCATCGCCTCGGCCAGCGCAGCCTCACCCTGACCTTGCACGCGTTTTGCGTGATAGCTGCGGAAGATGACCGGGATCATGCGGAACGTCGAACCGTTGCCGATGCCAGTGGTCACGAACAGGCCGAGGAACGAGCTGAGGAACAGGGTAAAATCTTTGACCTGCAGTGAGTAGAGCAGGCCGAAGGTGGCCACGGTCATCACGGCAAAGTTCCAGAACGTCACCTTGGCACCGCCGATGCGATCGGCCAGCTTTCCTCCGAGCGGCCGCGAGACGGAACCCACGAGCGCTCCCAGGAACGCCAAGTTGGAGGTCACTTCCGGGAATTGGGTCTTGAGCAGCAGCGGGAATGCCGCAGAAAAGCCGACGAACGAGCCGAAAGTGCCGATGTACAACCAGGCCATGATCCAGGTGTGCCGTCGCTGCGCGACCACCAACTGCTCGCTGAAGTTCGAGCGCGCCGAGCTCAGGTTGTTCATGTAGATGAACGCGCCGATCGCGGCGATGGCGATGAACGGCAACCACAGCAGGCCCGCGTTCTCCAGGTGCAACTTCTTGCCCTCGCTGGCCTCCAGCAAGCCATAGCCGACGACGATCGGCACGAGCAGCTGCACCGTGCTCACACCGATGTTGCCACCGGCGGCGTTCAAACCGAGTGCAAAGCCTTTCTCCCGATCCGGGAAGAAGAAGGAGATGTTGGCCATGCTGGACGAGAAGTTGCCGCCACCGAGGCCTGCGGTCGCCGCGGCCATGGCCATCAGCCAAAACGGGGTGTCCGGCTTGTTCACCAAGTAGATCAAGGACAGCGTCGGGATGAACAGCAGCAGCGCGCTGACGATCGTCCAATTGCGACCGCCGAACTTGGGCACCGCGAAGGTGTACGGAAAGCGCATCAGCGCGCCCACCAGGCCGGGAATGGCCACGAGTTGGAACAGCTGATCGGTCGTGTAGTTGAAACCAACGGCCTTCAGACGCGTGGCGACCACGCTCCAGATCAGCCAAATAGAGAAGCCCAGATTCTCCGCGAGGATCGACCAGCCGAGGTTGCGCCAAGCCGCCTTCTTTCCGGTTTTTTCCCAGAAGGTCTGATCGTCAGGGTTCCACTCCTCGATCCAGGTCTTCGACGATTTTTCCATTTTGAAGTTCTCCTGAGCAACAGCGGACAGATCGATTCCGAGCAGCGCAGAAGGCGCCGTGCGTTCAATCCAGGTTCGGTCAGAGGCTGAGTTAAGCGGGTCTAGTCAGAGTGCTCACAGACGAGGCAACGCCGCAGCGCGACGAGCGCTGCCTTGCTTGGCATCGAGATAACGCATCAGCGACATGACCAACGGGCCCATCTTGGGATGCTCGGGCATGACGTGCGGTGCAACACCATGAACTTCGATGATCGCGCGGCAGGTCGGACCGACGGCAGCGATCACCACGTCTTTGCGTAAGGCGTCGAGCATTTCCCGGCCCAGGTCGAGGCGCTCGGCGACTTGATACAAATGTCGAAATTGGATTTGACAAGTGATGGCCAAAGCGTCGACCGAGCGCTCGACGATCCGGCGGACCAGCTGTTCGAGGGGCGCCGCGTCGCTCGGAAATTGCCATTGGTACAGCCAAAATTCCCGCAGTTCAGCGCTGCGCGCGAGCAGCGTCTCCGAGAGTGTTTCGCTGCGCTCTCCGTAGTTGAAGAGCAGCGCGGTGCGTCCGGCAATTTCCAAATCACTGAGCGCGTCGATCAACTCGGCGGCCGTGAACGGCTCGCGCGCGCTCAGCGTCGGCGGTACGCCGAACCCGCGCAAGGCGGCGGTCGGCTTGGGCCCGCGACAAACGGTGGTGATGCGACGCAGGGACGTGACCAGCTCAGCGTGCCGGCCGAGCTCTTGCGCCAACTCGAACAACAGCGAGACCGCGACGCCGGTCATGAAGATCACGATTTCATGTTGTCCAGCGGCCAGCTCGTCGAGCAACTCACGCACGGCTTCGGGTTCGATGCGCGGTGCTTCACGCACTGCCGGAACACACAGCGGAATTCCTCCGTGCTTCTCGACCAAGCGCGAAAGCTCGCTCTTCATGCGCGCTTCGAGCAACGCCACCACCGGGCGAGCGGTGCTTTTGACTGGGACCGACAACTCCATCGTGACCGTCTCTTTCGGCACCCCCTACAGCAACCTCCGTGCCACGAGCCGCGTCACCCTTCGAAGTGGGCTAATTTTCGAGCTGCGAAACACCGCAGAAATCCGCTGCGCTTCCGCCGCCCAACAAAATTGTCGTAACCCTCGTGAGTGGACTTACAGAATTGTCGGACGGCCGCTCTGTTTTCACATTGTTTCGCGCATCCCCTGATGAGCCATCTTTTTGGCTGTGGATCGACAGCCTGAAACGAAGCGCAGGTCGTTAACAGCCCCGAAACCGACAAAATTGTCGGTGCCGTCAGCGGCGAAAACGCTTGGTCACGATGCCCAGCTTGCCCACCTTGTAGCGGACCACGCGTTCGGTCGTGCCGAGCGCTCGGGCCGCAGCCACGAGACTCCCGGCCTCGGCTTCGAGCGCTTCCTCGATCAGCTGCCGTTCCAGACGCTCCACGGCCTCGACCAACGTCAGCTTTTCTTTGCCCGCGGCGGCCACGCGAAACGCCTCGGGCAAATCCGATTCTTGGATCACCGAGCCCTTGCACACGACGACCGCGCGCTCGATCACGTTCTCGAGCTCGCGCACGTTGCCGGCAAAGGGCTGTTTGCTCAGCAGATCCATGGCTGCAGTGGAGATGCGACCGATTTTGCGCTGGTGCTCGGCCGTGAACTTGCGCATGAAATATTCGGCCAACGCGGGGATGTCTTGCGGTCGATCTCGGAGCGGGGGCAGCGTGATCGTGAAGATGTTGATGCGATAGTAGAGATCCTCGCGGAACGTCCCGCTCGACACGGCCCGTTCGATGTCGACGTTGGTGGCGGCAACGATGCGCACATCCGGGCGCAAGGTCTCCGTGCCGCCGAGGCGCTCGAACTCGCGAAACTGCAGCACGCGCAGGAGCTTGGCCTGCGTGGTCATCGGCAGCTCGCCAATTTCGTCCAAGAACAGCGTCCCCCCTTGCGCCAGCTCGAAGCGGCCTTTTTTCCGGGCATGCGCGCCGGTGAACGCGCCGCGCTCGTGCCCGAACAGTTCGGACTCGAACAAGGATTCGGGCAGCGCAGCGCAATTGACCTTGATGAAGGGCTGGGCGGCTCGCGGTGAATTTTGGTGAATCGCGCGCGCCACGAGCTCCTTGCCGGTGCCCGATTCGCCGCGCAGGAGCGCAGTCGCGTTGGTCCGCGCCACCTGGCTCACTTGCTCGTAGATTTGACGCATCACGGCGCTTTCGCCGATCATGTTGGCGTATTCGAACTGCGTCGCGCCCACCCCCGCCAAAGGCAGCTCGAGCAGCGCAGGGTCGCTGCCCGGGCGCGTTTCTTCCTCCTTGAGCGTTTTGCCGATCAGGCCAGCCACGACGTCGAGCACACCCAAACGCTCGCCGAAGCCGCTCGGATCGCGGTGGCGGAAGTAGGCCGAGAGCACCCCGACGCAGCGCCCGCGAGCGCTCACCGGCACCGCGACCAAATTCCAACCGATGTCGGCCCAGCGAGACAAATCAGCAATTTCGGACAGCGCCATGGGGTCGTGGCGCAAGACCGGCACGACCACGGGCTGATTCGTGGCTGCGACGCGCCCCGCAGCCCCCGCCGAATAGCGGGGTCGAAAAGCGTCCGGATCCAGGCCGTGGGACGCTGCCACGGTGAGCGACCGATTGTCGCCATTAGCCCAATACACGACCGAACGACCAGCGCTCAGGCGGCGTTCGAGCACGCGGAGCGCTCCCCCCAAGCGCGCCTCCAGTGGCCCGGCCGCGGCAAGCTCGCGGCCCACTTCACCCACCGCGATTAGTACTTCCGGGGTCGGCCCGGGCCGTTGCTTCATCAGCGCTAGGATACTCGCAGCGCCCGGCGTTCGGCCAGCATGCCGCGCATAAACTGGCGCATGTTCTCAACGCGCGACACCCCCCGCGCGCAGTGCTCGCGCCACGTGGTCGACGAGCGCGCGCGCAGCGCTGGTCGGCCGGCCACGCTCCGCAAAAATGGCGTAGATCCCGAGCGGGGCCGCGCTATAGGCGTCCAGAACCTGGACCAGGCTGCCCGCTTCGAGCTCGCTCTCCACCGTCATCTGCAGGGTGACCAAGAGCCCGACACCGGCCAGCGCGGCTTGGTGAAGCAGCTCGAAATCCGCTGATTCGAAGCGCGATCGCACGGGCACGCTGAAGCTCTGCCGGCGCGTGCCGAGCCGCCAATCGACGCGCAGTGGCAGCGCGGAATTTCTGAGGCACGAGTGCTGAATCAAATCGAAGGGCGTCGCGATCGCAGGCGCGCGCGCCAGGTACGCGGGTGAACCGACCACGACCACGCGATCCGTGCCGAGCTTGCGGGCTACGCCGCGTAGGGCGCTCGGCGGCACCACCCGGAGCGCCACGTCGTAATCGCCCTCCACCAAATCGACCAGGCGATCGTCGAGCGTTACGCTCAGCGAAACCGCCGGTTCGAGCTCGAGGAAGCTTTGCAGCGCGCGCGCCAAGAGCCCGCGATGAATCGTGGCGGGTGCGTTCAACTTCACGCGACCCCGCGGCGCTTGCCCTTGCGACAACGCGCCCTCGGCCGCGCGCGTCACTGCCACCAATTCGGCGGCGTGCTCGAACAGCTGCATGCCCGCTTCCGTCAACGAAAGTTTGCGCGTCGACCGGCGCAGCAGCTGCACCCCGAGCCGCGCCTCGAAGCGCGCGATGCGCTGGCTGACCGCAGCTCGACCCAAGCCGAGCTCGGCCGCTGCCCGCGTGAACGAGCGCAGCTCGACGATTCGACCAAAGAGGGCAATTGTCGGCAAATCATCGAACTGTAATTGCATGATTGTTTATACTACATGAACAATCAGATCACGAGCGCAGGGCTAGTCGCGGGCGCGCCCCCGGTCCACGACGACGAAAGTGACTCGCAGCCAATCCCCGAACGAAAATCGCTACCGCCTGCTGCTGGTGATGAGCGCGTGCTTTGCGTGCATCGCCCTGGACAACAGCAAGCTCGTGGCTGCGCTGCCCGCCCTCGCTCGCAGCGGCAACGCAGGTCCGCTAGTGGAGCGCTGGATCGTCGAGGCCAGCTTGCTGGTCTACGCCAGCCTGCTCTTGTTGGGTGGCTCGCTCAGCGAGCGCTTCGGTGCGCGCCGCGTGCTGCTCTTTGGATTGTCGCTATTCGCGGGAGCTTCCTTGCTCGGGGCGTTCGTCGGTTGGGGTTACGGGTTGATCGCCGCGCGTGCGTGCATTGGCCTTTCCACGGCTTGCGTGACACCGGCCACGTTGGCCACGCTCAAACACTCGTTCGACGACCGAGAGCGTCCGACGGCCATCGCGGTCTGGACCGCGAGCTTCAGCGTCGGCGCCGCGCTCGGGCCCGTGCTGGCGGGGCTCTTGGTCAGGGGCGGACCGGGCGCCGTACTGTCGGCCAACTTGCCCGCGCTCGCGCTGTGCATTTGGGGCAGCGTGCGCCTGGTTCCGGCCGACTTGCCACGCCGCGACCAACCCTTGGACTTCCGAGGCGCCGCGCTGTGTTTGGCTGCGGCTGCCGGTGGCTTGTTCGCCGTCCTCAGCGGCCCGAGCCAGGGCTTCTTCTCCCCTTCCGTGGTCAGCAGCGCCGCCTTTGCCGTGATTTGCACGTTTGCGGCGCGGAGCTGGTTGCGCCGCGCGCCCCAGCCGCTGCTCGATGTTTCGCTGTTCGCCACGCCCCGCTTCAGGCGGGCACTGCTGCTGATCTTCCTCGGGTATTTCGCGTTCTCGGGTGTCTCGTTCGTGCTCGCTCAATACCTGCAGCTCGGGCGCGCAAAGGGCGCGTTGCATTCGGGGCTCATGGCCTTGCCGCTCACCGGGTCGATGCTGCTCGGCACGCTGCTCGCGCCAAAGCTGATCGTTCGGCTGCGTGCCGAGCGCGCGTTGGGAGCGAGCCTGAGCGCGGCCTTGGTCGGAGCCACATTGCTGGCGTGCGCGAGCTATGTTCACGACGATGTCCTGCTGTGCATCGCGCTCATCCCTTTCGGAGCCGGGTCGGGCAGTGCTTTCGCCAACGCCACCGAGCTGATCCTGGGCTCTGTCAGTCGAGAGCGCGCGGCGACCGCGGCGGCGGTCAGCGAATCCGCTTTCGAATTCGGCGGCGTGCTCGGCATCGCCGTGCTGAGCAGCCTGCTCGGCAATTCCGGGCTCTCGCAAGCCGGCTTGGCCGCCCTCGCACCACGCGCACTGGGAGTCGCCGCGTTGGCCGTCTTCTTTGCTTGCTGGCTCGCGCAGCGCTTGGCGCACACGGAAACCGCGCGCACTACTCCGAGCGCGTGCTCAGATCCGTGAAGGCGATCCCGATCCGAAATGCGGTTGTCGAGCGATCGTAGCTGAGCAACGTTTCGCCATAGCCAACGAAGAGCTGCGCGTACAAATAGGGCGTGAAACGCCAAAAGTCTCCGTAGCGAGGCCGCCAACGCCCGTCGAGCTCCAAGCTGCCCACGCTCCAATTTTTCGTGCCTTTGCGCGCGTGACTGGCGAGCTCCCAGTCACCGAGCCAGCCTCGCCCACGATCGCTCCCCACGCCGAGCGACAGCTCACCATAGCCCAGGTAACTGGCGATGTCCGGATTGTCCTTCGTTCCGAATGGCGGCGCCCACAGCTGCAAGGTGAGTGCCACGTAGCGACGCGCGGAATCGTAGCAAGCAAAGCGCGACTCGCCATATACGCGATTCCAACCCCGTGAGTCTTCGCCCGACGCGCCGGTGGATTCGTGAATGATGCCGGCACGCTCCAGGAAAAAGCCGCAGCCGGGCTGTGGCTCGTAGCGCCCTGGCAGGTGAAAGAAGCTGTAAAACAGCTCTGGCGCGTAGTTGTTCTCGGCGAACGGCTGAGACGTTCGATAGATGTCCCAGAGCGACTTTTGGGTGAACGCAAAGTACACCGCGTGCCTGCCGCGATTCGGCCAGATGTCGAACTTGGCGCTGAACTGAAACTTGGCTTCGGTGTCCATGCTGAAGCCGGTGATGAAGTAGTTGTCTTTGTAGAAGGTGAGCAGGTCGAACTCGACTTCATGACCAGGTGCTGTCGCAGATCCGGGCCGCGTGTCCCCGGGTGATGGGGGTTCGTTGCGCGCGGGCTGTTCAGGTTCGGCGCCCAGCAGCTCGCGGTTCAGCGACAACGCGCTGATCAGCAGCAAGCCGCAAGCTCGAGTCGACGCATGCATGGACGCGCTCAGCGTAGCGCGCACGACAGCAAACGGATTCAGCGTTCGCCGAAAGCGAGCAGCTCATCGAGCGGCATTCCTGCCACAGGATCGTGATCACGCGGCAGGCCAGCGATGCGTCTGACCTTGGGGGCGATATCCGCCAAGCGGCGCTCGCTCGGCGCAGCGACGAAACCGGCGGCACGCACCGCGCTGCCCGAAGCGATCAACCAGACCCGCGCAGACTCGGGGAATTTCGCGCCGTGTTCGACGAAGCTGTCGGCACGACCGTGGTCGGCGGTGACGAAGAGTGCGGTGCGTGTGCCGTGTGCGGCAAGACGCGCGAGCTCCTCGTCGACCTCGGCGACGCGCGCGTCGGCGCGGCGGATCGCGTTCAAATAGCCGGCGTAGTCGTTCTGGTGCGCATATTCGTCCGGCTCGCCGAGCCCCAAGAACAGAAATCTCGGCGCATGGGCCTTCAAATGCGCGATCGCCAACTCTGCGGTCAGCGCGTCCGGACGAAACCCGCCGCTGCGTGGTAGCGGCTCACTGACGGGGCCGCGTTCACTCGCGACGCGCGCGATATCGGGCCAGGAAGTGAACAGCGCCACCCTGCATCAATTCCGCCGCACTCTGCACTTGCTGCGCTGCGATGCCGTGACTGGCGGCAAGCCGCTGCTCGACGCCCTCGAACACTTCATGCCAGCGCACGCATCGAGGGTGACGATGACGACCGTGGCTTGGGGCAGCGACGATTCGCGGAGCAGGCCAGCGTGCCACCTCGCCCAACGTCGAACGCGCCCGCGCTCGGCTCGCGAGCAGCGAGCAGACAACCAGTGACAGCGAACGCCGCGCATTGCAGCACGAAGCGTTGCAACTGTCGGCCGATACGGGACCGGCCCGTAGCGGCGTCGACTTTGCTCTTCACGAGACAGAAGCATGCCCGCCTCACATGGCAAGGGCGGAGCAGTCGAGTGACAACGAAGGAAAGCTTGGCACGAAGTTCGCAGCCCAGGCGAGATTCACTGGAGAAGATCATGACCACCAGCAACCAACGCAAAGTTCGCTACGCTGTCATGGGCTTGGGCAACATCGCTCAGGTCGCGGTACTACCCGCGTTCGCGCATGCCGAGGAGAACTCGGAGCTCGTGGCGTTGCTCTCGTCCGACGAGCAGAAGCTGAGCTTGCTCGCCCAGCGCTACGACCTGAAAATCACCGGGTCCTATGATGATGCCGATCGCATCTTCGCGAGCGGCGCGATCGACGCGCTGTATGTCGCCACCCCCAACACCGAGCACCGTCGAGCTGTGGAGCGTGCGGCTCGCGCCGGGGTCCACGTGCTGTGCGAGAAACCCCTGGCCGCGACCGTTGCGGATTGTCGCAGTATGTTGCGCACCGCCAGCGACGCGAAAATCAAGCTGATGACCGCCTATCGACTGCACTTCGAGCAAGCCAACTTGCGTGCCGTGGAGCGCCTTCGTCGCGGAGAGATCGGCGACGCTCGTATCTTCAGCTCGGTCTTTTGCCATCAAGTGCGCGAGGGAGACATCCGCACCCGCGCCGAGCTGGGCGGAGGAGCGCTGTTCGACCTGGGCATCTACTGCATAAACGCAGCGCGCTACCTGTTCCAGGACGAGCCCGTCGAGGCCCTGGCATTCCGCGTTCCGGGTGACAGCGCTCGTTTCGGTTCGGCCGACGAGTTGACCTCGGCCTTGTTGCGCTTTCCAGGAGAGCGAATGGCGCATTTCACCGTGAGCCAAGGAGCTGCGCCGGTTTCCGAGTTCCGCGTGGTCGGAACCTCGGGTGATCTGCAGCTCGATGCGGCCTACGGCTATCACGAAAGAAGTGAAGAGACGCTGACCGTCGACGGCAAAACGACGACCACGACCACGCCGCGACACGACCAATTTGCGCCCGAACTCGTGCATTTCTCGCGCTGCATCCTGGAAGATCTCGAGCCCGAGCCGTCGGGCGAGGAGGGACTGGCCGACGTGCAAATCATGGAGTCTATCGTGCAATCGGCCGCCCTGGGTCGCAAACTCACGCTCACGCCGATTCAGCGCGACCAGCGCCCCAGCTCGCAGTTGGAAATGCGAAAGCCTCCGGTTCCCAAGGTTGAGACGGTAAAAGCTCCGCCGCCGCACAAGTGAGCTCGAGCAGCGAAGGGTGAGGTCGACACGACCGCGTCGCGTCGACCTCGCTCCGGCCTTCAAGCCTTCTTTTTGGGACCCCTCTTCTTCGAAGCCTTCTTCTTCGAAGCCTTCTTGGGGGGCACTTTTGCGCCCGAGGCACGCGCCTCGGACAGCGCGATGGCGATGGCCTGCTTGCGGCTCTTCACCTTCTTCTTCGAGCGCCCAGACCGCAGGCTCCCGCGCTTCTTCTCGTGCATGACCTTTTTCACGGTCCTGCCGGCTGTCGCTCCGTACTTCTTCTTGCTCTTCTTTTTGGCGGCCATGGCTTGCTCTCAGCCCGGGTGTTTGGTCTTGGCCCCGGGCGGTGTCGATGAGCTCTTGCTATCGACGCTCTCTTGCAGTTGCTTGGCTTGCTTCAGGTGTTGTTCCACCGTGGGCTTGATTTCCAGCAAGTACGCCTTCAAGCGCTCGTCCTTCACGTTCGGTAACAACTTGTCGTTGATGGTGTCGAGCACCTGCTGGTGTCCTTTGATCTGCGCTGCGATATAGGTTTTGTCGAAGTCGCCGCCCGTGCTCGCGTTGAGCGCATCCCGGGTGGCTTCGGCATCCGACCGCAACGCAGTCGAGGCGCCGCTTTCCTCGGTCTTCAACTTCAGTGCGGCTTGCTTCTTCTTGGCCTCGCCGTGATGGTTGACCATCATCGCCGCGAAGCGCTTCACCGCCGCGTCTTGCGATTTGGCCTGAGCGATCTTGCCTTGGGCGATCTCGGCCGTATTTGCGGCTTCGGTGATCGCCGCGATTTGCGCGTCAGTGAGCGCCTCTTGTTCCGAGGCCGACTTCGCGGCGGGCGGCTTGCTCTCCTCCGTGCCGGTGGCGATATCGAGACCCGCCGGAGTCTGTGCGCTTCCAGCATCCGGCTGTGGGTTTTGATCCGAAGGCGGCTCGGCGGCGGGCATGGTCGTCGGCGCTTCGGCGACCTTCCGCTCCCCACCGCAGCGAATGAATGCGAAAGCAGGTAACGCGAGCAGAGCCACCGCGCGCAGCGAAGTAGTGATATTCATCGGCTGCCTTCTCCCGTGTCTGTCCCGCGGGTTTGTGGAATATCGAGGCGCGGCGTGGGCACGCTGGAAATCCGCCAAAATGAATAAACCAGTCCTACTACGAGCAGCAGCGCGAGCGCCCACAGTGCCTTCATGAACCACGGCGTGCGTCGCGTGGGGATCTCCGGCGCGGGCATGCCCGTGTCTTGATACGCGCGATACGCGCGATTCGCTTCGTTCGATTGGCTAGAAATCATGGTAATTCTCCGATCCCTGACCCTTTTCCGGCTTCATCTGACTGCATCTGACTGCAATCGCTGTGCCGCATCATTGCGCGCGAATCCTGGTTCAATGCTTGCATCATTTGGATTCCCTCGAGCCATGTCCGCACTGCTCTCGCTCCCCTGCGTGCGGCAACGCTTCGCACCAGCCATCCTTGCCCTCCTGTTTGGGGCGCACTTGTCGTGCAGCTCCGAGCCCAATCGTGCGGCGCGCGTGCCGGCAGTGGCAACGCGCCACGCCGCGGCCCCGAACCCCCTCCCCGCGCCGACGCCGAACGCGGCAACCGTGGGGTCCGGCAGCGGGGATCCGGCGTACGACTTCGATCCCCCCGCAGCTCTGCATTTGCCCGAGACCCTGCAGGCGGGCGAGCGCGTTCCGCTGCTCTTGTTGCTTCATGGCTTTGGCGTGTCGAGCGCCTTGCTGGTCGAAAAGGCCCAACTCAACTCGATCGCAAACCAAAAGAGGTTTGCTTACCTGGCGCCCGAGGGCGATCACGATTCACTCGGTCGCCCCTTCTGGAACGCGGGAAAAAGCTGCTGTGATCTCGAACATCGCGCCAGCAACGACGTGAAGCGCTTGCGCGAGTTGCTCGACGCGAATCTGAACAACGCTTCGATCGATCCCAAACGCGTGTTCGTCATCGGCTATTCGAACGGCGGCTTCATGGCGCAGCGTTTGGCCTGTGAAGTGGGCGATCGAATTGCTGGCCTAGTCAGCGTGGCAGGTGCAGCTCCGGGTCCGGACGTTCCCTGCACCCAGCACAGCGCGCTCGCGGTGCTCGAGATCCACGGCGATGCCGATCCCATCGTGCATTACGCAGGCGGCACGGTGTTCGATCGCGCGGACGTAGCGAAGCACGGCTCTGCGCTCGAGACAGCCAACTATTGGGCGAAGCAGTTGTCGTGCAGCGCCGCGCCGCGCACCCTGGACAGCATCGACCTCGAGCCTTACTTGCCCGATCGCGAAACCACTGTCCAACGTTACGATGACTGTCGCGGCGCGGTCGAACTATGGACCGTGAAGGGCGGCGGGCACTATGTCGCGCTTCGCCCCCCTGCGATCGAAGCCATGTGGAGCTTCATCCAAGCGCACCCCAAGGGCGGTGCATGAACACGACCTACGACGCGGTCGTGATCGGCGCCGGCATCGCGGGTTTGATCGCGGCGCGTGCGGTTTCGAAGGCGCAAAAGCGCGTGTTGCTGCTGGAGGCCGCCAGCCGCGTCGGCGGTCGAATTTGGACCGTCCCCGGCATCATGGGCGCGCTGCCGAGCGAGCTCGGGGCGGAATTCGTGCATGGCAAACCGGAATCGACCTTGCGTTTGGCGCGCGAGGCCGGCGTGGAGCTGATCCCCCTGGCCGAGCGCCATGTCGTGAAGGAAGGCGCTGCGTTTCACCGGCTGCCCGATCCCTGGCAGGCCCTGAGCGCGGCCGTCGAGCACGTCCAGCCGCAGGACGAAGACACGGACGCTCGCACTTTCTTGGAGCTGAATGCCATCGAAGGCACGAACCGCGAGCGCATTCGGCAGCTCGTGGAGGGCTTCGAAGCGGCGCCGCTGTCCGAGATCGGCATCCAGAGCTTGGTCGTTGCCGCGCACGCCCATGCCGAAGACGACGCTCAATTTCGTGTGCGAGGCGGCTACGGTACGCTGGTAGACTTCTGCTTGGAGCAGCTCCTTCAAGCTCGCGTCGAGGTGCGGTTGCACTCCAGGGTCAGCTGGGTCAAGTGGCAGATGCACGGTCCTGTCGAGCTCGGAGTGGCCGACTCTCAGCGCGAGATTCGCGCTCGAACCTGCATCGTGACCGTGCCGCTCCCGACCCTGCAAAACGGTGAAAGCCTGCGCTTCGAACCCACGGTGCGCGCTTGGAGCGATCCGCTCACGAAGCTCGGGATGGGTCATGCAGCGCGGGTGATGCTGCAGTTCCGGCGAGACTTTGCGGAGCACGCGGCGCCACGAAATGCATTCGTTCATCATCCGAGCGCGCTCTTCGAGAGCTTCTGGGCGGTTCAAAATGACAGCTTCGTGCAATGGACCGCATGGGCCGGCGGCCCCAAAGCCGCAGAGCTTGCGCGCGAATCCAGCGAACAACGCAAGCGTCTGGCCGTGGCGAGTCTGGGCGGCTTGCTCGGTGTGCCGGAGTCGACCCTCAGTGCGTCGCTCATTTGCCCCATTCAGCACCACGACTTCTCGAACGATGAGCACATCCGCGGCGCCTACGGCTTCTCTCGTCCAGGCGGCTCATCGAGCGCGGAAGCTTTGAGTGCGCCCGTCGGCAGTGCATTGTTTCTGGCGGGCGAGGCCACGTCTCCCGAAGATCCGGGTACGGTCGCGGGCGCGATCGAAAGTGGTGAACGCGCCGCTCGGCAGGCGTTGTCCGCGCTCGGTAGCTGAGACGAGCGCGTGCGTTACTTGCCTAGCGTACGCGCCATTTTAGCGGCGCTCGGCAGCTTCTGACGCGCTTTCAGCAGTGTTTCGAAGGGATCGACGCGGCGCGCCTTCAAAAGCTTGGCGGCGCTGCGCACATTGAAGACTTCAGGCGCGAACTTGGGCGACAGATCCGCCCATTCGATCGGCATCGCAATCGGTGCGCCTTCCCTGGCACGGGTCGAGTACGGGGCAACGAAGGTCGCCCCCCGGCTGTTCCGCAAGTAGTCGACGAAGATCTTGCCCTTGCGCTTGACCTTCGCCATCGTCGCCAAATATCGCTCGGGCTCACGTCGCGTGAGCTCTTCGGCGACGGAGCGGCAAAAGCTCTTTACCTCATCCCAGGTCGCCGCAGGCACAATCGGTACGGTCAGGTGTAAGCCCTTGCCCCCGGTCGTCTTCAACCAGCTCTGCAATCCGAGCTCCTGCAGCAGCCGGCGCAGGGCTTGCGCACCAGCGATGGTCGCGCTGAAGTCCAGATCGGGCGCGGGATCCAAGTCGAATACCAGTCGATCCGGGTGCTCCGCGTCGCTCGCCAGCGCGCCCCAAATGTGCACTTCGAGCGCGCCCATTTGCACCAATGCCGGCAAGCCACGCGCATCGCTGATGGCTGCATACTCGCTCGCCCCGTCCGCAGACGGCACTCGAACGCGCACCAGCCCGTCCGCCAACGATTGACCCGGATGTTTCTGAAAGAAGCACTGTTTTGCGCGCCCCTCGGGGCAGCGCAACAAGGTCAGCGGGCGATTGATCACGTGCGGCAGCATCACCTCGCTCACCAGCTCGTAGTAGTCCCAGAGCTCCTGCTTGGTGAGGCCGAGCTCAGGGTAAAGGAGCTTGTCGGGGTGGCTCAGCTTCGACTCGGCAGCACTCACGGCTGTGTTTTTCCTGGCTGTGCTTCGCCCGCTCGGCTCGCGCCGGCCTGCGGTACGTGAGGCCACGGCATGGGGTTGCTCCAACACCACTTGTCGTGCCGACTTGTCTTCACGCAAGCCCTTGAACGTCGGATGACGAAGCAAGCCGTCGTGCGTGATGGACGTGTATTCGACTTCTGCCACCAAGCGCGGCTCGACCCAATGCACGCCACGCACTTCGCTGCCACGCGGCGCATTCTCGAGCTTCAGCGTCTTGCGCTCGAGCGGCCCGAGCCGAGCATGCAGGTCCTTCAGTGAGCGATCGCTGAAGCCGGTACCGACGCGCCCCGAGTAGACCAGCTCTCGCCCGCGACGGACGCCGAGCAAGAGTGCGCCGAGATGCGCCCTTCCCCCGCCCGGGTCCGTAAAGCCGACGATCACGAATTCTTGGCGTGCGAGGGCCTTGCTCTTTTGCCAATCTTTGCCACGCCCCGAGCGATACGGGGACTGGGCGCGCTTGGAGACCACTCCTTCCAAACCGAGCTTGGCGGCTTCGGCAAAGAAACGCGCACCTTCACCGAGCGTGTGCTCACTGTAGCGTACGGTCGTCTGTGACTTCGGCAAGCGCTGGAGCAGGCGCTGCAGCTCTTCCTTGCGCTCGATCAGCGGCAACGCGCGCAAATCCACGCCATCCAGGTACAGCAAATCGAATGCGTAATACACGAGAGGCGCGCGGCTTTCTCCGCTGAATGCGTTCTGGAGCAGTTGAAAATCCGTCACGCCGCGTTCGTTCAAGGCCACGAACTCACCGTCCAAGATCGCGCTCTCTGCCTTCAACTCGGCAAGCGCAGCCACCAGGCTGGGCATGCGCTGGGTCCAATCTTCTCCGCCGCGAGTGAGCAATTTCACGCTCTTCGAGGCACCAGGCTCGATGCGCGCGATCACTCGGTAGCCATCGAATTTCAGCTCGTGAACGAAGTCGTCACCCTCGGGGGTAGTCTTCACCAGTGTCGCGAGCTCTGGCTCGATCTGAGCGGGCATCGGGTCACGCTTGCCAGGGGCCGCTCGTTGGCGCCTGCTTTTTTCGACTTTGCCCCGCTGTTTCGCTTGGCTCGCGCGGCGCGGCTCGCCGGCGGCAATGCCCTTCAAATCACGCCCGCTGAGCGCGCTTTGGGCTTCTGTTTCGAGCAAGCTCGTGTCACCGGGTCTGGCCGCCGCGTCCTTGGCCTTGAACAACAGCCAAGTGTTTTGTTTCTGCCCGGGACGTCGGGTCTTCACCAAGTGCCAGCCGCCAGTCAGCTTCTGGCCCTGAAGTTGGAACGATAAATGGCCCTTTTCGTAGGCGCGCCTGGCATCCCCCTCTGCCTGCCAGGTCCCGCGATCCCAAACCATGACCGTACCGCCGCCGTATTCACCCGCCGGGATGGTCCCCTCGAAATCGCCATACTCGAGCGGGTGATCTTCGGTTTGGACGGCCAAACGTTTCACGCTCGGGTCGAGTG
Source organism: Polyangiaceae bacterium (assembly GCA_035688655.1). Lineage (GTDB taxonomy): Bacteria > Myxococcota_A > Polyangia > Polyangiales > Polyangiaceae > PMG-095. The sequence continues at coordinate 25,188 of DASSMT010000326.1, read as the reverse complement.
TCGGGCCCTTCGGCACCGCCCAGCTCAAGAGCACGCCGTCCAGCTCCAAGCGAAAGTCATAATGCAGATGACTCGCGTCGTGTTTCTGGATGACGTAGCGATGCCCGGCTCTTTGCGCGGCTTTACCCGATGGCTCCTTGGTCTTCGCAAAGTCTCTCTTCTTGCGATACTTCGCGAGGCTCATGTCTGGCGTACTCCGACTCGGTCAAGCCGACTTGCGATGCTGTGCAGCAACCGGTGTGCGGGCCCTACCGGGCCGCTTGGCGGATGAGGTCTTTTCACGCCCATGCGCGCGCGCGCTCTTCGGCGCTGTGACCTGCGCGCGATGATGCCCTGATTTCACGCTCTCTGCCAAGAGCGCCATCAAATCCACGACCTTGGCGGGTTTTGCGGCGCGCGGCGCCTTTTCTGCTTTTGGCACGGTGTTGATGTCACCGGCCTTGGCGCGCGCGTGGATCAGCGACAGCAAGTCTTTGCGGTAGTCGTCTCGATAGCGCTCGGGCTGCCACTCGTCCACCATGCCCGAGACGAGCTTTTCTGCCATTTCGAGTTCTTTGCTGGTGATGCCGAGCTGCTTCAGGTTCTCATCCGGCACGTCCAGATCGCCGGTCTCGCGTAGCTCGTCGGCAAAGCGGAGAAGAAGCAGCGAAAGCGCCTTCCCGTGCGGAATCACCGCACACAGATGCTGCCGAGTGCGGAGCACCAGCTTGGCGATCCCGGCCTTGTTCGACCGCGTCAACACCTCCCTCAAGAGCACGTATGGCTTCTTGCCGAACTTGCCGGGCACGAGCACATACGGTTTGTCGATGTAGTGCGGATCGATGTGCGACATTTCCACAAAGTCCAAAATGTCGATCTGGTGAGTGGACTTGGGGTTCGCTGCCACGAAGTCCCGCTCGGTCAGCACCACGTACTTTCCTGGCGCGGATTCGTAACCCTTCACTGTGTCCTGCCACTTCACTTCTTTGCCGGTCTTCTTGTTGATCCGCTCGTAACCGATCGGTGAAAAGTCTCGCTTGTCGAGCAAGGTCAACGACAGATCGTCGGTTTCCTCGACGGCGTGCAAGGCGACCGGGATCTGCACCAAACCAAAACCCAAGCTGCCACTCCAAATTGCTCTCGGCATGTTTGCTCTTTCGCGCCTCTTTGCCTGCGTCCCTGCGTGCGCCGCTGCCCTGCGTCGCTGCCTACGTCTTTGCCTGCGTCTCAGCTGCGTTTGCTGATTGGATCCCTGATTGGATCCCTGATTGGATCCCTGATTGCATCCCTGATTGCATCCCTCGTGCCAAGCTCCTGCGAGTTTTCAGTTCGAGGCGCGTTTCAACCGTGGAGCTCTTCGTCGTGTCGACTTTGCACGGGTCGGGGCATTTGGGCTGACGCACTCCTGGAATGCGCTCGCAGAACCCGCACGACTCGCGACGCGGCGCGTGTTGGCTGCGCGGTACGGGCCTTGCTCTTCGAGTTGCGCGACAGCCGCTGAACAGTCATGACCGCCCCCTGCTCGCCGCTCGCCCAAGCCCTGCAAGCCTTCGGGGTCGCCGGCAGCCGGGACCGGCCACTCGTCATCGCGTTCGCGCCCTGTTTGACACTGAGACAATCGCCGGTTCTCGAAAACGTTCGCGCCGAGCTGCGAGCTCTGGGTGCGGCGTTGTTGTTGGTCGGCGAAGCAGTCACCTTTTCTTTTCAGCCGGACGATGAGCTCGATATCGCTGGTCGTGGCGAGCCGTGCGACGCGAATACCCGCGCCGAGTTGCGCCGTGCCCGTGGCCTGCGATGCCCCCCCGTCGCGAGCGACGAGCTGACGCTGATCGTTGCGAATGGCGAAGGGCTGATCATCGCCCGGCAGGTGGTAGCGGCCAGCGATGGCCTGGCTGCGCTCGCGCTCGGTTTGCGGGCCGCGGGTCAGGAGCTCAGGGCAGCGCGGCGCACCACCACGCTCTCCCGGCGAGAGCTCGTGCTGCTGAGCTTAGTCGGTGCGTTCGCGTTGCTCGCCGCCCAGGGCTGTCGTGACACCGAAAAAACCGTGACATCCCACGCCGCGCCCCTGCGCCAGTCCGCAGCGAGTCGACCCATCACCTTGCACATCAATGGGCAAACCCATTTGCTCGAGCTCGAGCCGCGTGTGTCCTTACTCGACGCGCTGCGCGAGCGGCTCGGACTCACCGGGACGAAAAAGGGCTGCGATCACGGGCAATGCGGAGCCTGCACCGTGCTCGTCGATGGTCGACGCGTCAATGCCTGTCTGACCTTGGCGGTCATGGTCGGCCCTGCGCCAATCACGACCATCGAAGGACTTTCCGAAGACGACACCTTCGGACAGCGGGTGATCGTCCGTGCGCTCAGCGCGGCCGGAGGTATCGCGTGAAGGACGAGAGCGTGGGGCGCCCGATCGATCGCCTCGACGCGCCGCTGAAGGTCAGAGGAAAAGCGCCATATGCTGCGGAAATTCCGGTAGCCAATCTGGCGCACGCGCTGATTGTCACGAGCAGCGTGGCACGCGGCCGGGTGCTTTCGGTCGATACTCACGCGGCCGAGCAGGTCTCGGGGGTGATTCGCATCATCACCGCCGACACCGCGCCCGTGCTCCCCGGAGCGAAGACCAAGACCGAAGCCAACGATCGGAAGCTGCAGGTCCTGCAAGAAAAGGAGATCTTCTACTCCGATCAGCCGATCGCGGTCGTCGTCGCGGAGACCTTGGAAAGCGCGCAAGAGGCGGCCAATCGCGTCAGCGCGCGTTATGAGTCGAGCGCTCCCAGCGTCGTGCTCTCGAGCACGAGCGCCGACGACTACGCGCCCGAAAAGGCGGGTCCTGCCGGGCCCGCGGACTCCACACGGGGCGACTTCGCCAGTGCAGCGAGCGACGCCGCGCTGCGGCTCGATCAGACGTACACCACGCCGGTCCAGAATCACAACCCGATGGAGCCGCACGCGCTGACCGTCGTCTGGCAGGGCGACCAGCACGTGACGCTGTATGACACCTCACAGGGCATTTTCGGCGTCAGAAGGAAAGTGGCGACGCTGTTCGGGATCCCGGCCGCAAATGTGCGCGTGGTCTCGCGCTACGTCGGCGGCGGATTTGGCTGCAAGGGCAGCCCTTGGTCGCACGTCGGGCTCGCGGCGCTGGCAGCGCGCGTCGTCGATCGGCCGGTGAAACTGGCGCTCGCCCGGCAGCAGATGTTCTCGCTCGTCGGGCACCGGCCCCCGACCATTCAGCGCGTGGTCTTGGCCGCCGACCGCAATGGCAGACTAAAAGGAATCCTGCACGAATCGCGCTCCGAGACCTCGCGCTTCGATGAATTCGTCGAGCCCGCGGCGGTGCAAACGCGCATGCTCTACTCCTGTCCGAACGTCAGCACCTCGCATCGCTTGCAGCGACTGGACGTCCCCACGCCCACATTCATGCGCGCGCCGGGTGAATCGACCGGCACCTTTGCCTTGGAATCGGCGATGGACGAGCTCGCGGTGGCCTTGAAAATCGACCCCATCGAGCTGCGCTTGCGTAACTACGCAGAACGAGACGAAGGTGAAGACAAGCCGTGGTCCAGCAAGTCACTGCGCGAATGCTATCAAAAGGGCGCGGCCCGGTTCGGCTGGGCCAAGCGCCACGCCGAACCACGCACTATGCGCGATGGCCACTATCTGCTGGGCTTCGGTATGGCGAGCGCCACCTACCCCGCGCCCCAGAGCGCCGCTTCGGCCAGCGCACGGCTGCGCCGGGATGGCCGCGTGCTCGTCCAAGCCGGCTCGCAAGATATCGGCACCGGCACGTACACGATCATGGCCCAGATTGCGGCAGACGCGCTGGGGCTCCCCGTCGAGCGCGTGAGCTTCGAGCTGGGTGATACCGAGCTACCGGAAACGCCCGTCTCTGGCGGCTCGCAAACGGCATCCCGCACGGGCTCGGCAGTCAAACTGGCGGCACTCGCGCTCCGGGACCAGCTGATCGCGAGCGCCGTGGCCGACCCCAAGTCCCCGCTGCACGGCTTCCCCGCCGCCGCCGTGAGCTGCCGCGCGGGCGAGCTTTCACTGGGCGGCAAGCGGGACTCGCTCGCGGCGCTGCTCGAACGCTCGGGCCAGCCGGAGATCAGCGCGCAAGCCACGAGCAAGGAAAAGGAGCAACGGAAGAGTCATTCGCTGCACTCCTTCGGGGCACAATTCGTCGAGGTGCGCGTCGATGAAGACACGGGTGAGGTGCGCGTGGCGCGTGCGTTGGGCGTGTTTGCCGCCGGCAAGATCCTGAATCCGAAGACCGCCCGCAGCCAGTTTCTCGGTGGCATGGTCTGGGGCATCGGCTTCGCGCTGCAGGAGCACACGGTGCGTGACCCGTACTCCGGGCGCGTCGTGACCAGAGATCTCGCTGACTACCATGTCCCTGTCCACGCGGATGTCCCAGCGCTGGAAGTGCTGACGATCCCCGAAGACGATCCGCACGTGAACGAGATTGGCGCCAAGGGCATCGGGGAAATCGGCATCACGGGCATCACGGCCGCAATCGCCAACGCTGTCTTCAACGCCACGGGCAAGCGGATTCGGGACTTGCCGATCACGCTCGACAAATTGCTGTGAAGGAGCTTTGCCCGATGTCGGAACATTCCCGGATCTGTCGCGCGGCGCGTGAACACGAGCGATTGGCCGAACCGCTGTGGCTGGCCACGGTCATGCAAGTTCGAGGCTCGGCGTATCGCCGTCCCGGAGCGCGCATGCTGTTCTCTAACGGTCGGGTGCTCGCGGGCTCGGTGAGCGGCGGCTGCCTCGAAGCCAGCATTGTTCGCAAAGGCCCGTGGCTTGCGCGACAACGCCCGGTCTGCGTTCGCTTCGAGAACGATCGCGACGTCGACGCCACGCTGGAAGACGAAGCATCCCCGCTCGGTACTGGCTGCGACGGCGCGCTCGACATCTTGATCGAGCGCGCCAGCTTCGACCCACCAGGCGCACCATTGGCGGTGCTCGAACGATGTCTGAGCGCCGAGCGGCGTGCCGTGCTCGCGACCGTATTCGAATCGCACACGGCCTGCATTCCGATTGGGGCTCGGCTCACGCTCGATCAGGCGGGAAAGGTCATTGCTCACGGGCTCGACGCTGCGGCCTACGCCAAACTCGCGCAAAGCGCGAGCCGGCTGCTCTCGGAGCCGTATCCGGGGACTCGGCCGCTGCGCACGGAGCGCTTTGCGGCCTTGTTGGAGCTGATCGAGCCGCCACCGCACTTGTTCGTGTTCGGTGCGGGTCCGGACGCCGTACCGCTGGTGGATCTTTCGGCGACATTGGGGCTGGGCGTGACCGTATGCGACGCCAGCGCGCGTCTCGCGGTACGCGAGCGCTTTGCAACCAAGGCGAGCGTCCACTTGGGCGATGTCGCCTCCAGCGCCGAGCAGCTGGCCGCGCGCCGTGCCGCGGTGGCGGTCGTGATGTCGCATCACTACCCCACGGATCGCCAGGCCTTGGAGATGCTGCTCACTTCGCGCGCCGCCTACATCGGGGTGCTCGGGCCGCGACGCCGAACCGAACGGATGTTGCGTGAGTTGCTGCCGGATCCAGCCGCGCGCGCGCAAGCTCGGGCGCGTCTGCACGCTCCCCTCGGACTCGACCTCGGCGCGGAGACTCCCGCGCAGATTGCGCTCGCCGCCCTCGCCGAAATTCAAGCCGTGTTGTCGGGAACCAGCGCCCTGCCGCTGTCCGAATCCGGCAATCAGCCCATTCATCGCGTCGTCTCCGAGCTGTGTGTGCCAGCAGCCCTGGCCAACGCGAGGACCGCGTGAGTCCGAAGGTGGCGTGCGCGGTACTCGCCGCGGGCGGCTCTCGCCGTCTCGGTCACCCCAAACAACTCGCGCTGCATCGGGGGCGGCCGTTAGTGCGTTCGGTCGCGGAACGAGTCTGCCGTTCACGCGTAGCGGCGGTGGCCGTGGTCGTTGGTGCGCACGCCGAACCCGTGCGCAGAGCGCTTGCCGGGTTGCACTTGGCAATCGTCGCGAGTCCGGATTGGCAGCGAGGACTGGCAGAGTCGATCCGCACCGCGGTCGCCTGGGCCAGCGAGCGCCGCAGCGACGCGCTTTTGATCACGCTCGCCGACCAACCGCGACTGAGCGTCGAGCATCTGAATCATCTGATCGCCGAATTTTGGCGGAGCGGGCTTAGCGGGCTGCCCGCAGCCTCCTTTTACGCCCGAAAGTGCGCGGTCCCCGCGCTCTTCCCGCGTCGCCTGTTCGGAGCTTTGGCGCGCCTGCGCGGCGACTACGGCGCGAGCAGCCTGCTGAACGACGGTCGCCCCGTACGTCGAGTCTCGTGGTCAGATGGTCAATTCGATGTGGACAGCGTCGAATCCGAACGAAGGCTTTTGGCATGAAGACGCTCCGAGCGGTGTTACTCGATGTGGACGGCACGTTGGTCGACAGCAATGACGCACACGCCCAGGCCTGGCTTTCGGTCTTCCAACGCAACGGCTACCCAGCCACCTTCGAGTGGGTGCGCGAACTGATCGGCAAGGGTGGCGACAAGTTGATCCCCGAAGTCACCGGTCTGGCCGAAGACTCGCACGAGGCGAAACGCCTGGCGAAAGAACGAAGCGCGCTCTTCCTGCGCCAGTATTTGCCGCAAATTCGCGCCTTCCCTGGGGCAGAGGCCTTGCTGCGTCGGCTCCGCGGTTTGGGCCTGGAACTGGTCGTGGCCAGCTCCGCGAGCGAGCAAGACCTGCGACCCTTGCTGCAGCTGTGCGGCGCGCTCCCGCTCGTTCAGCAGCAAACGTCGGCCGCCGACGCCAAGCACTCCAAACCCGATCCCGACATCGTCCAAGTGGCGTTGGCCAAGGCCGGCTGCTCGCCGGGCGAGGCCGTGATGCTCGGCGACACGCCGTACGATGTTCTAGCGGCCATCAAGGCTGGCGTGCCGGTGATCGCGCTGCGCTCCGGTGGTCACCCCGACTCCGCGCTGGGCGGCGCTCTCGCCATCTACGATGACGTCGCCGATCTGCTCGAGAACTTCGAGTCTTCAGTGTTCGCGCTGCGCCACTAGCTTTCCGGAATCGTCCTGTCGCGCGGCCTCTGCTCGTGCGCGCTCGACGAACACGGCGTGCTCGTCGGGCTCGATGCGAGATCCGAAGTGACGCGCATACGCTTCGGTGAACTCAGCACCGACCAACAACACTTGCGCCGAATAATAGACCCAAATGACCAGCGCCACGATCGACCCGGCGGCTCCGTAGGCGGAGGCCACGCCGGCGCTGCCGAGATAAATGCCCAGCAGGAATTTGCCCAATGTGAACAACCCGGCGGTCACCGCAGCGCCGATCCAGACGTCTTTCCATTGGATTTTCACGTCCGGCAAGGTCTTGAACATGAGCGCGAACAAGGCGGTGACGACCGCCATCGAAATGCAGAAATTCAGCGCCTGCCACACCACCGCGCCGCCGGGTAGCGAGTGCTCGAACACTTGCCCCACCCAGGTGAGCGCCGCGCTGACGATCAAGGACACCAGCAGCAAGAACGCCACACCCACGACCAGAGTGAAAGAAAAGAAGCGATCCTTGACCACGCCCCAAATGCCACGCCCGGGCTTGGGTGCCACGTCCCAAACCGTGTTCAAAGCCGATTGCAGTTCGCCGAACACGCCCGAAGCGCCGAACAAGAGCACCACGATGCCCACCACGACGCTGAACACTCCCCTACCCGGCGTGTGCGCGTTCTTCACGATCGACTCGATGGCGCTGGCCGCCCCCGCCCCGACCACGCCGCTGAGCTCGCCCGCGATGTGCTGCCGCGCTGCTTCTTCCCCAAAAGCCAAGCCCACCACCGCCACCGCCAACACGATCAGCGGCGCGATCGAGAGCAGCGTGTAGTACGCGAGCGATGCGGCCAGACGAGTCACGTTGTCTTCGTCCCAGGCCGTGCCGGTCTCCTTCACCACCTGCCAGAGCGCGTTGTCTTTGAGCGACTTCATCGCGCTAGCTCGTGCAAATTCCGTGCACGAGCGCGCTGCCACAAATCGCCTCGCTCAGCGGCGGATTTCGCGATAGCGCAGGGCGAGCGGAATCAACGCCGGGTCTTGGGCGCGAGCGCGCGCTTCGGCGATCAGCGCGTGGTGCGGCGACAGAGCGCACGCGGGATCCGTGTTGGCCGCATCGCCCGTGAGCTGAAACGCTTGGCAGCGACAGCCCCCGAAATCGAGCTCCCTGCGCTCGCAGCTCTGGCACGGCTCCGGCATCCAAGCTTGGCCACGGAACGCTGCGAAGGCTGGAGAGTGGTGCCAGATTTCGTCCAGCGAGCGCTCGAGCACATTGTCGAAGTTCATACCCGGCAGCGTGTGCGCCAAGTGACAGGGTAAGGCCAGTCCGTCCGGGCTCACCAGCAGGTAACGCCTGCCCCAACCGCTCATGCAAGACTTGGGTCGGTCCGAGTAATAGTCGGGCAGCACGAACAAAACTTCGATCTTGCCCTTGAGGCGTTCCTTCGCGGCTTTGGCAACCTCTCGCGCGCGGTCGAGCTGCGCGCGGCTCGGCAGCAGCGCGCTGCGATTTTCCAGCGCCCATGCCAGGTATTGGGTGTTGGCGAGCTCGAGACGATCGGCGCCCAAGCTCTCGGCCAAGGCGATGATTTCGGCGATTCGGTCGAGATTTTGCCGGTGCAGGACCACGTTCACGGTGAGCGGCAGCCCCAGCTCTTTCACCCAACGCGCGACCTGCAGCTTTTGCTCGAAGGACTCACGTCCAGCGATGCGTTCGGCTGGTGCGGGCGAGCTGTCTTGAATCGACACCTGAACGCTGCTCAGCCCGGCTTGTTTCAACCGTTGCAAGCGCTCGCGGCTCAGCGGTTGCCCGCTCGTGATCAGGTTACTATAAAAATCCAGGGCCTGAGCGCCCTCGACCAGTTCCTCCAGATCACGGCGCAAGAGCGGTTCGCCGCCGCTCAGGTTGAGCTGCAGCGCCCCGAGCTTCGCTGCCTGCTCGAACACGTGCAGCCAATCCGCGGTGCTCAGACGGTCCGGGTGAGCCGCCAGCTGGGTTGGGTTGGAGCAATACACGCAGCGCAGCGGACACAAATACGTCAGCTCCGCGATCAGCGTGTACAACCGCTCCTCGCTGCTCACGGCAGAACCTGCAGCAGGCCGCGATCGAGCAGACTTTGCACGAAGCCGAGCACCTCCGGACGCAGCACTTCTGCGTCGCTCCGAAACTCCACGGCCAGGGCCGCGATGATCGTGGACAGCGATTGCTCGCCATCGCACAGCTTCAAAATTGCCGCGCCCGTCGGATTCAGGAGCAGCCCTTTTTCCGGATAGAGCAGGATGTATTTGCCCGACTTCGCGTCCAGGCGAAGCTTGGTCTTCGGCGCGAGCTTCGGCTTCAGCTCGAGGCTCGGCGCCTCCGTGCTCACGCGGCCCCCGAAGATCCGGGGACGTATGCGGCCTGCACGCAATCGAGCAAGTGCCACAGAATCTCGGTCTTGCGGATCAGAGCCGCGATGCAGCGTTCTTGGAGCTCGAAGGTCGTGGCTTGCGAGACGACGAACGCAATCGCTTCTTGGGAATCGCGCGCGGCGCGCGGGACGCGCGAGCGGAAGTAAGCGAGCATGTCTTTGTCCACCCACGGATAGTGCTGTTCCCAAGCCTGGATGCGGCGGCTCATCAAGTCAGGTGCGAAGAACTCGGTCAGCGACGACGCCACGGCTTCGAGCAGGCTTCGCTCGCGCACCAAGCTGACGTACGCATCACACGCAAACTTCACGCCCGGTAGCACCGAACCCAAGCCCTCCACTTCCGCGCGTGAGAGCCCCACGCCCTCGGCCAGCCGTAGCCAGAGCTCGAGACCTCCCTCGCCCGGCGCGTTGCCGTCGTGATCGTGAATGCGCCGGATCCAAGCGCGACGAAACACGGGATCTTCCGATTTCGACAAAATGAGCGCGTCTTTGATCGGGATTCGCGTCTGATAATAGTAGCGATTGAGCACCCATTGCTGAAGCTGAACCTTGCTCAGCTTCCCCTGGTGCATCAGCACGTGGACGCGATGCTTGTCGTGGTAGCGGTTTGCGCCCTCCCGACGCAGCCAGTCGACGAAATCAGCAGCAGCTAGGGGCGCACGCTCAGTCATAGCTCGAGCTCCATGCCGTCGAACGCGATCTCGACCCCGGCCGCACGCACCAGGGCGCGTTCGGCAGAGTCCTCACGCAAAATGGGGTTGGTGTTATTGATGTGGATCAGGATGCGGCGCGCGGCCGGCAAGCTGCGCAGGAATTCGAGGCTGCCTCCCGGGCCGCCGATCGGCCAGTGCGCCATGTCCTCGGCGCGGCGCGTCGAAGCGCCCAGCGCGATCAGCTCATCGCTCGACCAAAACGTGCCATCGAAAAACACGGCGTCTGCCGAAGCCGCGGCCGTCGCAACCTCTGCCGAGCTCGCTCCCGCGGCCGCGATGTAAGCGAGCCGCTTGCCGCTGTACTCGTCGCGAATCACGACGCCAATGTTGTCCCCTGGCTGAGGGTTCGATTGATCGAGATGCAACGCGGCTTTGCCGGGCGCGGCAAACGCTCGCATATGCAGGCCGCTCGCGGCACCGCCCAGCAACCGCAGGGGCTCTTCGGGTGCGCCGAGCTCGAGCGTGTGCAACGTGACTTGGCCTTCGAAGCGCTGCAGCGTCCGATACAGCACGTTGCCTTCACTGAAGCCGCGATGCACGCGCGAGGTCGTGTACAGCGCGAGTGGCTGCGACTCGCGCAGCGACAAGAGTCCGAGCGTGTGATCCAAATCCCCGTTCGTCAGCACGATGCCTTGGATCGGCGTGTCGCGTTGCGAGCGCGGGTGCAGTTTGCTGAAACTCTCGATTTGCTGCCGGATTTCCGGCGATGCGTTGAGCAAGAACCAGGAGTCACCGTCTGCGCTGACCGCCACTGACTCTTGCGTCCGCGGCAGCGCGCGAATGCTGCCGCGGCGGACGCCGACGCAATTCGGGCAACCGCAGTTCCACTGGGGGAAGCCACCTCCCGCCGCGGAGCCCAACACGCGAACTAGCACGATCTTCCTCCGAAGCGCGCCAGCGACCGTCGCTCAGCCGCGCGAGAACACGCGGCTGCACAGCGAAGCGATCGGCCCCGCTCACAGACCGTTGTCGTCTTCTCCCTGATACGAACCAATCTCCGCGCTCATGTCGATCTCTTCGAAGCTCGGCGTTTCCCAGTTCATGAATTCGTGCCTTTCAGGTCCAGCCAAACGGCTGGCGAAGTTCAGGAATAGCTCGCACACCCAGCACGGTCAAGACAGATAACTTTTTGAAAACACTCTCGAAAGGGTGCAAACGCCAGGCGACACACGCGACACATTCGTCCACGTCGGCCGTGCGCGCGCTGGCGCACCTCACTCAGAAATAAACCGTGAGTGATGCGAGCACGCTGGTCGGCGGTGCCGCGATCGAGTGGATCGCCTGCGATGCGGGCTGTTGCCCCGGCATCAGGCTCCAATTCGAGACATAGATGTCCGAGCTGTCCGCGAGGCGAAGGCCAAGAGCATTGTAGACATCCACTCCTACGGCAACGGCGGTGGAGCGCAGTTCCAAGCCCACGTTCAGGGCGTTGATTTCGGGGCCGCGCACCGCATCGCTCAGGTGCTGCGCAGACGCAAAGGTGTAGCCCACCCCGAGCCGCCCGCTGAGCGGTCGCTGCCAAACTCTGCCCAGGCGTCCGCGCACGCTCACGTCGCTGCGGAAAAGGATCGGCGGCACGCTCGGCACGTGATGCGAGATCCCGGCGATTCGCGTTTGGAACTGAGCATCATTGATCGACAGCGAGGCGGAAGCCAGCAGCCAGCGCGTGGGCTTGCTGACGATCGAGGCGACGATGCCGCGACGCACGCTGGCGTTCTGTGATTCGAGCCCACCGTTGTTGGCGACGAACACCAGCTCGTTGCCGACCGTCGTGTGGAACAGCGCCAAGGTCGAACTGAACCGCTCATTGGGCAGCTGGGCCCGCACGCCGAGCTCCGCCGAACGCACCTTCGAATACGGCGTTGCGCCTTGGCGCAAGTGCGCGGCGTCGAGCGAACGATAGCCCTCGCCATAGGAAGCAACGAACGACAGCGACTTTGCCAGCGCATATTGAGCACTGAGCCGCGGCCCCACCGAGAACCCGGTCGCGGTGCGCTGTGCGCCATCCGCGTTCGTCGCCGAAGAGCTGCCATTATCCAAGCGATCGTCGATCGCGACCGACAAGAAATCCACACGCGGGCCACCCGACACGCGCAGCTTCTTCCAGAGCAACAGCTCGAAGTCGAGATAGGCGCCGGCGTCGAAGGTGCGCAGTCCGGTTACGGCCCGGGCGTCCCATGGCGAAAGATCCTGCGGCTCGAGCAGCTTTTTGCTCTGGTCCGTGAAACCTGCGCGGAAATAGATCCCGGGTTCGATGCCGAGCTCCGTGCTTGCGCCGAAGCGCTGCACGGGGCTGCGGGCGGAGGCGCTGAAGCCCGCGGCCGTCTCGCGATTTTTGGTTTCGAACAAATCGCCCAAGCCGAATTGACCTGGGTTCGTGCGAGAGCTCTGTAGCGTCCCGGTGTAGTTTTGGCGCGCGCGAAAGTCGGTCCACATCAGCCACGGCGCGACGCGGAACACCGCGCCCGTCGAGCTCAGGTGCCGCAACTCGCCGCCCAGGATCAGCGAATCGGCGCGCACCGACTGGTGTTCGGCGTAATACGGATACGAATCGTAAAAGCCGATTCTGCCCGCGTTCACGTCGTCTTCACGAACCACCCCCGCGAGCGCGGCGCTCGCCCCGCGAGCAATGGCCAGCACTCGCAGGTGATCGCGCGCGCTCAAGTCGACCCCGTACTGCGCGTTGAGCGTGCCCGCTCGCGCTGCGCGGTTTTGCCCGAAGCCGTCCGTGTCTCGCAAGCTCAGCGCGACGAAGGTTTCGGGCCCCGCTGCCCGGGGCGCGAAGATCCCGAGCACTCGCTTTTGATTGAATGAACCGTAACTGGCCCGCAGCAAACCGCCGCGCTCGGGAACCGCCAAATCGAAGTAGGCACTGCCGACGATCGCCGCGTCGCCCTGGCGCGGATCATAGGGGCCCTCGAGCACCCGGATCTGTGACACCACTTCGGGGATGATCACGTTGGCATCGGCGTAGCCTTGGCCCTGGATGTGTGTCGGAATGTTGAGCGGCACGGAGCCGACGCGCATCTCGATGCCCGACCCGTGGTCCATGTCGAAGCCGCGCAGATAAACGTCGTTGCCGAAGCCTTCGCCATCTTCGTGATCGACGAAAAACCCGGGGGCCGCCGAAAGCAGCTCGCTGGTTTGCTGTCGAGGGGAGGCCGTGAGTAATTCTCGACGCAGACGAAAATCCCCCACCCCACGCGCGGCTTCGGGACGCACGCCGCGCACCTCGATTTCCTGCGCGGCCGGCTCGGGCGTGGTCTGTTCTGGAAAAGCTCGCTGCGGCGTCGACTCGGGCAGCGCGGACGACCGCTGTGCCGCCGCGACCGGCGCGGACGGCGCTCCCGGCGCGGACGGCTCGGCGCGCGCAGAGACGGTCGAAAGCGCGCACGCGAGCCACGCGCACCCGCCTCCCAATCGCGAGTGCCTAGGGTTCACTGAATGACGAACTGGCCCGGGGCGAGCTCAGTGTCCTCCGGAACGTCGGAGTGAAAGTCGTAGATGCCCTCGACCAGCGGAGACACGAACTCGACCGTCACCCGCGCGCCCGGCGCGATCGGGTCGATGCGGGCCTCGCTCGGGAAGCACGACTGCATCGGGCAACCGTCGCTGTTCGGGGTGGGCTTGCAATCGACGACGAAGCTGTGCGGCTTCGTGCCCGCGTTCAGCAACTCGAGGGTCACGTGCGACGAGTTCTGCGCGGTCACGATCTTGGGCAGGAACTCCGTGTCGCTGACCGTCAGTTGGGGCATGACGGGCTCGTCGATGATGCCATCTGCGTCATCGGGCGTGCAGGCGTCGTTGCTTTTGGCGTCCGAGCCGGAGCACGCGAGCAGTGAAGCTGCGCCCACGGTGGTCAGAAGCAACGGCCAGCGCCGGAAAAGCAAAGACACGCTCAGCGCTTTCATCGCATGGGGAACGTACGTGGTCGGGGGCCCTCCGCGCATCGGGCAAGTGTCGGACTGTCGGCGGGAAAGGCTGCCCGTGCTATGAAATTCCCGGAGTTTCGTGTCCCGACCCAAGGAATGGCCGCTCGTCAGCTACGTGCTCCTCGGTGTGCTCGCCGGGGCGATCTACGTCGGCTTCGACTTGGTCTCGGAGGCCAAGCTGAGCGCTGGCACCTTGAGCGAGCCGCTCGCCAGCGCCCACTCGCTGATCGACCATCTGATTCCGGTTTTGGCGGGCGGCTTGATCGGCCTGTCCATTCATCAACGGCGCTGGCGCTCACGCCTGGCGGCTGCCGAAGAGGCAGCGGAGCGTGCCGAGGCGCTGCGAGCGCGGCTCTTGAAGGTAGAGCGTGACCAGGCGGTTTGGGTGCTGGCAGCGGCCGTGCTGCACGAGCTGAACAACCCGTTGCACGCGCTCGGTCTCTTGCTCGACGAATATCAAGCGTGTGCCGACGACAGCAGCCAGCGGGCCGAGCTCGTGGAACGCGCGCACGCGCAAGTTCGGCGCGCGCTCACACACTTGGAGACGCTGCGCTCGATGCAAGGCGGCGGCGAACCCGAGGCCCAACCGATCGCGCTCGAACGCGTGCTCGGGACGCTGGCGGCCGACGTCAGTGCGCTCGGCGAGACGAGCATCCGCGTCCACACCGAGTGCCCCGCCCCTGTGACGATCAACGCAGATCCTGGCTATTTGCGGGCGATCTTGGAGAACTTGCTCGACAACAGCTTGCACGCCTTGCGCGCCGCACGGGGCGGCGTGGTCACGCTGTCGTTGAGTACGGAAGCCGATCGCGCCATCGTTCGCGTCGCCGACGATGGCCCTGCGCTCGATCCGAGCGTGCGCGCCACTCTGTTCGATCCATTGCGCACGACCAAGAGCCACGGCTTGGGGCTCGGCTTACCTATCGCACGCGCGCTCGCGCGCGCCATGCACGGTGAGCTCGCGCTCGACCCCGCGGCCAGCAAATGCTTTCGCCTCGAGCTCCCGTTGCGAGACAACGCATGAATGCGCAGAAGACGATCTTGCTCGTCGAAGACGAATTCGACACCCGCGAGCTCCTGGGACGCGCGCTCGAGCGCGCGGGCTACGCAGCGCTCACTGCCGCCAATGCCGTCGAAGCACTGAGCCTGACTCGCAGCACGAGCATCGATCTGGTGGTGACTGACGTGGTGCTCGGTGCCGATAGCCGAGGCGGGCTCGATTTGATGACCAGCCTACGAGCTCGAGGCGTGCGCGCCCCGGTCGTGATCATCACCGCCTACGCGGACGTGGAGAAGCTCAAGATCGCGCTCAATGAAGGCGCCGCGCACTTCCTGGAAAAGCCGTTTCGCGCGCCCAAGTTGCTGGAAGCGATCGAGCGAGTGCTGAAGAGCGCGGTGCCGTTCAATCACGCCGTGGAAGAGCTGCTCGCCCGCGCGCAGTTGACGGACAAGGAGCTCACGGTCGCGCGGCTGTTGCTGGAGGGCCTGTCGAGCAACGAAATCGCCGCGCGCGAAAACAACAGCCCCAAGACGATTCGCCAACACGTGACGCAAATCTACGCCAAATGCGGCGTTGCCAGCCGGGCACAGTTCTTCCGGCTGGCGTACTTGCGTTGAGTGCGAGCTCCGCGCACGCGCGCGGAGCCTCAGCCTCTCACTTGACCGACCAAGAGCACAGGTTCTTGTCGCCGCCCACGACGACGCGACCTTTGGTGGCGATCGGCGACGTCCACTGACGGACGCCCGCGCACGTGTCCGTGCTGGCAAAGACCTTGGTGCCGTCTTCACCGTCGACGGCGGTGAGCTTGCCGCTGTCGACGTACCACACCAGCGGGTTCGCGGTGCCGTCGGTCGTGGTCGAGATCGGCGCGGTCACCGCGCCCGTGAGCGCCGAGCACCACTCCGACTTTGCGGTGGGCTTGCCGTCGCTGCCCGCCGTGAGCAGCACGGAGACGATCGATTTGCCGCCGGCACCACCGGGGCACACCGCGCCCGAGTCGGTCGAAAACACGTAGTGCGTGCCCTTGGCCGTCTTGAACGCGGTCGGCGAGGTCTTGACCGCCATCGCGCCACCGCTCGAAACTTTGAACGTCATCACGTGACCGCCCTGGCCGCCCAAGTTGGTCGGGTTGAGCAGGTACATGTTGCCGTCTTTGGCGACCGCTGCGACGTAGTTGGTGCTCCCGACCTGCAGCAAGACGGAATTGCTGCCGCCCAAGTCGGCGTCCGACGAGTCCATGGTCTTCCACGAGGTCGGGAAGTACATGTTCATATCGTTGCGCGTGACCTCTGCCATGCCGGACAAGCGCACCACGGCTTCGCTGTCCGACGTGCTGCGCGAATCACCGCCCGAGTTGCCGGTGTGATTGCCAGTGACGGGGAAGAGATTGGTCCCGTCGGAGGCGAAGCCACCGGCTGCCCAGATCGCTTCACCCTGGCCGAGCGTGGCCCAGCCGGCTTTCTTGGTCGGATCGGCCGCGTCGACGGCGATGATCCAGCCGTGATACGGGCCGCAATCGCCGATGTGACCGCCGTACCCGACGTACACCTTGCCGTTGACCAGAGACAGCGCGCTGCGTTGATTTTGCGGGGGCGCAGTGAAGCTCACGCTACCCGACATCATGCCCGTGGTGTCGACGGGCCAACCGGCTTTCGCGCTGCCGTCGTCGGCGTTGTAGGCCATGATCACGTGCTTCTGGATCGTGCTCGTGTCACCGACGGCACCTGCCACGTAGATGGTGCGCGTCTTCTCGTCGATGACGGGCGTGCTCAGGATGCCGAGCGGGTGAATGTTGCCGCAGTTGACGCCGTTCGCCTGAGCGGGAGTACCGATGCTCTTGGTCCACACGGTCGCGCCGCTGGTCTCGTCGATGGCGATCACGTCGTTACCGGTAGTGACGATGAAGAACAGACCTTTGCCGCCGGCGGCCGCTGGTGCGAGGTACAGCGGCGAAGCCCACACGTTGCCGGTGAACTTGGCGCCGGTATTGAACGTGGCGTCGGCGGCCATCATCGGGACGGCGGCTTTGGTGAACTTCGCTTGCACGAACAGACCATCACGCGAAGCGTTGTTGTTCCGCTGGAGCACGTTGTCCGTTTGGTTCACCGGAGGAGTGCCACCGCTGCCCCCGGCCGGCGGAGTCCCTGCGGAACCAGCGGTCGAGCTGCCGCCAGCCGTACCGGGCGCCCCGCCACCCGTGACTGGGGCTCCAGCGCTGCCCGAGCCGGCAACGCCGGGACTGCCCGCGTTTCCAATCGGCGAGCCCGCGTTTCCAACCGACGAGCCCGCGCTGCCGCCGCCGGTACCGTTGTTCGAGCCTGCAAGGTTGCCGCTGCCGGCGTGAGCGCCGTTGTCGCTTCCGTTCGAGCCGCAGGCTTGCGTAGCGCCGAATAGCCCAGCCGCGCACGCGATGAGACCGAGCCCCTGATTGAGGCGGTTGAGGTGCGCGGCGCGCTTCGTGCGGTGGAGACGTTCGGTCACGGCAAACTCACTTTCTTTCCGGATGTGGCGCTGAGCGCCGAGCGCGGCGCCAGGCGTTAAGCAACGAGCGCTATGCGCGCGAAAATCGGAGCTAAACAGTGCCTTCGAAGCGTACGGTGGTCAACTCGTGATCGCGCAAAATACGGGCCCTGCAGCGAGGTTTTAACGCGCCACCCCGAACGCGAGATTCATCACGTCTTGACACTCACTTTACGTGTGACCGCCATCTGCAATCGAAAACGGGTCACAAAATGTTCGACCCCCTACTCAAAATAGACGTTGAACGAGGGCTTCGGCGATGGCTAGTTTGGGTCCATGAAACATCTCGGGCAGAGCGAGTGTTCGCTTGCATCGATGGCGATCTGTCTCGGTCTGATCCTTTCGGTTTCGTCATGTAGCAGCACGGACGCCCCTTCCGGCGCGGGCGCGAGCGCGGGCTCCGCGGGCGCACCGAGCGCGGGTTCAGGACCTGCCGCAGCTGCAGGATCTGCCGGAAGTGCCGGAATTTCCGGGACCAGCGCGGGTGGCAGTGCTGGGGCCACGTCCAGCACGGGCGGCAGCAGCGGGGCCAACGGCGGCACTGCCGGCAGCGCGGGTCAAGCGACCGTGGGCGAGTGCACTCCCCCGCCGATCGACGCACCGATCGAAAAACTGAGCCTCACCGGCTGTATGAGCCCGACTGACGTGACCAAGTTCGCCGAGCGCGTGGTCCCGTACGAAGTGAACAGTCCGCTCTGGTCGGACTCCGCAGCCAAGCAACGCGGCTTCGTCATCCCGGCGGGAAAGAAGATCCACATCAAAGACTGCGCGGCGAAACCGAGCGAATGCCTCGACGCGGCGGACACTGGTAAATGGGTTTTCCCAGTTGGGGCCGTTCTGCTCAAAAATTTCCTGTTCAACAATAAGATCGTCGAAACGCGCATGTTCGTGCGTCACGACGAGCAAACCTGGGTGGGCTACTCATACCAGTGGGATGCTGCGCAGAAAGACGCAACCGTGCTGCCGGACGAGCGCCGTCACGTCATGGTCGACGGCGGCTCGGGCACGATGGTGCCCTGGAGCTACCCGAACCGAGTCGACTGCATGAAATGCCACAACGCAGCGGGCGGCTTCACCCTGGGCCCCGAGACTCGGCAAATGAACGTGATGGTGGGCGCAACCAACCAAATGGACACGTTCAAGGCGAAGGACGTGTTCGATACTCCGCCGTCCGCGCCCTACCAGACGGCGCTCATCGACCCCCTCGCCAGCACGCCAACCGACGACGCCGCGCTCGACAAGGCCGCGCGCTCGTACCTGCATGGCAACTGCGCGTACTGCCATCGTCCGGACAACGGTGATCTGGGTGCAGTCGCCTTCGATCTGCGCTTCGACACGCTGCTGAAGGACACGAAGGTGTGCAACTCGCCCCCCGTCAAGGGCGATCAGGGCGTGCCGGACTCGAAGCTGCTCGTGCCCAACAATCCCGCCAAATCGGTCGCGTACCTGCGCATGAACACGCTCGACGACCCAGGCCGCATGCCCCAAATCGGCACGTACGAAATCCACGCGCCCGCCGTGAAGTTGATTGGCGATTGGATCACGAGCATCAAGAGCTGCCCGCAGTGAGCTGACCGCAACGCGGCTCAGCCACCGCCGGTGACGACGCCCCAGGGCGAGCCGCCGAGTTGCACCTTCTTCTCCAGCTTGCCGCTCTTCACGTCCACGATCGACAAGTCCTCCGACGGACCGTTGGCGGTAAAGACGTGCTTGCCGTCGGCAGCGATGGCGATCCCCCACGGCCGCGCGCCGACGCCGTCGATCAAATGATCGAACTCGCGCTTCTGGACGTCGACCACGGCGACCGCTCCGCCGCGACCGGTCGCGACGTACAGCTGCTTGTCGTCGGGCGACAGCGCGAGCCCCATTGGCCGTTGGCCGTTGGGTGTTTTGGCTTCGATTTGCACGGTGCTCAACGCTTGATTGGTGCGCGGGTCGAACGCGATGAGCGTGCCGCCGAATTCGTTGCTGACGAAGGCAACGCTGCCGTCTTTGCTGAAGGCCAGTGCGCGCGGGCGCATGCCCGCCGGAACGTCACCCAGCACGGCGAAGGTCGTGGTGTCGATGGCAGTGACCTTGCCGTCCTGCTCCGAGGTCACGTAGACCACCTTGCCATCCGGGCGAACAGCGACACCTTCGGGCTCTTTGCCGACAGGTACCCGACGCACGATTTGCCCGCTTTCCAAATCGAGCACGGTCAGCTCTGCCGTCTCTTCGTTGGACACGAACAAGGTCTTGCCGTCTTTCGAGAGATCGAACGATTCGGGGTCTTGCCCGCTGGGTAACGTGCGCACGAGCTTGCGCTCGACCAGATCGACCACGCCGATCCCGTCCGCGCTGCGATCTGCCGGCGGCAGGTTCGATTCGTCCACGTTGGGCCCGCTGCGCGGCGAGCCGGACAGCGCCACGTACAGGGTGCGCCCATCGCGCGAGACCTTCAGCCCGCGCGGCCGCTTGCCCACGGCGATGCGCGCCAGCACCGCACCGCCCTCGGGATCGACCACGATCACTTCTCCACTGCCCTCGGCGCTGACGTACACCAGCTTCGGGTCGGGCTTTTTGTGACAACCCGCTAGGAATAGACCCCAAATCAGGGCGAAGCTGAGAAACGGACGGCGCGGCGACATGGGCCGGAGTCTTAGCAGAAGCGGACCCCTCAGCGCACGGTATCGAGCGGAGCCGGGCATTGTGCCCGCAAGCGACAGCTGCCGCACTCGCGACCGCGCCAAATGCGATCGAAGCGAGCTTGCGCCGCATCGAGCAGGAGGTCATCGTCAGTGCTGATCCCGAGCTCGAAGTTGCGCCGCCCCTCGGCCTTGGCGCCCAAGCCTGCACCGGTGAAGTTGGCGCTGCCCAAATACAAATACGAACCGTCGATCGCGATCATCTTCAGGTGCACGCGCGGGCAATGACGCATCTGAAAGCGCGGGGCGCGCAGCTCCGGACTCTTCGAGAGCGACTCACGAAAGGGACGCGACGGCAGCGCGCCGTGCAGAATGCGCACTTCGACCTTACGTCGCACGAGCTCCGTCAGCTGCTCCGTGATCGACAGATACTCGCCCCGTGCGCGGGCGCGAGTGCCGATCGGCGCCTCGAGCCGAATGTCCTTGACGTTGGCAGTGCCGATCCAGACGGAGACCCGCGCCGTAGACAGCGCCCGCTGCATCACTTGGTCGTGGTGTTCGAGATCGGCCACCAGCCCGACTCGCGCCGAGCGCCGGCCGTCATCGAAATCGCCGCGTGCCTTGACCACGCCGTCAGGCTAGCGACAATGAGCCCGTGGCGCCGCTGTTATTCGTGTTTGCCCATGGCGCAGGCGCCCCCTCCTCCCACCCCTGGATGCAGGGCTGGGCAGGGCTGCTGCGCGCCCTGGGCGTGGTCGAAACCTTCGACTACCCCTACATGCAGAGCAAAAAGCGCGCGCCCGACTCGCAGCCGGTCTTGATTCGAGCGCATCTGGCTGCCATCGACGCCGCGCAAGCGCGGCACCCGAACCATGATCTGATTCTCATCGGTAAGAGCATGGGCTCGCGCATCGGCTGCCACGTCGCACTCGAGCGTGAGGTCTCGAAGCTCGTGTGCCTGGGCTACCCGCTGGTCGCCGCCGGCAACTCCGGCAAAGTCCGCGACCAAGTGCTGCTCGAGCTCCAAACGCCGATCCTGTTCGTACAGGGCACGCGCGACCCGCTCTGCCCGCTGGAGCGCCTCAGCGAAGTGCGCAAGAAGATGCACGCCCCAAGCAAACTGTTCGCCGTCGACGCCGGCGATCATTCACTGCAGGTCAGCAAAGCCCAGCTCAAACAGTCCGGCGAAGACCAAGCCGCCGTCGACGCACGCATCCTGCACGTGATCCGCCATTTCGTGCGCGACACGCCCGGCTCGTCCTCAGCGCCGGGCCTCGCCAGCCACTGAGCGAGCAACGAATGCCGAATGAATTCCTGATCCGCCCCGCGCGACCCGGCGACGAACAGCCGCTGTTCGCCCTGATTCGAGCGCTCGCCGAGTACGAAAAGCTCAGCCATGCCGTCGTTGGTAGCGCCGAAAAGTTGGCCCAAGACTTGTTCGGCCCGCGACCCGCAGCCGAAGCCTTGCTGGTCGAAGCCAACGAGCAGCCGCTAGCGTTCGCGCTCTTCTTCCACAACTACTCGACGTTCCTCACCCAGCGCGGCCTTTACCTCGAAGACATCTTCGTTCTCCCCGAACATCGACGGCGCGGGATCGGCCGAGCGCTGCTCGGCGAAGTCGCGAAGATCGCGCACACCCGTGGCTGCGGTCGCCTGGAATGGAGCGTCCTCGATTGGAACGAGAGTGCGATCGCGTTTTATCAGAGCCTAGGCGCCAGCGTTTTACCCGATTGGCGAATTTGTCGCGTGACGGCGGGCGCGCTCGCTGCCCTGGCGAACGGCTGATTACCCGGCGCGTTCAATCGCTGACGAACGCCCAATCGAGCGGGTGCTCGCCGCTCGCGACGGCAAGGGTCACGAAGGTTCCGGCGCGCTGGACTTGGCCGCCCGCGATCCCGGACGTCAGCGCATCGGCAAGCGCCGATGCCGAATCTTCATCCGCCATCTCGAGCTGCCAGACCAGCGCGGTGTCTTCGCTGGGCGCGACGGCCTTGTAGACGAACAGTTGCTCTCCGCTCCAATTGAGCGCAAGCGACCAGGCCGCGTCCGAGTCCATATTTCGGCCGAGCGACAAGTACAAACCCCACGCGCCGAATGCCGTGACGATTGGATCCTGATCCCACTCTTCCGGGGCGCGCGGCCGAGCGTGGTACTTCAGCTTGGGCGCGGGGTGTTCCTCGGTCTCGCTGGCCATCAGCTGTTGCGTGATGAGTTTGTCCCCGTACAGGTAGTTCATCGCCTCCGCACCACCTCGGTGCCACGCCAGGTACGCCGCGCGCGCCCCAAAGTTCGGCGGGAAGCGCGTGTTGGTCGCAACGTACGTCGATGGTTGCGAGCGGATCCAGGCAATGTCCTCGCGAATGGCGGCCTGTATTTGCGCGTACTCGTCGACGGTCGCCGGGTCGCGGCCTTCTGCCACCACCTGGTAGCGGTTCGAAAAGAAGCGCGCTTCTCCGAACCACATGGCGTCGGCTCCCCAAGTGGAATCGGCGTCGTAAATCCCGACCACGGTCGACCAAGTGCCGATCTGGATGTCGCGGTCGCGCAGGGCGCGGATCATCGCCGCGACCAGCACCACGTTGGACGCGACGTCGTCGCCCGGCTTTCCGTGATCGATGATCAAAAGGTCCCTGTTCCGCCAGCGATACGTGCCGACCATACTCGCAACGCTCTCTTTGGTGGCCGGCACGAAGTCGAATGAGCCCTGCTGGGCCAAGCCCAGCCAAGTCAACGCGAGCTCGTAGTGGCGATTCGTGAGCCGATCCCGCCCTTCACTGGAGCCGTTGATCGAGGCGATGTATTGCTCTTCGGTCATCAGGGTGAGCGGCGGCGGCTCACCACCCACCGCTCCGCGCAGGCACGCAGCGAGCTCGAAGCGCGACTGCTCACACGCGGCACTCCTGACATCGCACGGAGTCACGTCGTGCGTCTCGCAGCCCGGGATCGAGTGAGTCGCTTGCGGATCGCCACTGCAGCCGTTGATCAGCACGGCTAGGCAAACCACTGCCATGGCCATGACAGTCGGCTGAGCCTTGAAAATCCCGCAATTGCGCATCGAGTCCCTCGGGCCGAAAGAAAAGTAGAGCCGTGCGAACAAGCTGAGCCTGAACCCTACCTTTCCCGCTCATTTATTTGACTGCCGGAGTCGCGGTCGCCAGAACTATAGTCCCACTAATATCTTGCGCTTCGAGCAGCCGCTTCACACGCTGCAAGATCGCCCGCTGGCGACAGCGTGTAGCACGCGTCATCTGCGAGTCGTCGCAAATCGCCTCGGGCGCCGCGGTTGGCTTTCGCTCGAGCGTCGTGAATGCAATATTCGCGCGACAGAGGAGCAGCCCACGGCGCGAGCCGCGTCGCCGCGCGCCGCGAAGAAGCGTCCTGGAAAACACGCCGAGAGCGGTGCCTCGTGCACCCCATGCAGTGATGATGCAGGTTTCGCTCGCTGCCGTTGCGGGCGCCGCGCGCGATCGTCATCCGGGTTCGAGTGCTCGCGCGTCCAAAGATGGCGCACCCGAGCGAGCTCGAGAGCTGCAAGTGACCGCGCTACTCCGAGCATCTCCTGCTCTGACGAGCGAAGCATGGGAGTCAGCATGGTATTCGTCAGTTGGAGTGCCGACTAGGCAGCTCGTGATACGGACGCGTTCACGTTCGGCGAGAGCAAACGCCGAGGAGCCCGGTGTGTCTTGGGGAACTGCGTCAGCAACGCGGCACCGCTCGGTTCCGGCCGCAACCGCAGCGAAACAATGCGCAACACGGCCGCGCGCCGCTTATTAAACCTACAGGGTTACTCGTTCCGCGATCAGCTCGCTGACTCGATCGGCTCGAGAGTCGACGGTGTCCATCTTCGACAGTGAAGCTGCGCCTGCGTAAAAGAAGCCTAGTTTCGAAAGACCAGCGCTCGTCTCAATTGCGTGACACGGCGTCGTAGGTGGGTAGATGAAGGGGCGAGAGAGAGCGCTCTCGAGGGCGAGAGTCGTTTACGATGGTAAGCGCGCGCCTTTCTCGCTAGTCATCGATGTTCGGATAGGAGCGCGCGCAGAACGAATCGCTGCCGCGTTGCTGCTCGGGACATGAACGAACTAGATACCGTCATTCAGACACTCGAGCGCTACATCTCGCCCTTGAATGCCAGAAGCCTCGTGCAGCGCGCGACGCGCGACCGCCCGGGCGGCGTGCACTCGGCCAAGGCGATGGCGGAGCTCGTGGCTGCTCTGCAAAAGTCGATCAAGCTATTCCTCGCCGAGCCAGAGCTGAGCCGCGCAGCGCGCGATCTCGCAAAGCTCTGCCAAGGCACGGCGGCTCCCAAGCTGGTCCCCTGCCGAATTGCGATCCTGACCGAGGGGGACATCATCACGGCGCGTATGGAAGCGCGGCGCCTTTGCGACGAAATAGGCGCAAAGAGCTTCGAAACGCAGAAGGTCACCACGGTCGTGAGCGAGCTGGCGAGGAACATCATCAGCTACGCGACGTCCGGGCGAATCGAAATCGTTCCGATGCTCTCGACCAGGCGCATCGGGATCACCGCCGTCGACGAAGGCCCCGGTATTCCACACCTCGCAAAGGTACTCTCGGGCGATTATCAAAGCCGAACCGGCCTGGGTCGAGGACTAATGGGAACCAAGCGTTTGGCCGTCGTGTTCGATGTGACCACCGGTTCAGGCGGGACGCGTGTCGTCGCGGAGATTGCGGTATGAACTTCGAGACTGCGCATCTCTCTTTCCCGAAGCTGGGCGAGCGAGTCAATGGCGATGCCGTGCTCGTGCGCCGAGATGCCACCCGCGAGCGAACCTTGCTGGCTGTCGTCGATGGCCTGGGTCACGGACCTGGCGCGGCAGAGGCTTCCGCGCGCGCCGTCAAGGAGCTCGAGACCAGTTCCCTCAGCGCTTCGGTGCTGGAGCTCATGACCTCCGTCCACCAAGCGTTGCGAGGGACGCGCGGTGCGGTGGGAACCATTTGCCTGATCAGCGGTGACCGCCTGGAAGCATGCGCCGTCGG